>NZ_DASVSO010001023.1:0-2650 GCF_036388035.1 Archangium sp.
ACCAGCTCAGCCCGTAGAGGAGATAGCCGGTGCCCTCGTGGTACGTGCCGTCCGTGATCAGGTCCATCATCTGCTTCACCTTGCGCGCGTTGCTCACGGACAGGTCGAGCCAGGGCTGGGTGGTGGCCTCCGGCAGCTCCCCGCGCGTGGCGAGCGCCGTGAGTCCGATGGCGGCGTGGTTGATCCAGTTGTGGTTCTGCAGGTACTCGTCCGCCCACCAGGTGCCACCCTTGGAGGCCCGCGCGAGGTCGGTGGCGTTCTGTTGGAGGGTGGCGCGGACCTTCGTGGCCTCGGCGGAGGTGAGGCGTGGGGCCAGCAGATCATAGGCCACCGCGAGGCCTCCCAGCAGGTGGGCCTGCATCAGGTCGTGCGTGCCGTCCAGATCGAGGTTGCCCCACGAGGACACGGTGAGCAGCCAGCCCTTGGCCAACTCGAAGTAGCGGCTGTCGGTGGACACCTGCGACACGAAGGCGAACACCACCAGCAGGTTGCCGATCTCGCGGCGATCGCCGATCTGCCGGGTGTTCCCGGTCCCCTTCCAGGTGATCGTCCCGGAAGAGGAGAGGGTGGTGTCCAGGTAGTCCGTCGTTCCCTTCAGGAGCGGCTGGTAGATGGCCTGATGGGTGGACTGCGCCTTCTGACGGAGGCCCTCCACCTGCGCCGCCTCGAAGAAGAGGCTGGGATGCGGCCCCGCCAGGGCTGGCAGGGAGACGCACAGCAGCAGGCAGAGCAATGACCGCCCACGCGCGATGAAGTTCCTCATTGGGGTGAAATGCCACAGGTGTTTCCGGCGGCTTCACACGGAGGCGGTGGAGGGCCTGTCCACCAGGTCGCTCTCGGAGCACGCCGCTGGATGCCCGGCTGGTGTCCTCACGGGCTGAGGCTTCCAGAGGGAGAGGGTTCCTACCCTTCTCGGAGAGAAGGAGACGCATGGATCTCTACAGTGCCGCCAAGCGGATGAACCGGCCGTTTCGATTCTCGAATCCGGACTCGTTCCGGGAGATCTCCCTGGCCAGCCGGGGAATGATCGGCGACGGCATCACCTGCGCCCTGGTCCGTCCCGACGGCGTCATCGACTGGCTCTGCCTTCCTCGCTTCGACAGCCCGAGCGTCTTCGCGGGCATCCTCGATGAACAAAAGGGGGGCACCACGGGCATCACCCCGGCCACCTGGCCCTTCGAGAGCCTGCAGCGGTACGACTCGGACACCAACGTGCTGGAGACGCTCTTCCGCGTCGAGCGCCGGGGCGTCGTGCGGGTCATCGACTACATGCCGTGGACGAACGACCCGCGCGCCACCATCCACGAGGTCCACCGGCGCATCGAGTGCGTGGAGGGCACCTTCGAGCTGGACGTCGTCTTCGATCCGCGGTTCCGCTACGGGGAGTCGAAGACGCGGGTGGAGTGCGCGGAGCACGGGCTCGTCGCGCATGGCTCCATGGGCGAGCGGATGGTCGCGGTCCTCGATGGGGAGGCCCACTGGGAGCGCCATGGCGAGACGGGCCTTCGGGCGCGCATCCGGCTTGGCAACGGGGAGCGGCGCTGGATGGTGCTGGCCTGGGACTCGGACCGGCCGGAGCCTATTGCCGCGTACCGACCCTTCGAGCTGCTCCGGGCCACCCGACAAGCCTGGCGCGAGTGGTCCCAGCGCCTGCGGTACGAGGGGCCCTGGCGGCACCATGTGCTGCGCTCGGCGCTGGCACTGAAGCTGCTGATGTATGCGCCCACCGGCGCCATGGTGGCCGCGCCCACCACGTCACTGCCCGAGTGGATTGGCGGGCCCCGGAACTGGGACTACCGCTTCAGCTGGATCCGCGACGCGGCCATGGCCGTGCGCGCCACCAACCTGATCGGCTACGCGGACGAGTCCCGGGAGTTCTTCTACTTCGTGCGCGACACGCTGACCCGCGGCGAGACCCTCCAGGTGATGTACTCGCTGGATGGCGGGCCCGTGCCCGAGGAGCGGATCCTCGAGCACCTGGCCGGGTTCCAGGGCTCGCGCCCGGTGCGGATCGGAAACGACGCGCGCGACCAGCTCCAGTTCGACACCGCTGGCGCGCTGCTCGACGCGGCCTTCCTCTACGAGCGGTTCGGGGGCCGGCTGCCGCTGCGCACCTGGGGGCTCCTGAAGCGGGTCATCCAAACCACCGCCCGCCGCTGGCGCGAGCCGGACCATGGCATCTGGGAGCCCCGCCGGGAGATGCGCCACAACGTCCACTCCAAGCTCATGTGCTGGCTGGCGCTCCACCGGGGTGTGCATCTGGCGCGACTCTTCGCCGAGCCCTCGGTCGTGGAGATGTGTTCCCGTGAGGCGGACCTCATCCGCGCCGACATCCTCCGCCATGGCGTGGACCCCTCGGGGAAGCACTTCGTGGGCTTCTATGGCGGCAACGAGCCGGATGCCTCGCTGCTGCTGCTGCCGGTGGCGGGGTGCTTCCGGGCGTGCGAGCCGCTCGTCCAACAGACCATCGACTGGCTGCGCGCGGAGCTGGGGGCGGGACGGTTCCTCCGGCGCTACCGGATGGACGACGGGGTAGGGGGGCCCGAGGGGGCCTTTCTCCTGTGCGGCTTCTGGCTCGTGGAGGCGCTGGCCCTGTCCAACCGCCTTGAGGAGGCCGAGAAGGTCTTCGTGATGCACGCCGAGGCGGCCA
>NZ_DASVSO010001024.1:0-7599 GCF_036388035.1 Archangium sp.
CCCTCTCCCACCGACACCCAGGCCCAGCCCGCGCCCGTGCGGGGCGATGAGACCTCCTGGCAGCGCGCCCGCGTGGGCGACCGCGTCACCTACTCCTTCGCCGCGCAACGGGGCGGCATCAACCCCGCCGAGCGAAGCAGCGCACCGCGAGGCCCCACGGGCAACCTCGCCGGCCAGGTGACACTGGAGGTGGTGTCCGTGCAGCAGCCCTGGGTCTGGGTGCGCCTGTCCTTCACCGATGACGCCGGCAAGCCCCTGCCCCAGACGTGGCTGGCGCAGGACCTCGTGCTCCCCGTGCGCGCGGACACGACGCGCCCGCTCGACGTGCCGCGCCAGGGCGAGTCCACCGCCGAGCGCACCGCCTCCGCCGGCCGCACCTGGGACGCCCTGCGCTACGTCAACGACCAGCGCCCCGTGGACGGCCCGCTCCAGACGCGCGTGTACGCCGTGCAGCCCGGGCCGCTGTACCTCACCCACGGCCTGCTCGAGGCGGGCAACACGCTCTCCGGCTTCGGAGGCGTCTCGGGTGACTTCAAGTTCACGCTGCGGGAGTTCCGCGAGGGCTCGGCCGACACCCAGGCCGCGCCGCCCGTGCTGGACCGGCCCCTGGGCCCCGGGGCGTACTACGACCGGCGCGTGGACGTGGGCCCCTCGCCCTCCGTGCAGCGCGTGTGCTTCGCCGCCGAGCGCGGCTACATCCTGCGCACCGAGGGCCCCGTCGACGCCAGCGCCGCCCCCTGCTCCGACTTCTCCCAGGTCCAGCCGGAGCCCCTCGAGGAGGTGCTCATGAGCCTGCCCTGGGGCGCCCTGGACTCGGGTGACTTTCCTCCGGCCGCCGCGGCGTCCGGCACCCGTGGCACCTTCGCCGTGGAGGGTCGCGACGTGCCCGCCCTCACCGTGCAGCGCACCGAGAACGTAGAGGGCACCCAGCGCATCTCCTCGGAGACCTACGCGGCCGAGCCGTGGGCCCCGGCGCTCGCGGGCCTGCCCTATGAGGCGCGCTTCCAGCCGCTCTCCAGCGGCACCGAGCGCGTGCTCGCGGGCGGCAAGCGCGAGTCCGAGGGCGGCACGCGGCTGGTGCGCTGGGGCACCTGGGCGACGGGAAGCCAGAAGTGAAGCCCGCGCTCTACGTCGTCACCATCGAGGTCTCCCCCTCCGCCGAGGAGGCGTGGAACCGCTGGCACGAGGACATCCACGTCCCCGAGGTGCTGCGCCAGCCCGGCTTCCTGCGCTGCCGCAAGTGGAAGGACACCACCCACGCCCCGGACGGCTGGGTGCGCTACGTGTGCCACTACGAGCTGGCGGACAAGGAGGCCGTGGAGCGCTACGTGGCCAGTGAGGCCGCGAAGCACCTGCGCGCCGAGTCGGACAAGCACTTCGGCTACGTGACGCGGCCTTCCCGCGCCGTGCTCACCGAGGTCGCCCGCTTCGGCTGACGGACTCGGGGGAGGGAGCGCCCACGGACCTCATCCGCGACGCGTGCACCCTCCCCCGTCCCCTCTCCCGAGAGAGGGGGGAGGGGACTCAGACGGCCTCGGCCGAGAGCTTCACCTCGATGTTGCCCTGGGTGGCGAGCGAGTACGGGCACACCTTGTGCGCCGCGTGCATCAGCTCGTCCGCCTCGGCCTGGGACACGCCCGCGAGCTTGCCGTGGAGCGCCACCGCCAGCCCGAAGCCGCCCGTCGGCGTCTTCCCGATGGTCGCCTGGGCCGTGATGTGGGCGTCCTTGATGGGCTTCTTCATCTGCCCGGCCACCAGCCGCAGCGCGCCCTCGAAGCACGCCGAATAGCCCGCCGCGAAGAGCTGCTCGGGGTTGGTGGAGCCAGCGGCCTCCGGGCCCCCCAGCGCCTTGGGCATGGTGAGCGCCATGTCGATCGTCCCGTTGTCCGAGCGGACGCGGCCGTTGCGGCCCCCGTTCGAGGTGGCGGTGGCGGTGTAGAGCGGCTGGATGGTGACAGGGGCCATGGGAGACTCCTCCGGATTGGGACTGCGAGGTAGGCGGCCCTTCTAGCGCCCCTGCCTCCCATCCGCATGGGGATCCGGAGGAGTCCTGGCTCCTCAGTGTCGACCGCGCTTCACTTCCAGCGCGCGACGTTCTGCTTGGCGAACTGGGCGAAGCTCGTCGGCGCGCGGCCGGTGAGCTTCTGCACCGTGTCCGTCACCTGGGCGGCGTAGCCCGCCTTGTTGATGCCGTGCAGCTCCATCATCCCGTCGACCATCCACGCCGGCATGCCGCCGTCGAGCATGGCATTGCGCGCGGCCGCCTCCGGCACTTCCACGTACTGGATCTTCCGGCCGGTCACCTCGCCGAGGGTGGCGGCGGCCTGGGCGATGGTGAAGGCCTCGGGACCGGTCACGTCATAGGCCTTGTTCTCGTGGCCACTCGAGGTGAGGGCGGCGGCGGCCACCGCGGCGACGTCCGCGCCCGCGATGAAGCTGCACGCGCCCTGGCCCCAGGGCAGGTAGATGTTGCCGTCCTGGGCCGGCCCGTAGAAGTTGACGAAGTTCTCCATGAAGTTGTTGGGCCGCACGAAGGTGTACGTCATGCCCGAGCCGGCGATGTAGCGCTCCAGGGTGCGGTGCCACCGCCCGAGCTGGATGCCCGGCGCGAAGTCCGCGCCCATGGCCGACAGCTTCACGACGTGCTTCACGCCCGCGGCCTTGGCGAAGTCGATGAGCCGGGCGCCCAGATCCACCTGGTCCTGGCTGAAGGGGGTGATGAGGAAGAGCTTCTCCACACCCTCGACGGCCTTCTGCATCTGCTCCGAATTCGTGTACTCGAAGTCCACGGGCGTCACATTGCCGCCCTTGATGGACTCGGCCTTGGTGGCGCTGCGAACGGCCGCGCGCACCGTCAAGTCCTGCTGGCCCTTCAGCGCGGACAGCAGCTGCGAGCCAATGGTGCCCGTGGCACCCGTCACCAGAATCGTCGTCGCCATCTCGTTACCCCCTGCGGTGTGGAAAACGCGGCAGGACGATACCCCAGCTAGCGGCGCCCGCGCACCATGCGTCCCTTCGTCAGATGCGCCACCGCCTCGCCCAGGCCCTCCACCGTCAGGGGGAACATGTCGAAGACGTTCTTCACCGCCTGGATGGTGTTGCCGCGCCACGTCTGCGGAGGCTCCGGGTTGAGCCAGGCGCTGCGCTCGAAGTGCCGCGCCAGCTCCATCAACCACACCAGCCCCTCCTTGCCGTCCACCGGGTCGTAGCGGCCCTCCGAGTTGGTGCGCATCGACAGCTCGTAGGGCGCCATCAGCGCATCCCCCACCACCACCAGCTTGTGATGGCGCCCCACCTGCCCCAGCAGGTCCGGCACGCTCAGGCCCCCCAGCAGGTACGGCGAGTCGAACACGCGGCCGTACACGCAGTTGTGGAAGTAGTACGTGCGCAGCTCCTTGAAGTGCGTGGCCTGCTTCGCCACCGAGAAGAGCCGGCTCACCAGGTGCGCGTACGGGTCCATGGAGCCACCCACGTCCATCAGCAGCACCACGCGCGTGTTGGGCCGGCGCGGCGGGCGCGTCACCACCTCCAGCTCGCCCGCGTTCTTCGCCGTGGCGGCGATGGTGCCCTCCACGTCCAGCTCGTCCGCCACACCCTCGCGCGCGAAGGCCCGCAGCTTGCGCAGCGCCACCGCGAGCTGCCGCGTGTCCAGCACCACATCGCCCCGGTAGCCCTGGTACTTGCGCGCCCCGGCGATCTTCATCGCCATGCGGCCGCCACCGCCCTGGGCCCCCTCGCCGCCCACCCGGACGCCCTCGCGCGGGTTCCCCGAGTGCCCGAAGGGCGAGGCCCCTCCCGTCCCAATCCACTTCGTCCCGCCGTCGTGCCGCTCGCGCTGCTCGTCCAGGCGCTCCTGGAAGAGCCGCTCCAGCTCCTCCACGTTGAAGCGCTCCAGCAACTCCCGCTCCTCGGGGGTGAGCTCGCGCCGCTCGCGCGCCTCCTTCAGCCACTCGAGCAGCTCCTGGGCGAGCTGCTGCCCCGAGCCCTCCAGGCCCTTGAAGTGCGAGAGGAAGGCCTGGTCGAAGGCGTCCAGGTGCGTCTCCGCGTGCACGAGCAGGGCCCGCGCCACATGGTAGAAGCCGTCCAGCGAGCTGTCGTGCAGCCCCGCCTTCAGCGCCTCCGCCAGCGCGAGCGCCTCCTGCGCGCCCACCGGCACCCCGCGCCGCCGCAGCTCGTAGAGGAAGGGCAGGAACATGGCGCGCCCTCGCTCAGGCCTTCGTCCGGCGGCCCCGCCCGAAGGCCTCCGCCACCGCCATCAGGTCCTGCTCGCGCTTGAGCAGCGCCCCCAGGAACGGCAGGTTCTCGTCCAGCTTCACGTGGGCGACGCCGTTGGCCTTGAGCACCGAAATCCAGTCGACGAGCTCGCTCGTGGTGGGCCGCTTGCGCAGCCGCGTGAAGCCGCGCAGCTCGTAGAAGACCTTGAGCGCCTGCTCCGTCAGCGACGCGTCCAGCCCGGGGTGGTGCACCTCGACGATGCGCCGCATCAGCTCCTGGTCCGGGAAGTCGATGAAGTGGAAGACGCACCGGCGCAGGAAGGCGTCCGGCAGCTCCTTCTCGTTGTTGCTGGTGATGATGACCACCGGGCGGTGCGTGGCCGCCACGTCCTCGTTGGTCTCCGTGACGCGGAAGCGCATCTGGTCCAGCTCGTGGAGCAGGTCATTGGGGAACTCCACGTCCGCCTTGTCCACCTCGTCGATGAGGAGCACCACCCGCTCCTTCGAGGCGAAGGCCTCGCCCAGGGGCCCCAGGCGGATGTAGCGGCGGATGTCGCGCACGTCCCCGTCGCCGAAGCGCGAGTCATACAGGCGCTGCACGGTGTCGTAGACGTACAGGCCGTCCTGGGCGCGCGTGGTGCTCTTCACGTGCCAGGTGAGCAGACGCAGGCCCAGGCTCTCGGCGACGGCCTCGGCCAGCAGCGTCTTGCCCGTGCCCGGCTCGCCGCGCACCAGCAGCGGACGTTGGAGCGTCAGCGCGCAGTTGACGGCGGCCTGGAGGCCCTCGCTGGAGAGGTAGCTATCGGTTCCACGGAAACGGGGAGGAGAGGACGTCATGGCGTGTCCTCTCCTTTAACACCGACGCGGGCCCTCCGCCTGCCTGGCGAAGGGCCCCGCGGCGGAGGCGACGCTAGTTGCCCGACTCGACGGCGAGCAGCACTTCCTGGTCCGCGTCGACCTGGCGGCCGGTGAAGCGCAGCGAGGCCTCGCAGTTGGGCCGATCGCGATCGCACCCGGTGCCGACACAGGTGGCGCTCAGCGCCAGCGTGCCCTCGATGGTCATCCCCTCCTTGTCGAAGGTGTAGGTGGCCCGGGCGGTGCGGGTGGCGGGGCTGGTGCTGGTGCTGGGGGTGGACGCCGTCTGCTCGGCGACGAAGGTCGTCTTGTCGCCGTCGCCGGTGCTCACCACGGCATCGCCAGGGATCTCCACGCCATAGGAGCTGCCCAGGGTGTAGTCGATGTCACCGACCTGCAGGTACTTGCGATCCTCGACCCCGTCCCAGAGCACCCACTGCTGGACGTCGACCAGGTTGTTCGACGAGGGCGGGGGCGTCGCCCCAGCGGCGTAGCAGCTGGAGGGAAGGCTCCTGAGGGGTCCCTGGTCGATGGCCACGCGGTAGTACTTCGGCTGCTGGCCGCAGCCCAACAGACCGCCAACCATCACGGACGCCACGGTCCACAGCATCGGACGCAGGTTCATGTCGTTTCTCTTTCGGGTGGGGGGCACGGAAGGCCCCGCCGGATTCCAGGCCCGCTGCCGACCAGCGGGCGGGTTGCACGCCACCAGGGCTGCCAAGCATCCCCGGTGGCGGCGCAGTATCCGCGTCCTGGGCCGACGCGCAAGCTTCGAGCCGCTCCCCCCGGGCGAGGACAGGCAGTAACTTCCCCGTACTTCCCGCCTCCACACGGCGCACGAGCGAGCATGGCCCCTACGCCTCTACGCATCGTCAGCTACAACGTCCGCTACTTCGGACATGCCCTGCGCGGGCTCGCCAGCACGCTGGGGCCCAAGCGGCGGGTGTCCGCCGCGCTGGCCTCGCTGGACCCGCTACCGGACATCATCTGCCTCCAGGAGGTGGAGACGCAGTCGTTCCGCAGCAACGTCGCCCACCGGCGCGCCCGCCCGGACGAGACCCAGCTCGAGGCCTTCATGGGGCGCATGGAGGAGACGTTCGCCCACCTGAACCGGCCCCTGCCCTACGAGGCCTACTACTTCCGCGCCCACCACTACAAGCTGGGGGACTTCTCCCTCTACACCACCGGCCTGGCCATCATCATCAACACCCAGCGCCTCATGGTGGATACCCACAACGTGGACGCGCCCCATCACATCACCCACCACCACGTGCGGATGCTGCGCGAGCGCAAGCAGAGCCGCATCTGCGCGCACATGCGCCTGCTGCGCCTGGAGGATGGGCTGCCGCTCCACGTCTTCAACACCCACCTCAGCCTGCCCACCCCCTTCTCTCGGACCTTCTGGTCCACCAAGGACAAGATGGGCAACGGCATCAACCAGCTCCACGAGGCGCGCGCCCTCTCCGAGCTGGTGCGGCAGCACACCGCCGACGAGCCCTTCCTCATCTGCGGGGACTTCAACTCGCCCCCGGCCTCCCCCGTCTTCCACTACTTGTGCGACGAGGCCCGCTTCACCAGCGCCCAGGCGGCGGTGGGCCAGATAGACCCGAGGACCTCCCGCGCCTTCCCCACCGCCGGCTTCATGCACATGCGCATGCACCTGGACCACATCTTCTCCGGGGGTGGGGTGCGCTGGCTGGACACCGACGAGACGTACCCCTTCGGGGACCCGCGCAGCCGCTTCCACGGCCTGTCGGACCACATGCCCCTCATCGCGCGCTTCCAGCTGGAGCCGCCCGCCGCGCGGCTCGAGGCCCCCCTGGAGCCCTCCGCGCCTGGCGGGCCGTGAGTCACTGCACCGAGGAGCCCTCGCCCTCGCGGAAGAGGAACGTCACCTTGCCACTGGGCTCCAGGTAGGCCGCGCGCACCTCCGCCAGGTCGTCCCGGCCATGGGTGCGCAGCTGGCTGAGCAGCTCGGAGCGGGAGATGTGGGTCTTGCGCAGGTTCTCGTGGACCAGCTCGCCGTCGCGCACCAGCTCCCGCGGGTGGCCCTCCAACACCCGCGCCGCGCGGCCATCCCGGAACGACAGCCACGAGAAGAGCCGGTCCCACGCGCCCAGCGTGACCAGGGCGAGGAAGCCGGTGGTGAGGCTGTCATCATCGCCCACCATCGTCCTGCGCAGACACACCGTGAGGAGGAAGAGGAGCGCCAGGTCGAAGGTGGCGTAGCGCCCCATCTCCTTGCGCCCGATGGCCCTCAAGACGAGCTGAGCGAAGAGGAACACCATGGAGACGCGGAAGATGACCTCCACCGGGTGCAGCTGCGGGACCCAGATGGCGTGCCAGTCGATGGGATTCATGGGTGGAAAAGTGCCCACCCCGGGCACCGCCGACTTCCCCCCGCTCCACCGCCAGCCCAGCGGGCGGACGAGCATCCGAAGTGTGGCCTCTCCCCCGCTCCGCGACCGGGCTTCGACTCCCTGGCGTCAGGCACTCAGGCACTCACGGGTCGGGCCCTTCGTATCTAACC
>NZ_DASVSO010001025.1:0-6110 GCF_036388035.1 Archangium sp.
CGAGCACCGCGTCCCCCAGGAGAACTGCACCCGCTGCCACCCCGAGCTCGTCCCCCGCTTCCAGGCCGCGAAGGACTGGTGCGGTGAGCACGGCGTGCCCGAGTCCCAGTGCTTCACCTGCCACCCGGACCTCTCCTTCGAGCCGCTCCCCGTGCTCGCCCCGGACGCGGACTTGAAGAAGCTGTCCCAGGCGGGCGAGGACGTGCCCGAGCTCGCCCCCCACGCCGTGCCCGGCAAGGTGACCGTCTTCGACTTCTACGCGGACTGGTGCCCGCCCTGCCGCAAGGTGGATGCCCACATGTTCGGCCTGCTCAACGCGCGCGGGGACGTCGCCTACCGCAAGCTCAACGTCGTCTCGTGGGACTCGCCCCTGGCCAGGCGCCACCTCGGACAGGTGGAGAACCTGCCCTACCTCGTCGTCTACGGGCGGGACGGCAAGCTCGTGCGCGCCCTCCATGGCTTCGACCTGGGCGCGCTGGACGCCGCCATCGCCGAGGGGGCCTCGCGATGAGATGGGTGGCCGTGGCCGTGGGGCTGCTCGGGCTCGCCATTCCCAACCGCGCCGCCGCCTGCGCGGGTTGAAGCAACCCCAACCTCCCGGTCGGGAGGGACTCCAGCTCCACCCTGCGCGCCGGAGAGACCGGCGTGTCCCTGTCCACCCTCTTCACCGCCGTGCATGTGGTGCACCCGTCCGAATGCCCGGACATCGGCCCCATCTGCCAGGTGCGCGACGAGCCCCCGCAGCTCCATGACCAGCGCTTCACCGTCGCCGAGCTGCGCGCCAGCGTGGAGTACGGGCTCACCGACGCCCTCGGTTTCGAGGTGCAGCTGCCCGTGCGCCTCAACCACACCACCGTGCGCTTCACCGCGCTGGATGGCACGCCCCTGGTGCTCGACTACGAGAACATCCACCACCGGAACGAGACGCTCTTCGGCCTCGGAGACCCGTGGGTGCTGGGGCGCTACGCGGGGCGGCTCGGCGACGTGGGGCTCGCGGCCCGAGCGGGCTTCACCGTACCGCTGGGGAGCACCGTGGAGGACCCCTTCGCCCTGGGCGCCGCGGGGCTGCCCCACCAGCACGTGCAGTTTGGCACCGGCACCGTGCGGCCCCTGCTCGGGCTGGAGGCCTCGCGCGCCTGGGGGAAGTGGGGCGGCCGAGCCTGGGGCCAGGCCCAGCTCTCGCTCGGGGAGAACCGCTTCGGCTACCGCGCGGGCCACCGCTTCGCCGCGGGCCTCGCCGCCGAGGGCCCCGTCGTGGGCGCCCTGCGCTTCTCCGTGGGCGCGGACGTCGCCAACGAGCAACCCGAGCGCTGGAACGGGCTCGTCCAGCAGGATGGCAACCTCGGCCGCACCGACGTGCTCGCCGGGGCGGGGCTCGCCTACCCGCTCGGGAGCGTGCGGCTCGGGCTCAACCTGCGCGTGCCCGTGTACCAGCACATCATCGGTCACCACGGGCAGCTCACCTACCCGGGCATCCTCCAGCTCGACGTGGGCACCACCTTCGGCGGCCGCGGGCGCTGAGCGGCCCCCTCATTGCCGCCGGGCGTCGTGGCCCAGCTCCCGGGCCGCATCCTTCACGGGGTCCGGGCGCTTGTCGCGCATCGTCACGAACTCCTCGGCCGCGGTGGGGTGGATGCCCACCGTCGCGTCGAGCTGCTTCTTGGTGACGCCACACTTCAGCGCCACCGCCAGGCCCTGGATGATTTCGGGCGCGTCCGCCCCCACCATGTGGAAGCCCAGCACCCGGCCGCTCTCGCGCTCGACAATCACCTTCATCATCGTGCGCTCGTCCCGGCCGCTCAGCGTGTGCTTCATGGGCCGGAAGTTGGACACGTACACGTCCACGTCGCCGTGGCGCTCGCGTGCCTCGAGCTCGGTGCACCCCACCGTCCCCACCGGCGGCTGGCTGAACACCGCCGAGGCCACCCCCGTGTGCTCGAACCGCGTGGGGTTGTCATGGAAGAGCGTCTCCGCCAGGGCCCGCCCCTCGGCGATGGCCACGGGCGTGAGGTTGATGCGGTCCGTCACGTCCCCCACCGCGTAGATGCTCTCCACGTGGGTGTGAGACCACTCGTCCACCTCCACCGCGCCCCGCTCGTCGAGCCGGACACCCACCTCCTCCAGCCCGAGCCCCCGCGTGTTGGGCACCCGCCCCGTGGCGTACAGCACCGCGTCCACCTCGAGCGTGTCCCCCATGCGCGTGAGCAGGCTCAGCGTGCCGTCCGGCCGCTTCTCGATGTCGCGGATGAAGGTCTCCGGCCGCAGGTCGATGCCCTTCTTGCGCATCTCCTGGGTGAGCATCGCTCGGACGTCTTCGTCGAAGCCGCGCAGCACCGTGTCGCCGCGGATGAGCATCATCACCTTGGCGCCCAGCGCGTTGAAGATGCCCGCGAACTCCACCCCGATGTAGCCCCCGCCCACGATGGCCACCCGGCGCGGCAGCTCCGGTAGGGACAGCGCCCCATCCGAGGAGATGGCGTGCTCGATGCCCGGTATCTCCGGGAGGAAGGGACGCGAGCCCGTGGCCACCAGGATGCGCTCGGTGGTGTAGCGCTGGCCACCCACCTCTACCGTGTGCGCATCGACGATGCGACCCCGGCCCTCGATGAGCCGCACCCCCGAGTCCCGCAGCAGGCGCCGGTACACGCTGTCGAGCCGCTCCAGCTCCTTGTCCTTCGCGGCCTGGAGCTTCTTCCAGTCGAACGTCGGCTCCGACACCGACCAGCCGTAGCCCGCCGCGTCCTCGAAGTCCGCGTGGAAGTGGGCGCCATAGACGAGCAGCTTCTTGGGCACACAGCCCCGGTGCACACAGGTGCCGCCGATGCGGTTGTCCTCGCAGATGGCGACACGCGCGCCGTACGAGCCCGCGCGGCGGCTCGATGCCACTCCACCCGAGCCCGCGCCAATGGTGAACAGGTCGAAGTCGTATTGGGGCATGAGAAGGGCTTTCCAGGAACCGAGGGGCCAGACAGCGACTTCAAAATAGGAAGCCGCCCCTGCTATCGAGTAGGAGGCCCCCGCCATACTACGGATGCCCAACACTCCGCCGCGTTCCGTCCCACGCTCCGACCATGAGCGAACGCAACGAGCACAGCTCACAGGGGGCCCCTCCGGGCTCGGTCTTCGGCAACTTGTCCACTTAGTGTACAAGTTGCCGAGGATCGCGACCGGCCGGCGGGTCGACTCGTGGGCTCAGGCCGTCAGGACCTGGGGTGTCTCGGGCGGGGCCTTCGTGCCCTCGCCTGGAGACTCCGGTGGCAGCTTGCGTGCCTTCCATAGGGCGAAGAGCGCCGGGTACACCGTGAGCTCCAGGAGGAACGACGTCAGCACTCCGCCCACCATCGGCGCCGTGATTCGCTTCATCACGTCCGACCCCGTCCCCGTGCTCCACATCACCGGCGCCAGACCGATGAAGGTCGTCAGCACCGTCATCAGCTTCGGACGGATTCGACGGGCCGCTCCCTCGACGATGGCCTCCCGCAGCTCCGCGAAGCTTCGCATCCGGCCCTCCCGCGTTGCCCTCTGGTGCGCCAGCGTCAGGTACAGGAGCATCACCACCCCCGTCTCCGCGTCCAGCCCCGCCAGCGCGATGAGCCCCACCCACACCGCCACGCTCAGGTTGTAGTCGAGCAGGTACAGCAGCCAGATGGCCCCAATCAGGCTGAAGGGCACCGCCAGCAATACGATGCCCGTCTCCGTCCAGGACCGCGTGTTCAGGTACAGCAGCACCAGCACCACCAGCAGCGTCAGCGGCACCACCACCTTCAGCTTCTCCTTCGCCCGCTCGAAGTATTGGAACTGGCCGGTCCACTCGACCCGCACGCCCTCCGGCAGCTTCACCTCCTCCTCCACCACGGCCCTCGCCGTCTGGACGTAGTCGGCGATCGGCACGCTGCCCGGGTCCACGAAGACGTAGCCCACCAGCTTGCCGTCCTCGCTGCGGATCATCGGCGGCCCGCTCACGAACCGGATGTCCGCCACCTGCCCCAGCGGCACCTGCGCGCCTCCGGGCGTGGGCACCAGCACCTCGCGCAGCAGCTCCGGGGTGTCTCGCAGCTCGCGCGCGTACCGCACGCTGACGGGGTAGCGCTCGCGCCCCTCCACCGTCTGCGTCACCTCCTCGCCACCGATGGCCCCCATCACCACCTCGTTCACATCCTTCACCCGCAGGCCCAGCCGCGAGGCCTCCTCGCGCTTCACCTCCACGTCCACGTAGAAGCCACCCGTCGAGCGGTCCGCGAACGCGCTCCGCGTCCCCGGCACGTTCGCCATCGCCCGCTCCAGCGCCACCGCCGCCTTCTCGATGGTGTCCAGGTCGTCTCCGAACACCTGGATGCCCAGCGGGCTGCGGATGCCCGTGGCCAGCATCTCCGTGCGCGTCTGGATGGGCATCCACCAGATGTTCGGCATGCCCGGGTATTGGACCTTCTCGTCCATCTCCCGCAGCAAACCCTCCCACGTCAGCCCCGGACGCCACTGGTCCTTTGGCTTCAGCATCACCACCGTCTCCGCCATGCCGATGGGCGCCGGGTCCGTCGGAGTCTCCGCCCTCCCCATCTTCCCGAAGACGCGCTCCACCTCCGGTATCTTCTTCAGCTCCGCGTCCATCGACTGGAGCACCCGCGAGGCCTCCGTCACCGACATGCCCGGTGGCGCGCTCGGCATGTAGAGGATGGCCCCCTCGTTCAGCGGCGGCATGAACTCGTTGCCCAGCCGCAGGAACGCCGGCACCGTGAAGACCATGCACGCCAGCGAGCCCAGCACCACCGCCTTGCGGTGCTTCACCACCCAGCGCACCACCGGCACGTAGCCCCGCACCAGCCAGCGATTCACCGGGTTGGCATCCTCCCGCATCACCTTGCCCCGGATGAACAGCGCCGCCAGCGCCGGCGCCAGCGTCACCGCCAGCACCGAGGCGAACCCCATGCTGTATGTCTTCGTGAAGGCCAGCGGCTTGAACATCCGGCCCTCGGTGGCCTCCAGCGTGAACACCGGGATGAAGGCCACCGTCATCACCAGCAGCGAGAAGAAGACGCTCGGCCCCACCTCCTGCATCGCGTGGATGATGACGTCCAGCCGCGTGCCCGGCTTCCCCGCGTCCTCCCACTCCTCCAGCTTCTTGTGCACGTTCTCCACCAAGATGATGGAGGCGTCCGCCAATTCGCCAATCGCCACCGCGATGCCGCCCAGCGACATGATGTTCGCCGTCAAGCCCTGCCAGAGCATCGGCAGGAACGAGAGCACCACCGCCACCGGCAGCGTGATGATGGGCACCAGGGCGCTGCGCACGTGCAGCAGGAAGAGGAAGATGATGAGGCTCACCACCACCATCTCCTCCACCAGCGTGTCCGTCAGCGTCCCAATCGCCTCCCGGATGAGCCCCGAGCGGTCATACGTCACCACCACGTCCACGCCCTCGGGCAGCGTGCGCTTCACCTCCTCCAGCCGCGCCTTCACCGCGTCGATGACGTCCAGCGCGTTCTGCCCGTAGCGCATCACCACGATGCCGCCCACCGTCTCGCCCTTCCCGTCCAGCTCGGCCAGCCCTCGCCGCGCCTCCGGGCCCAGCGTCACCTGCGCCACGTCCTTCACCCGCACCGGCGTGCCGTTCGCGTCCACCTTCAGCGGGATGCTCTCGAGGTCCTTCGTGCTCTGGATGTAGCCGCGCCCGCGGATCATGTGCTCGTGGCCCGCGATTTCGAGCACCCGTCCGCCCACGTCCTCGTTCGACTCGCGGATGGCCTGCGCCACCTCGCCCAGCGTCACCCCGTAGGCGCGCAGCCGGTTCGGGTCCACGTCCACCTGGTACTGTTTGACGTAGCCGCCGAGGCTCGCCACCTCCGCCACCCCGGGCACGCTCTCCAGCGCATAGCGGATGTTCCAGTCCTGGAGGCTGCGCAGCTGCTGCAGGTCTGTCTTCCCCGTCTCGTCCACCAGCGCGTACTGGAAGACCCAGCCCACGCCCGTCGCGTCCGGGCCCAGCGAGGGCATCACTCCCTCGGGCAGCTTGGACTTCGCCGTGTCCAGGTACTCCAGCACCCGGCTGCGCGCCCAGTACATGTCCGTGCCGTCCTCGAAGATGACGTACACGAACGACATGCCGAACATCG
>NZ_DASVSO010001026.1:0-5594 GCF_036388035.1 Archangium sp.
CGCCCAGCGCTCGGTGCGCGCCGACGCCAAGGCCCGCGCCGCCATCATCGGCGAGTCGCCGCAGCTCCACGAGGTCTTCAAGATCATCGACAAGGTGGCGGACACCCCGTCCACCGTCCTCATCACCGGCGAGAGCGGCACGGGCAAGGAGCTGATCGCCTCCGCGCTGCACGGGGCCTCCAGCCGCCGCGACAAGCCCTTCATCAAGATCAACTGCGCCGCCATCCCCCACAACCTCATCGAGTCCGAGCTCTTCGGTTACGAGCGCGGGGCCTTCACCGGCGCCGTCACCTCCAAGCCCGGCCGCTTCGAGCTGGCCGACGGGGGCACCCTCTTCCTCGACGAGATTGGAGAAATCCCCGTCGAGATGCAGGTGAAGCTGCTGCGCGCGCTGCAGGAGGGCGAGTTCGAGCGCGTGGGCGGCATCAAGACGACGCGCGTGGACGTGCGCCTCATCGCCGCCACCAACCGGGACCTGCAGGCGGAGATCGAAGCCGGTCGCTTCCGCAAGGACCTGTACTACCGGCTGGCAGTGGTGCCCGTCGTGCTGCCGCCGCTGCGCGAGCGCCGCGGGGACGTGCCCATGCTCGCGGGGCACTTCGTGGAGAAGTACAACCGCAAGCTCAACAAGAAGATCGAGAGCATCGCCGACGACGCGATGGCGCTGCTGCAGGCCTACAACTGGCCCGGCAACATCCGCGAGTTGGAGAACCTCATCGAGCGCGTGCTGCTCTTCGCGGACGGGCCTCACATCACCGCGAAGGACCTGCCCGAGCCGATGCGCCAGGGCCCGACCCAGGCGGCGCCCGCTCTCTCGGCCGCCACCCTGGAGGCCACTCCCTCGGGAGAGGGTGGCCTCAAGGACATCGTCCGCATGAAGGCGGCCGAGCTGGAGAAGGACCTCATCACCAAGGCCCTGGAGGAGACGGGCGGCAACGTCACGCGAGCAGCCAAGCTGCTGCAGATCAGCCGCAAGTCCCTCCAGACGAAGATGAAGGAGTTCGGCCTGCGGGACACGACCGCCCAGGATGGGCGGGACGAAGGCATCGACGACTGAGCCACGCGGGCGAAATATCGCCGCGCAACCATCGGTTCGGTCCCGGCCACAACCCTTTTGACTCTGGGAGCATGAATGCGGCCGCCTCTTCCCACCCTCGGACCTCAACCGAAGAAGAGCCCTCTGGGGCCGGTGATGGTCATCTCCTTGCTGCTCGGCCTGGGCGCCGGGGGCGTGTGGTGGTGGAAGCAGCGGCTCGTCTCCGAGCAGCCCGCCGCGGTCGCCGTCCAGGTGGAGCAGCCCGTCACCACGCCCGTGGCCCTCGGGCCCGAGGACGCGGGCGCGACTCCCACCGCCGCCAACACTGCTCCGACGAACGCCGCCGCCCCCACGGCCGCCGCCCCCCTCGTCGCGGATCCGCTCAAGAGCGCCGGGCTGTCCCGCGCCGCCATCCGCATTGACGGTCCGTTGGAGACGGCGGTCGTCGCCGCCGCCGGCCCCGAGGTGGGCCCCGCGCTCGCCCAGGTGGTGACGCGCACCCTCGTCTGGTGGGTGGACGTGCCGGGTGACATCCGCCGCGGGGACACCATGGACGTGCTCTACGAGGTGCGCCCCGGCGAGGAGCCGCTCGTGCACGCCGTGCGCTTCACCAGCAACAAGACGGGCCAGACGCACCGCGCCTACCGCTTCCAGCCCGCGGGCGACACCAGCCCCCGCTACTACCTGCCCAGCGGCGAGGAGCTGGAGCTGCGCCTGGAGAACTCGCCCCTGGACGACTACGAGCAGGTGACGTCGCTGCTGCGCGATGGCCGCCGGCACAAGGGCGTGGACTTCAAGACGGCCGTGGGCACCCCCGTGAAGGCGCCCTTCACCGGCATCGTCCGCCGCAAGAACTGGAGCTTCCGCTACAACGGCAACTGCATCGAGCTCGAGGAGGTGGGAGGCAAGCACCGCCGCGCCCTCTTCCTGCACATGGACGAGCTGCCCCGCTCGCTCAAGGTGGGCGACCGCTTCGCCGTGGGCACCGTGCTGGGCCGCAGTGGCAACAGTGGCCGCTCCTTCGCGCCCCACCTGCACTACCAGCTCGAGGCCGGCGACGAGCGCGTGCTGGATCCCTACGAGAGCCACCGCACCTACCGGCGCTCGCTGGCGGCCACGCAGCGCTCGAGCTTCGACACCGAGCTGCGCCGGCTGGACGGGCTGCTCGGCACCGCCCTGGCAGGCGGCTGAGCCCTTCGTTTCTTGACACCCCTGCTTGCGGCAGCTAGCGTCCCCCGACAATTTCTCAACATTTCTCGGGGGTTAGGCGCCGACCCTGGCCTCCCGAGGGTGTGTGTTCGGAGGTCGGATGTCGAGGCTTCGCGCCGTTGTCGCCGCGCTGACGCTGGGTGCGCCGTTCGCCGCCACCGCGGCGGATGTCACCCGCGTCGCATCGTCCTTCGAGGACGATGACCCGTTCGGGATGTTCATCGATGTGGGCTTCGAGAATACGCACAGGCGCACGAAGATCGTCCGCGAAGTGCTGCCCGAGGCGTCGGGCGGAACCCGGCAGTACGCCAACGAGCTCTGGTACACGGGGAACGATCCGCGGCTGAACTTCGACCTGGCCATCGGCATCGCGCGCGACGTCGAGCTGTCGTTCGGCCTGCCCATCGTCTTCCAGCGCAACGAGGAGTGGCGCTTCGTCTCGGAGACGAACGCGGCCACCTCCAGCATCATCAACAACTGCCTGCGGCCCAACGGCTCGCTGACGACCCCGGGGTGCAACCCGTTCACGCGCACGGGGACGGAGCCGCTCTTCAACGTGCCGCTGGAGACGTTCCGCGGCGGCGTGGGCAACATGCGCTTCGGCCTGGCGTGGGGCATCTTCAACCAGCGCAAGGACGAGACCAAGCCCAACTGGGTGCTGGGGCTGGACTACGAGGCCCCCACCGCGGCGCTGCTCGATCCGAGCGTGGTGACGAGCAAGGAGGAGCGGGGCGGCGTCGGGGACCGGGTGCACAAGTACACGATGTACACGGCGCTCTCGCGGAGGATTGGAATCGCGGAGCCGTACTTCAAGGTGCACTACACGGTGCCGGTGCGCGGCCCAGGCGCCTACTCCAACTGCAACAACCCCAACGTGGGCCTCGGCACGCCGAGCAACTGCGACCTCCCGGGGTGGGATCGCAAGGAGACGGGCATCCAGGCGCCGCACACGGGCGGAATGATGTTCGGCTCGGAGGTCCAGGTCTACAACCAGCCCACGCGCAAGTTCACGCTGGATGCGCGGGCCATCGCCAACTACGTGTCCGAGGGCCGCTACTACAACGAGCTGAGCGGCGCGCTGCGCAAGCTGCTCCAGACCGGCGACTACATGCAGGTGGGTGGCCAGCTCGGCCTGAAGGTGCAGATCTCGGACGTGCTGGGCCTGAAGGGCTCGGGCACGTTCCTGTACAACACGGACCACGCGCTCACCGACGAGAAGATGGGCAAGGATCTGGACGGCAGCGGTGAGGTGGATCCCACGGTCAACCCGGCGGAGATCAACCCCAACTTCGACTTCCGCACGGACTTCGTCTCGCGGCGCTTCTACGCCTCCGAGAGCAAGGACTTCCGGCTGGACCTGAGCGCCACGTTCACGTTCTAGCGGGCACGCGGGGGCGCCCGGGGAGTCGTCAGGAGCCCACCTCGTCCTGACGACCCCACCACCTCACTCGAGACTGCCGGGAAGCTCCATGTCCCGGCACTCCCTGCGAGCCGTCTTCGCCTCGCTCACGTGGGGGTAGCGTTTCAGCAGCGCGTTGTAGGTCTGGATGGCGGCGGAGCAGTCCCCCGCCTTGGCCTGGGAGCGTCCCCGCTTCAGCAGCGTCGAGACCTCCGCGATCCCCTCCCGGAGCTGCACCACCTTGGGCTGGATCTTCTCCACCCCCGGCACGGTGTCCAGGATGGCCTGTGCGGTGTCCAGGTCGCCGGAGAGGAAGGCGGCATTGGCCCGGGTCCAGATCTCCTCGGCCAGGAGCTGGCGGCGGACATCGTCCACGCCATCCAGCCCCGCGCCCTGCGCCTCACCCTGGCCCGGTACCGCGGCGCGCGAGGGCGCCGCCGTGCCCGGAGCGGGCGGAGCCGACAGCGGCACCACGGGAGTGTCCAACCCGGGGGCCACGGGCGCGGAGACCTGAGACGCAGGGGGCGTCCCGCCCGTGGAGCGAATCACCACCGCCGCGCCCAGGCCCAGCAGGGTCACCGCGCCCACGATCACCGCGGTGGAGGGCATGCGCGAGCCCGCCTTCGGCATGGGATGGGGCTGGGACAGGACCGTCCTGTCGGTCCCCTCCGAGTCCAGGAGCGGCAGGGGCCGCGGACCCGGGATGGGCGTGAACAGCGGCGCTTGCGCGTCCGCCAGCTTCGTCTCGGCGGAGGGCGTGGGCGTGGGCGTCAGCCGCAGGACCGGCCGCGACACGCTCGCGCTTCCCTGCGCCGCTTTGAGCGCCTCCGCGAACTCCTCCATGCTGGCGAAGCGCGCTTCCGGCGCCTTCGCCGTGGCCTTCTGGATGATGGCGTTCAGGGTTGGAGAGTCCAGTTCCGGCAGCACCTCGGCCAGCGCCGGCGTGGGCTGGTGGAACTGCTTGTGCATGATCTCCGCGATCGTGGTGCCGTTGACGGCCGTGGTCCCGGTGAGCATCTCGAAGAGGACGAGCCCGAGCGCGTAGATGTCCGCGCGCGCGTCCACTTCCTTGCCCTGCACCTGCTCGGGAGCCATGTAGCGCGGCGTGCCGGCGGCGACGCCCTGATCCGTCAAGCGCGTAGCGCCATCCGCCAGGATGCGGGCGATGCCGAAGTCCAACACCTTGACGTGGTAGCCCCGCAGCCCGCGGTGCACCATGACGTTCTCCGGCTTCAGATCCCGGTGCACCACCTTCTGCCAGTGCGCATGCGCCAGCACGTCGGCGAGCTGCAGGGCGATGTCGAGCGCCTCGCCCGTGGGCAGCCGCCCCACCGCCTTGAGCAGCGTCTTGAGATCCTGGCCCTCCACGTACTCCATGGAGATGAAGAGGTTGCCCTCCTCGTCCTGCCCGAAGTCATGCAACGCCACGGCGTTGGGGTGCGCCACCAGCCCGTAGCTGCGGGCCTCGTTGAGGAAGCGCCGGGCGATGCTCTCGTCCTGCGACAAGGCGGGGTTGAGGAACTTCAGCGCCACCTTGTGACCCAGGCCCGGCTGCTCCGCGAGGTACACGGAGCCCATGCCGCCATGGCCCACCTTGCGCAGGATGCGGTAGCGGCCGGATATCGTACGGCCTTCCATCGGGTCCGCTTTGGACTTCAGGGTGATGGACTGGTCGCACCCACACTCCGGGCACTGTCCCGTCCAGAGCGTGGATTCCGCACTGCACTGCTTGCACATGTAGCGGGCCATGAGAGTCCTTTTCAGCGCGCCGGGCTGAAGTAGCGCTGGAAGAGGAGCGTCTCCAGCTCGAGAGCCCCCTGCTGGGCGGAGCCGCCGAGCGCGGCCTCCACGCGCAGGAAGGCCGTTCGCGCGTCCTCGGAAAAGTCCGTCTCCATCGCCTTCAGCGCTCCCACGACGTCTCCCGACTGGTACAGCGCCTCGGCCCGCAGC
>NZ_DASVSO010001027.1:0-3497 GCF_036388035.1 Archangium sp.
ATAGGAGCGCTCAGCTCGGGGTGGGGACGCGCTCCCTGAGCGAGGCGACCCCGGTGCAGGTGGGTGGGATGGAGGGCGTGAAGACGATGTCCGCTGGCCACTCCTACTCGCTGGCGGTGCGCGAGGACGGCACGGCATGGGCGTGGGGAGAGGACAGGGTCTTCCGGCTCGGGACGGCGTGGGATGCAAGCACCGGCGCGCGCATGACACCGGGGAGGGTGCGCGAGCTCTCGGGTGCGACGGCGGTGGCGGCCTCCTACTGGCACTCCCTGGCGCTGAGCGCGGATGGCACGGGGTGGATCTGGGGGGGCGACATCACCACCTACAATGGGGATGGCATGTCCAGCTGGTACTCGCCGACGCGGCTGCTTACGGGAGCGGTGGCGGTGGTGGCTGGCACTCGCCACTCGCTGGCGCTGCAGGGGGATGGCACGGTGGTGGCCTGGGGGGAGAACCTCCGGGGCCAGCTCGGCGATGGGACGACCACCAAGCGCTCGCGCCCGGTGCAGGTGCTCGGATTGAGCGACGCGGTGGCCGTGGCGGCGAGCGATTATTTCTCCCTGGCGGTGCTGAGGGACGGCACGGTGTGGGCCTGGGGGGACAACTTCTACGGCCAGCTCGGGGATGGGACCACCACCCAGCGCCTGACGCCGGTGCGGGTGAGCGGGCTGAGCGACGTGGTGGCCGTGGCCGCCGGCAGTCGTCATTCGCTGGCGTTGAGCCGGGACGGCACGGTGTGGGCCTGGGGGGACAACTTCTACGGCCAGCTCGGGGATGGGACCACCACCCAGCGCCTGACGCCGGTGCGGGTCGGGAACCTGTCGGGGGTGACGCAGCTGGCCGGGGGCCTCGTCCACTCGCTGGCGGTGCTGGAGGACGGCACGGTATGGGCCTGGGGAAGCAACGATCGGGGCCGGCTGGGCGATGGTCTGGGCGACCATCGCGCGGACCCGGACAAGGTCCTCCTCCCCTGACCGTCAACGAACGTCTACGATACCGCCGCCTCGCCGCCACCCACGGAATGCCATGTCCTCCTCCCCCACCCCCACACGGCACCTGGAGCAGCTGCTGGACCGGCTGCACGCCCGAGCGTCTGACAAGGCATCCCCATGAACGCTTCTTCCAAACAGGACGCTCTCGTCCAGGTACGCGGCCTGGCGCGGTTGCTGGACACCTCCATTCCGCTGCCGGGAGGCATCCGCATCGGGTGGGACGCCGTGCTCGGCCTCATTCCGGGCGTGGGCGATGGGGCGAGCTCCCTGCTCTCCCTCTATATCGTCCTGCAGGGGGTACGTCTGGGGGCCTCGCGCGAGGTGCTGGCGCGCATGGTGGGGAACGTGGCGCTCGAGACGTTGGTGGGCGCGGTGCCCTTCCTCGGCGATGTCTTCGACGCGGCCTTCAAGGCCAACGTGCGCAACGTGCGCCTCCTCGAGGAGCACATGGTGGCCCCCGACACCACCCGCCGGGCCAGCCGCGCCTGGGTCATCGGGGCCGTGGTGGCGCTCCTGACGCTGTTCTCCCTGTCGATGGTGCTCGCCGTGCTGGCCGTGCGTGCGCTCCTCTCCCTCGGCGGCCCGGGCTGAGCGAGCCGTTCTCCTGACGACAGGTGGGCGAAGAGCGGGAGTCCGGGCGGGGACCACTCCACGGATGATATCCGCTCGGTCGAGACACTTTCCGAGGAGGGGTTGATGGACTTGCTGCAAGCGCTGGGGCTCGGGCCCGCGGGCCTGGGCATGGGTATTGTCGTGGGAGCCGTGGGCTGGTTCGTGGTGCGCTGCGTGCTCACTGGCTTCTTCACCGTGGACCAGAGTGAGCGGGCGGTGAAGGTGCGCTTCGGACGCGCGGCGCGGCTCGCGGGCGAGCCCACGACGAAGCGGGGTCCCGTCAGCGAGGGACTGGCGCGTACGGACGAGGACCGCTACGTCTACCCCCAGCTGGAGGTCATCCCGCCGGGGGGCCCCTACTTCAAGTGGCCCTGGGAGCGGGTGGTCAAGGTGTCGGTGGCCACCCAGACGCTCAACATGGCCTTCGACCCCGAGTCCCCGAGCGCCAACCAGGGTGGCACGGTGCTCGAGGCCGTCACCAAGGACCAGCTCAACACCGGGCTCACGGGGCAGCTGCGCTACCGCGTCTCCGAGCAGAACCTCTATGCGTACCTCTTCGCGGTGAAGAACCCCATCGCGCACGTGATGGGCTACTTCATCTCCATCCTGCGCGAGCGCATCGCCAGCTTCGAGGCGCCGCCTCCGCCCGTCGTCGAGGGCACCCTGGAGGCCGTCGAGGCCACGGCCGTCTCCGGCGTCTCCATCAACGACCTGCGCAAGAACCTGCGCGACCTCAACGAGCACATGGACCGCGAGTGCCGCGGCAGCCTGTCGCGCTACGGCATCGTCCTGGATGCCTCGCTCATCACCGGCATTGATCCACCGGCGGAGGTGGAGTCGGCGCTCGCGGCCATCAACACCGCGCACAACCACGTCTCCTCCGACATCAGCCTCGCGCAGGCGGCGGCGGACCAGAAGATCGTCCAGTCGCGCCGGGCCGTGGAGATCGAGACCCTGAAGGCGCTGGCGGAGGTGGAGCCCTTGAATGCCCTGGCCGCCCAGCTCACCGTGCTGCGGCAGAGCGGCCCCGGCGCGCTGGAGTCCTACCTGCGCAACATCCGCCTCGGCCTCTTCTCCAAGGCGAGCCACGTGGTGCTGGGGGTGAAGTCATGACGGGCTTCCTCGTCGGCACCATCCTCGGCTTCCTGGGGATGCTGGTGGGCGTGCCCATCTTCCTGGGCCTGTGCCGGCTGGTCGGCCTCTACGCCACCGTGGAGGAGCGCACGTGCCGCGTCTACGTGCTGCTCGGCAAGGTGGTGGCGGTGCTGGACGAGCCCGGGCTGCACCTGCTGTGGTTCCGGCTCGGGTGGAAGGCGTTCCTGGTGAACTGGATGGGACGCTGCCATGTGATCGACCTGCGGTTGGATCAGCAGTACCTGCGCAGCCAGGCGGTGAACTCCGAGGAGGGCGCGCCGATGGGCATCGGCATCTGGTACGAGATGATCATCTCGGACCCCCTCAAGTACCTGTTCGAGAACGCGGATCCGCGCGGCTCGCTGGCGGCCAACGTGAGCAACGCCACGGTGCGCTGCCTGTCCAACATGAAGCTCGGCACCATGCTGGAGAGCCGCCACGGGATGAGCCGGACGGTGCGCGCCGAGGTCACGCCCATGTCACATGCCTACGGCTACCAGCTCGGCTCGGTCTACATCCGCAAGGTGCACTTCCGGGACGTGGGGATGATCCGCCAGATCGAGGAGAAGGTGGTCAACCGGCTGCGGCAGGTGACCTCGGCCATCCGCCAGGACGGGGCCAACCAGGTGAGCATCATCACCAGCACCGCCGAGCGCCAGGCCGCGGTAGAGTTTGCCAAAGCCGCCGCCATGCGCCCCCGGATTGTCGGCGAAGCGCTCCAGCGTATCTCGGTCGATCGGGAAATCCTCGATTCGATGT
>NZ_DASVSO010001028.1:0-5094 GCF_036388035.1 Archangium sp.
GTCGGACTTCTGCTGCAGCTCGTCGCGGTGCTCCTTCACCCACTTCTCGTAGTCGAGCCGCTGGCGCAGGCGCGCGGCCAGCTCCTCGTACATCTCGGGGAAGGCCTGCTTGAGGGCGGCCAGCAGGTCCGCCTCCCAGCCGCTCGGGTTGAGCTGCTGGAAGTGGCGCATGAGGCTCTCCAGCATGCGCATCTGCGCGTGCGGCTCGCGGATGCGGGCCCCGTAGCGCGTGCGCAGGTAGGAGATGAAGTCCTCGGGCTTCGCCGCCTCGCCCGTGCCCTCTCGCGGGGCCGCCAGGGAGGCTGGAATCGCCAGCTTCCCGCCCTTCGCGGCCCGCTGGGGCGCCTGCGCCGCGCCTGCCTCGGGGGCCACCTCGGAGGGGCCCTCCGCCGGGCGCGTCTTGAAGACGAGCAGCGCCGAGCCGGCGAGGAGCAACACGAGGGCGAGCAGCAGCGGGGCCTTCCGACGATTCATGGGGGACTTCATCTCCGGGGGATGTCGGGGGGAGGCTACCTCCGGAAGACCCTCGCGCGCACGGGGGGGGCCTTCCGGAGGGTGAGGCGGACTGTCAGTCGTAGGTGCCGATGTACTGGAAGATGGCGGCGTAGAACTCGGGCTCGTCGAAGGTGTCCGGGCCCACGCCGACCACGTCCAGGTGGTCCTGGATGATGACGCTCGACATGGAGGTCATCTGCAGGGAGCTGCTGGGCGTGTTGATGTTGCCCATGTAGGGGACGTTGGCGTCGTTGGTGACGGAGTCGAAGCCCAGGGCGGACTCGCTGTAGCGCAGGCGGTAGCCCATCTGCTGCGAGTTGATGCCCACCAGGCCATCGTCATCCGACTCGTTGGCGTAGCCGTCGCCCTTGCCGGCGGCGCCGTCGTTGTCGCAGTCCTCCAGGCAGTAGCCGTCGCCGTCGATGTCGAAGATGAACTCGCTGAGCAGGTAGAGCGCGGGGTTCACGTTCACGCCGTTCTGCGCGGTGACGAGGGACACGTAGCGGGAGGCGTAGCGCGCGTCGATGGGGTTGTTGACGTTGAAGGCCTTGGTGCCGGTGGTGACGCCGTCCGTGGTGCTGTAGTCGTTGTGGACGAGCTGCTTGGCGCCCGCGATGCCGTCATTGCCCGGCCCGTAGATGGTGTTGCCGAAGAAGGTGGCCAGGGCGTCGACGACGCTGGTGACACCGGGCTTGAGGTCGAGGATGTACTTGGCCACGGGCGAGCCGCGGTGGGGCGAGGACACGCTGACGAGCACGCTCACCACGGTGTAGCCCTTGCGGGTGTAGAGCACCTTGGCCGCCTTGCGCGCGTCCAGGCCGCCCTGCGAGTGGCCGATCAGGTTGACGCGGGTGGCGCCCACGCTGGCCATGTAGCCCTCGATGTCGTTGGCCAGGTCCAGGCCACGCACCTCGGACGTCTGGAACGGCTGCACCTGCCCGACGAAGCTCTGCTGGTTGCCGGCGATGTCCTCGTTGCAGCCGACCTCGGCGAACTGGCAGGAGTCGCCGACGAACATGCCGTAGTCGTCGCCCCAGTAGTCATAGCCGAGGATGTTGTCGAAGCCAGACATGCCGTGGGCGAACACCACGGGGTAGGTCGTCTTGGCCGCGCCGGCGTGGGCCTCGGTGGCCAGCCCGGCGGCGCACAGCGCCAGAAGGAGGGTGGAGAGCTTCTTCATGGGAACTCCTGGGGGTGTCCCTGCCGGAAGAGACCCGGTCAGGGCGGTGGGGTAGGGGAAAAGGCGTGACTCGGGGGAGAACCGGGGGACGGGAGCTTCGAGGCCTTCCCGAGTGCTCGGCAACCTCAGCAAACCCCGCGCCAGACCCGGCGCGTCCTCACTCCGAGGGTGGCGCGGCGCGTCATGTGGGGAAAGTGGAGCATTGATGCTCCAGTCAATTTCCGGGCGAGCCGAGGCCGGGCCCTCGCGGTGGCTGAGAAGGCCGTGAAACCGGGGGGTTGGAGTGCCAGCCCCCCCACTGTCCTGGGAAAGGACAGGGATTGACTCGGTTTCAGACAGTCCGGCTCAGGGCCGGAACTCCCAGTGCCAGGGCTCGGAGGGGACGGTGCGCACGAAGCCGTACTCCTTGGCGTGAGCGGCGAGCCACTTATAGGTGGAGGTGCCGGTGCCGCCCACGTTGATGTCGAGCGCGATGCCGCCCTGGTGGTTGGAGTAGCCGGGCTTGGCGGCGAGGTTGCCGGTGCCGTTGAGGTACTTCTGGTAGAGGACGCGCTGCTCCTCCATGGAGCGGAAGGCGCTGTTGACGTGGAGGTTGATGCCGGCGCGGCTCGCGGCGGCGTGCATGCGGGTGAAGGCGGCGGCGGCGTCCGAGCGCATCGACTTGCCGCCGGGGATGGAGGAGATGCTGATTTGCCGGGGCACGCCGTTGACGTAGCCGGTGACGACGCGGCCGCCGCTGGAGGGAGGCGTGGAGGGGCCCTGCACCTTGATGCCGAGCTTGTCCCACGTCTTGGGGCCCACGACGCCATCGGCGGTGAGGCCCTTGGCCTTCTGGAAGGCCTTCACGGCGGCGAGCGTCTTGGGGCCGAAGTCCCCATCGGCGGCGCCGACCTTGTAGCCGAGCGCGTTGAGGCGGTTCTGCAGGGCGCGCACGGGCTCACCGCGGGCGCCGACGCGCAGCGTGGGGCCCGAGCCGCCGGAGGAGGCGGGCGGAGGCGGCTTGGGGGCGGTGGCCGCGTTGAGGGCGCTCCACGTCTTGGGGCCCACGACACCATCGGCGGCGAGCCCCTTGGCCTGCTGGAAGGCCTTCACGGCCGCGAGCGTCTTGGGGCCGAAGTCCCCATCGGCCGCACCGGGATTGAAGCCCGCGGCGGCGAGCTTCTTCTGCAGCGTCACCACGGACGGCCCATTGGCACCCGCGCGGAGTGTGGGAGGCGCGGCGAGGGCTGCGACGCGGGGTGCGAGTGCGGTGGAGCGGGCGATGGCGACCATGGGAAGGGCTCGGTTTTCGAAGTGGGAAAATCTGCTCCCATTTTCGTAAGTGCCGGGAAGAAGTTTCCTCACATCACGCACGGCGTCATCGAAAGAGGGCGTGAGGAAATGCCTGCCACGGGGGCGCGGGCCCCGCTACTCTGGCCGCGGTTCCGGAGGGGAACGTGGCGATCAGGATGAGACTCGACACGCTGGCGGGGGAGACGTTCCTGCGCCAGGAGGGAGAGGTGCCCGCGGAGGAGGGAGCGCGGCTCGCGCTGGTGACGTGCGGGGAGGAGCTCGCGCGGCTGCTGGAGGGGGCGATGGCGCTGTCCTTCTCGCACGAGGTGCCCGAGCGTCCCGAGGAGGACGCGGTGGTGGATCGCTTCCTGCGTGACTGCGCGGAGTACTGCGACGTGCGGGGGCTGCCCGAGGGGCTGCGCGAGGAGATGGAGGCGCACTTCGACACGCTGCTGGAAGGGCTGTGGGGGCTGGACTGGCTGGCGTTCGGCAGCGCGCGGGAGGCGACGCTGGTGCCGGGGGAGAACGCGCTGAAGGGGCGGGCGGTGACGCTGTGCCTGGCGCGCTACGACAGCCCCGGGGTGGAGATGAACGAGCGGCTGCGCCGGTACATGGAGAGCTTCAAGGAAGCGGTGGTGCGCATCCAGGGCGGCTCGGACTCGGGCGAGGGCGGGACGGGAACGCTGCTGCACTGAGCCATCAAAGGCTGTGGAGGAAACTCCTCAGCGGAGCGAAGGCCGCGTGGGAGGCCTCGAACCCGCCCTTCACGGCGTCGAAGGCCTGATGGATGCGCTGCTGTTCCGGAAGCATCGCGAGGTAGGCGTTGAGCCAACCCTTCGCCGCGAGTGCCCTGGTCGGGAATGTCGGCTGGGCACACTGGACGAGCGCATCCACGCAGGAGGCCAGCTTCGGTTCACGCACTGCCTGCTTGCAGAGGAGCTCGATGCTGCCGGGTGTGCTGCCATCGGGGGCCAGGAATGCACCGAGCCGAAGCGACTGACCGGTCACGACTCCGTGGTTGACGGGGACGGTGTGGCCGAATACGGCCAGGGTCTCTTGCGCGAGGCGGAGGGCTTCGCGCGGGTCTTCCTCGACATCAAGCACGAGCCCCACGCTGCGCGCATGGATGAAGCCGGGGTCGAGCCTTGCGAGCATGGCCAATGTCCTCAGGTCGCTGCGCCCGCTGGCCGTCCAGCAGGACAACCCTGACCAGATGGTGGAACCTGCGACGGCCTCACACAGAGCGCGCTCGTCACCACCTTCGACGATGAGAAGTCCGAAGGGGCGATTAGGCAGAGGCGGATTGGGGCGTCGGCTCATCCGCGAATCTCGATACCCATGCGCTCGGCCGCCTCGACGAGATTGCGGTCGTAGACCGTGGCCACTGTCTGGTGCTCCTGGCGATCCAGTCGGATGACCCGAAGGCCGTCGTCATTCAGTGCGGAGAAGGCACGGCACGCGGTCTGGACGCATTCCTCCGAGTGGGTGGTGGCGAAGATTTGTATCTTATGAAGTGCCGAAACTTCGGCCAACCAGTTCCACACCGGTTCTAGTACCGAATGATGCAAACCATTCTCGATCTCATCGATTGCGAGATAGGCTGAATCCCCTCCCGCCAGAACAACAGCGAAGTCGAAGCACCGCTGAACTCCATCTCCCATCATTTGAAGCGGAAGAAGCATCGGTTCACCTGAGACGCGAACGAAGATTGACGCTTGCGAGCCCGTGGGAGCCAGGATTTCCAAGCCTTCGATGCGTTCATCGATCCGACGTATCAGATCACGCACCTGACTATCGTGCCCCTGTTGCTTCAATCGGGATAAATAACTGAGGGCCAGGGTTAAGTCTGGGGTTCCTGTGGTGAACCACCTTCCGTCTGTCGCAGATTGTGGCTGAGGAATGGTCACCAGGCCCTCATCGGGCCGCTGGAAAAACTGAAAGCGCTTTGTCGCCCCCGCACTCTCGACTTCGTGTTCCAACATCCATGTTGAGGTCCGTATTGGCGGACTGCTTGACTGCGCATGCGTGGCGACATGGCTGCCCCGCGACTTGCGTACGGTGAGCCGAATTGGGGGACCGTCCAGTTGGGATGCTCGGATGAGAAAACCTCGTTCCGCATCTCCGCCTCGGAAGATCGACCGCCAGAA
>NZ_DASVSO010001029.1:0-1889 GCF_036388035.1 Archangium sp.
CTCTGGGCCTGGGGCCACAACCTCCAGGGCCAACTGGGCGACGGAAACACCGCCCAAAGCACCCCCCCCACGCAGGTGCTCACGGGCGTCTCCGCCGTGGCCGCGGGCGACGGGCTCACGCTGGCCATCAAGCAGGACGGCTCCCTCTGGGCCTGGGGCAACAACGGCGACGGCAACCTGGGTGACGGCTCCAACACCCACCGCAATACCCCCGTGCAGGTGCTCACGGGCGTCTCCGCCATGGCCGCGGGCGACCGCCACACGCTGGCGCTCAAGCAGGACGGCTCCCTCTGGTCCTGGGGCATCAACTACGCGGGCCAGTTGGGTGACAGCTCCACCCAACGCACCACCCCTGTCCAGGTGCTCACGGGCGTCTCCTCCATTGCCGCGGGCGACTACCACACGCTGGCGCTCAAGCCGGACGGCTCCCTCTGGTCCTGGGGCTCGAGCACCTACGGCCAGCTGGGCGACGGCTCCACCGGCACCCGTCCCACTCCCATCCGGGTGGAAGGGTTGTAACGGGTGAACGGCCCGCCTGGCTGTCAGGACGAGCAGGGCGCTGCCTCGTCCTGGCGGCCAGGGTGTAGACGGAAGGGGGACGGGTGGCGTCCGGCTGGGGCCTTCCCCACGGGCCTCAACTCCCGCGCAGCACCCGTCCCGGGTCCACTCGCGCCGCGCGCCAGGCGGGCACGAGGCTCGCGAGCAGCGCCACGGTGGCGAGCACCAGCGACGCTCCGAACAGCGTGAGCGGGTCCGTGGTGCCCACCCCGAAGACGAGTCCTGACAGGACGCGGCCCGCCGCGATGCCGAGCGCCAGCCCGGCCGCGATGCCCGCCCCCGCGAGCACCAGGCCCTCCCCCGCCACCTGCCGCAGCACGTCCGCGCCGCTCGCCCCGAGCGCGAGCCGCACCCCGAACTCGTACGTGCGCTGCCCCACCGCGTAGCTCATCACCCCGTAGAGGCCCACGGCCCCCAGCACCAGCGCGAGCAGCGCGAAGAGCACCAGGAGCGAGAGCACCAGCCGCGGCGTGGCGATGGAGCCCTGGGCCACCTGCGCCAGCGTGCGCACCTCGTCCACGGGCACGTCCGGGTCCACGGCCCAGAGCGCCTCGCGCACCGCGCGCGCGAGCTCCAGCGGCTCGCCACGGGTGCGCACCACCAGCGTCATGCCAATGGTCGGGACCTGCGAGTGCGGCCGGTACAACTGCGGGCGCGGCGCGGCGCCCAGCGCGTGGTTGCGCGTGTCACCCACCACCCCGACGATGGTCGTCCAGGCCCCCTCCCCCTCGAAGTCCGTCCAGACGCGGCGGCCCAGCGCGTCCTCGCCGGGGAAGAGCCGCCGTGCCAGCGCTTCGTTGACGAGCGCGACGCGGACCTCGCTCCTCGCGTCGCCCCCGTCGAACGCCCGCCCCCGCAGCAGCGGCACCCGCAGCGTGTCGAAGTAGTCGGAGGTGACGATGCGCCGGTCCACCTCGGCCGAGCCGTCCAGCGGCGTGGGCCGGCCCTCGATGCGCAGCGTGACGCCCGGGTTGTCACTCGCCAGGGGGAGCCGGTGGATGGCGCCCGCGGACTCGACGCCCGGCAACGCACGCACGCGCTCGAGCGCTTCGCGGAAGAAGACCGCGCCGCGGCCCCCGTCGCCGTAGCGCGCGTCCGGCAACTCCACGCGCAGGGTGAGCACCCGCTCGGTGGTGAAGCCCGTGTCCACCCGCTGCAGCTCCCACACCGTCCGCAGCATCAGCGAGGCGCCCACCATGAGCATCAGCGCCAGCGCCATCTCGCCCGCGACGAGGCCTCCGAGCAGCCGGCGCTGCCCGCGCCCCAGTCCTCCGGTGCCCCCCGGCCGCAGGCCCGCGTGGGGGTCGCCGCGCGCGACACGCACCGCGGGC
>NZ_DASVSO010001030.1:0-5132 GCF_036388035.1 Archangium sp.
GGCCCAGCCGTCCGCCTGGGAGGAGAAGGACCTGCAGGTGTTGAGCTGCCCCGCGCCCCGGCTGTTGAGCGTGGTGCCCACCAGCAGCACCTCGGTCTCCGTGCGCTTCGACCGGCGCATCCGTCCGGAGAGCGTCCTCGCCAGCGGCGGCCAGTTCACCCTCGACAACGGGCTGGTGGCCATGAGCGCCACCGTGGTGGACGGTGAAGTGCGGCTGACCACCTCCTCTCAGGTGGTGGGACGCACCTACTCCCTGACGGTGGCTGGCACCGTGCAGGACGTCATGGGCACGGGCGTGGACGCGACGACCCGGAGCAAGTCCTTCTTCGGCTTCGAGAAGCTGGCCCTGCTGCGCATCAACGAGGTGGCCCCCAACCTCGTCTCGAGCAATGCGACCTCAGCCCGAGACAGTGACCTCGTGGAGCTGTATGTCATGGAGTCCGGCAGCACCGCGAACATGACGGTGACGACGGACAACTTCCTCGTGGCGACGCTGCCCCGGGTGCAAGTGACGACGGGCGACATCATCGTGGTGCACCTGAGCCCGGACGCGGTGGGCAATCGGGATGCACCCGCCTCGGAGACGCTCGGCAAGAGCGAGTACCCCGCCGCGAGCTACCCCAGCAACTACGACACCGCGTGGGACTTCCACGGCGTCCCCAACGGCTTCATCTCGTACAGGAACGCGGTGCTGCGCGTGAAGGATCCGGCGGGCCAAACCCAGGATGCGGTGGCCTTCGCCCAGCCCTCCTCCACGCCGCCCGCCGGCTTCCCGGCCCTCCTCCAGGCCCTCCAGGCCGAGGGACTGTGGGAGCCGCCCGACTGCGGAGGGGCTCCGTGCACGTACGATTCCCGCCCCACCACGGCCATCGAGGTGTCCGCCAGCTGGTGGGGCCTGCCCTTCAGCACCAACGACCGCTCCCACACGGTGTACCGGTTCAACCCGGTCTACACCCGCTCGAAGGACGACTGGACCACGGGCACGAGCTCGCTGGGCCGGCACAACTGGTAGCACCGGCTCGGAAGTGAAGGCACTCCGGGGAGCCTGCGGAATCAGGCCCGGCTCCGGAGCGCGCGTCTTGAACGCGGAGGCCCGCCCGGCGCGGTTCCGAAAAACCTGTCCGACTGTCGGACAGGTTTGTGAAGAACGCGGCCGGGAGGCGGGCGGATCCGGAGAGGGACACCCGCCGGGCTCGTTCGCGCGCAACCTGTACACTTAGTGGACAAGTTCGTGAGGAGCGCGGCCGGGAGGGACAGGCCACGTAGGATGGGCGCCGTGACGGAGGGGATGGAATGAGCGAGCGCAAGGGGCGCGAGGCGTGGCCGCCGGAGCTGACCGAGCAGCTGCGCCAGGTGGACCGGCTGCGCCGGAGCGGGCGGTACGAGGAGGCGCTCTCGCGCATGCGCCAGCTCGCCGAGGTGCACCCGCGGCAGTTGCGCGTCCTGCTGGAGCTGGGGCTGACGCTCGGCATCTGGGGGGGAGCCCCCGCCGAGGCCCTGCCCTGGTTCGAGCGTGCCCTGGAGATGGCACCCGGCCACGTCACCACGCAGCTGCACCGGGCCCTCGCGCTGGCCCGGCTGGGCCGTCACGCCGAGGCGGTGGCCGGCTTCGACGCGCTCGAGGCCTCGGGCTTCCGCAAGGCGCTCGTCCTCTACATGAAGCGCGCCGAGTCCCTGGAGGCGCTCGGCCGGCACGCGGACGCCGAGCGCGACTGGACGCTCGCCCTCGCCGAGGACCCGGGCAACCCCTGGCTGCTCCACCAGCGCGCCACGGCGCGGACCCGGTTGGGCCGGCTGGAGGAGGCGGTGGGAGACCTCACCGAGGCGCTCGCCTCGCACGCCCGGCAGGGTGAGGACGTGGACGCGGAGCTGCTGCGCGACCGGGGCCTGCTGCGCGCGAAGCTGGGCGACACGAGTGGAGCGCGCGAGGACTTCGAGGCCGGGCTCTCCGCCGTGCGCGCGGGGGACCCGCCCGAGCTCGTGGACGACCTGCGCCAGAGGGTGTCGGAGCTCACGCCCCGGGCGCCGTGAGCGCCATCCGCGACCTCCACGGGCAATCCGGGCCGGCCTTCCTCACCGGCCCGGACGCATCACCTGTCAGCGACTAACAGCCGGGCACCAGGCCCACCAGGCCCGCGGCCTCGCAGCCGAGCAGACCGCCCTCGATGCGGGTGGGGTTGAAGTGCCGCTCGAGCCGCGCGCGCTCGAAGTACTGCGAGCGGAACGTGCCCGAGGGGCCCGTGTGGTCGAACTCGGGGCTGACCGGGTAGCCGTAGATGCCGACGCCGTACGCCTTCCAGGCCGTGAGGATGTCGCCGCACACCCACTTGCCCTGCTGCACGCCACCGATGACGGGCCCGATGAGCTCGCAGGTGCCGGCCGGCTTGGCCTGCGGCGTCCAGTTGTCCGGGTTGAAGTTGCTCTCGCGCGCCCGCTGGCTGCCGATGGCGCCCAGCGCCGTGCCGTTGAACTCCGGGTGCCACTCCATGCGGTGCCGCTGGAACCACTGCGACCAGATGACGCGGCCCGTGCGCGAGTCCTTCACGCACCGCGCCGACTGCACCGGGAAGCCGTACACGCCCAGCCCTCCCTGGTTGTTCCACCGGTCGAGGAACGGGCCACTCACCGTCTGGTTCGTCTCGGTGAAGGTACGCGAGGCGCCGCCCGGGGCCGCCGCGCACGCGCCGTAGCCGCCCGGGTTGCCCGCGGGCAGGAGGTTCTGCTGGTCTCGGAAAGCCGTCTGCACCTGCGGGTAGAGGGCGATCGACTCGGCGGCGAAGTTGCCGTAGTTCCACACGAACCAGACGGCGCCGAGGATGTCGTGGTTGCTCGCGCCCCCGTTCCACTGGTGGATGTCATTGACGGCGCTGGTCAGGAAGCTGGCCACCAGGTCCTGGCGGCCGTTGGCCACGTGGGCGCTGAACTCGGTGAGCATGACCGGCACCTGCGAGAAACCGAGCGCGTCGATCCACTGGAGCTGGTTCTGGTAGCCCAGGCCGCCGTTGATGCCGGTGCGGAAGATGGTCATCGCCTCGCCCGGGTTGGTCGGGTTGGGCGGGCCGCCGTACGCGTGGATGGCGATGCCGTCCACCTCGTTGGGCTGCACGGTGTAGAGCAGCTCCTGCAGGTACTGCTTGCCGGACTTGTACGCCACGGCGCTCGCCACGTTCGGCGAGACGCCGCCGAGGAACACCGCGTCCGTGGTGTGGCCGGACAGGCTCCGGATGAGGTTGCGCGCCTCGCGGTACACCTGGGCGTAGTCCCCGGCGGGAATCTGCCCATTGGGGAAGCCCTTGGCCTCGTCATACATGTTCATCTCATTGCCAATCACCCACGTGTGCACGTTGGGCGACTGCGAGACGAGCGAGCGGATGTAGTTGAGGTAGCAGGACTTGTGCGTCTGCTCCGGGGTGACGATGTCCCCCACCTGGCCCGGCTCGCGCTTGAGGCAGCGGCCGCCCGTGGTGCCCGTCCAGGGAATGGTGGCGCCGTTCGTGGTGCCCCCCGAGGGCGTGATGCTCCCGGTGCGCGCGTAGTCGAGCCGGACCACCGGCTTGAAGCCGTCCGCCGCGTACCGGTTGGTGTCACCGACGACGCCCGGAATCCAGTCGTTGTCCGTGCTGAAGACCTCGATGACGAGGTAGCCCCGGCGCGACACGTTGGGGAAGAGGTTCAGCATGGAGCCGTACTCGCTCATGCGCGGCGAGTGCAGGCCCAGCAGGCCTCCGGGCACCACGAGCTCGCTCTCGGTGATGCTCACGGCGTCGGACGGGGCCGGCGCTCCGGTGCCAGCCTCCATCGGCCCGCAGGCGCTCAGCCCCACGGCACACAGCGAGGGCAGCAGGATTCTCTTCCAATTCATTGGGGACTCCCGGGGAAACAGGATTCACGGCGTATACCTGAAAAACAGGATTATCCGCCAGTCCCCCCGGAGGAAGCCCGGCTCCCGGTGGGCGGCGCGAGTGGGATATGAGGGGCGCGCTCCGATGTCCTCCACCGCCTCCTCGCGCCTGCCGGGCCCCACCGCCTGGGCCGCGCTCCTCTTCCTCGGCCTCACCTCCGCCACCTGGTGGCCCCACTCGGACCTCGGGGACTCGCAGCTCTACCAGGTCGTGTCCCGCCACATGGTCGAGGACGGAAGCTGGCTCGCCCTGCGCTACCTGCCGGACGTGCACGCGCGCTTCTTCGAGCACCTGCCCTTCGGCTTCTGGCCCTTCGCGCTCGTCATCCGCCTGCTGGGCGAGCCCGCCCTGCGCCCCCTGTGCGCCGCCTTCTCCCTGGGCACCCTGCTGCTCACCGGCACCGTCGCCCGCCGCGCCGCCGGCACCTGGGCCGGTGTCACCGCCATGCTGGTGCTCGCCCTGCCCGATGGTTTCTTCATCCGCGGCGGCCACCCCTTCCTCGAGCCCCTCCTCCTGCTGCTCGCCACCGGCTCCGCCGTGCCCCTGCTGCTCGGCGTGCCGCGCCCGCGCGACTGGCTCGTCTGTGGGCTGCTCGCCGCCGCCGCCTGCGCGGTGAAGGGGCCCTTCGGCCTGCTGCCCTTCGCCGGAGCCGCCGTCGCCCGCGCCTTCGTCGAGCGCTCCTGGAAGGTGCTCGTCGTCGGCACCCTCGTGGGCCTCGCCGCCGCCGTGCCCACCGTGCTCTTCCTCGTGCTCAACACCGAGTGGTGGGAGGGCTACGTGCGCCACCAGGTGCTCGCCTCCGCCACGGGTGCGCGCACCGATGGGCAGCTCTCCTGGTACATCCCCTTTCGCACGCTGGGCAGCCGCTTCTGGCCCGGGTTGCCGCTGCTCGCCGCGGGCGGGGTGCTCGCGCTGGGCCGGCCCGCTCGCGCCGTGCGCACCCTCCTGCCCGAGGGCACCCGGGACGCGGCTGGCGTGCGCCGCTCGGCCCAGGTGCTCCTGCTCGCGAGCCTCTTCATCCTCACCGCGCTCTGCATCCCCGGGCGCAAGGTGTGGAACCACTCGCTCGTCGCCTTCCCGCTGCTGGCCATGCTCGTGGGCGTGGGGCTCGGCCCATGGCTGGAGGTCCAGCTCGCCGCCCCCGAGCGCGAGCGTCGTGCCCGGCTCGGGCTGGCCGTGCTCGCATCGGTGGTACTGGTGGCCTCGGCCGCCGGAGCGGGGCGACTGCTG
>NZ_DASVSO010001031.1:0-2241 GCF_036388035.1 Archangium sp.
CCCGCTGCACGTGGTCGGCTCCAGCGCGCAGCCGGTCCAGGCTTCCGCGCCACCGGCCCCCCTCCCTCCGGCGGGGCTTCCCGAGGCGGCGCTCTCCGAGGCGGAGGCCCGGCGGGTGGACTTCGCCTGGTCGGCGGTCATGGTGGGGTCGCTGGCGCTGGTGTTCGCCCTGCTGTCGGTGTTCGGCGGGGTGGCGGTGCCGGTGCTGCTGGCGCTCGGCACGGCGTACGTGCTGAACCCGATCGTGACGGCGCTGGAGCGCCGGGGCCTCAACCGGTCCCTGGGGACGACCACGGTCTTCACCGGGTGCATGCTGCTGCTGGTGGGGGCGGTGCTGTACCTCATCCCGGTGTTCCGGGACGAGGCGGCGAAGCTGCCGGACTTCTTCGTCCGCGCGAGCGAGCGGGTGGTGCCGCAGGTGGAGTCGTGGCTGGGGCGTCCGTTGCCGGATCTGCTGCGGCAGCGCATGGCGGAGCTGGGCGGGCGGGCGTCGGAGCTGCTCCAGAGCACGGGGCCCACGGCGGCGCGGCTGGTGGCGAGCTTCGCCGGCAACACCGCGCGCTTCGTGGCCACGCTGCTGGGCCTGCTGGTCGTCCCGGTGCTGGCCTTCTTCTTCCTGCAGGACTACCCGCACCTCGTGGGGCTGGTGAAGGGGCTGGTGCCGCGCCGGGCGGTGGGGCTGGTGGGCCGGCGCTTCTCCGAGGTGGATGACGTGCTGTCCGCCTTCGTGCGGGGGCAGATCACGGTGGGGGCCATCCTTTCGGTGCTCTACAGCACGGGCCTGGGGCTCGCGCGCATCGACATGGCCATCGTCATCGGCGTCATCGCCGGTTTCGGCAACATGGTGCCCTACCTGGGAACGAGCGTGGGCGTGGTGCTGGCGATGCTGGGGTTGATGCTGTCCTGGCAGGGGGTATGGCAGCTCGCGGCGGTGGCTGGCACGTTCCTGGTGGGCCAGCTCGCCGAGGGCCTCTTCATCACCCCGCGCATCGTGGGAGACAAGGTGGGCCTCTCCTCGGTGTCCGTCATCATCGCCATCCTGGCCTTCGGCGAGCTGTTCGGCTTCACCGGCATCCTCCTGGCGGTGCCCGTGACGGCCATCCTCAAGGTGGTGCTGAGCGTGGTGGTGGAGCGCTACCAGCGGACGGCCGTCTACACCGGCGAGGGACCGAGCCCCTGAGCCATCCCCAGCCCCGGGCGAAGCCGAAAGGGGTGGCGGTGGGGAAGGGCGGGGCGCTAGGGATGGAGCCGTGGCGAAGAGCAAGGCAGCAGGGAAGGGCGCGGCGGATCTCGCCCGCCTCCAGGAGGAGATCGTCACCTGTCGGGCCTGTCCCCGGCTGGTGGAGTGGCGGGAGCAGGTGGCTCGGGAGAAGCGCCGGGCCTACCGCGACTGGACGTACTGGGGACGGCCGGTGCCCGGCTTCGGGGACCCTCGGGCGGAGATGGTCATCATCGGGCTGGCGCCGGCGGCCCATGGGGCCAACCGGACCGGCCGCGTCTTCACCGGGGATCGCTCGGGGGACTTCCTCTTCGCGGGGCTGCACCGGGCGGGCTTCGCCAACCAGTCCCGGAGCGAGCACCGGGAGGACGGCCTCGCGCTGACGGGGGCCTACATCGTCGCGCCGTGCAAGTGCGTGCCGCCGGACAACAAGCCCCTGCCGGAGGAACTGGCCCGGTGCTCGCGCTTCCTGGACCGAGAGATGGCCCTGTTGCCGACCCGGGTGGTGCTGACCCTGGGGGGCATCGCCTGGAACGCGACGCTCGCCTGGCTGGAGAGGACGGGGGTGGCCATCCCCACGCCCCGGCCCCCCTTCGGCCATGGCGCGGAGCTGGCCCTGCCGGGAGCGCCGATGCTGCTGGGCTGCTACCACGTGAGCCAGCAGAACACCCAGACGGGCAGGCTCACCCCCGCCATGTTCGATACCGTGATGGCGCGGGCCCGGGTGCTGATCGAAAATCAGCGGGGAACAGCACCCTAGGGTGTCGATGTTTCCTTGACAGTGCCGGGAGCCCGCTGTTATTCCCCGCCCGCCTTCGACGACGCGAGTCCCGAGGGCGCAGCAGCAAGAAGAAGGGTCGTTAGCTCAGCGGTAGAGCACTACCTTGACACGGTAGGGGTCAGTGGTTCGATCCCACTACGACCCACTCAGCAATGGTTTCAACTGCGGGCGGCACGGCTGATCAGCCTGCCGCCCGCGTCCTTTTGCGAGGTCTCGCATGTCGGATCAGATCACGGTGACG
>NZ_DASVSO010001032.1:0-10915 GCF_036388035.1 Archangium sp.
CTCGGACTGGGAGCCACCGGAGTGGCCACTCCCCGTGCCCCCGAGCAAAGCCCAGAGGAGAAGTCGTCCCCGATGAGCCCGAAGAACGCCACCGCCCGTGCCGAAGCCCCCCGCGCCTCGGTCGCCCTGAGCACCCCCATCCGCTACGCCGCCCTGGGCGCCTCCGACACGGTGGGCGTGGGGAGCCACGCCCCCACCCGCGAGAACTGGACCGCGCGCATCCGTGCCGCCCTGCCCGGGGACACCGTGTACGAGCGCTTCGCCCGCAGTGGCATCACCCTCGGGCAGGCGGTGAGCGTCGAGGTACCGCAGGCCATCGCCTTCCGGCCCACGCTCGTGACGATGTGGCTCTCGGTGAATGACGCCCTCGGCCACGTTCCCCTGCCCACCTACCAGAAGTCGCTCCAGGCCACGCTGGAGCGGCTGACGCGGGAGACGGACGCCCAGGTGGTGCTGCTCAACGTCCCGGACCTGGCCGCCCTCGCCCCGCCCCACGCCCCACCGCGGGAGCGCGCCCGGCTGAGCCAGCTCGTGAGCGAGTGGAACGCCGCCATCGCCTCCGCGGCCCGACCCTACGGCCCGCGCGTCCTGGTGGTGGACCTCCTGCCAGCCTCGAAGCAGCTCCCCCAGCACTCCGAGTGGGTTTCCTCCGACGGCTTCCACCCGAGCCCCAAGGGCTACCAGAAGCTGGCCGACCTGACGCTCGAGGCGATGCACCGCGCGGGGTTGCTGCCACCCTCGGCCGAGCAGGCGCGGCCCTGACGCGAGGCCCGGCGCGCCGTTCCGGGCCATCCCCTTGATTTTACTTCTGAATCCCCCCCAGTCCCGTAGAGAATGGCCGCATGAGCAAGTCGCCATCCGATCTGATTCCCACTCCCGAGGCGCGCCGCGTGGCGCCGAACTTCATCACGGAAGTGATCGACGCGGACCTGCAGGCAGGGCGACACACCCGCGTCGTCACGCGCTTCCCGCCGGAGCCGAACGGGTACGCGCACCTCGGGCATGCGTTCGCCAGCTACCTGGACTTCATGACCGCGCAGGACTACCGCGGCGTGTGCCACCTGCGCATGGATGACACCAACCCCGAGGGGGAGACGCAGGAGTACGCGGACAGCATCATCCGCGACATGCAGTGGGTGGGGTGGGACACCTCGCGCCTGTTCTACGCCTCGGACTACTACGAGCAGCTCTACCAGTTCGCCGAGCAGCTCATCCGCAAGGGCCTCGCGTACGTGGAGAGCGTCAGCGGCGAGGAGATGGCGCGCCTGCGCGGCACCGTGGACCAGCCGGGCACGCCCAGCCCGTACCGGAACCGGAGCGTCGAGGAGAACCTGGCGCTGTTCCGCCGCATGCGCGCCGGGGAGTTCAAGAATGGCGAGCACGCGCTCCGCGCGAAGATCGACCTGGCCAACCCGAACTTCAAGCTGCGCGATCCGGTGCTGTACCGCATCCTGCACGCGTCCCACTATCGGACCGGGGACACGTGGTGCATCTACCCGATGTACGACTTCGCGCATCCGCTCAGCGACGCGCTCGAGGGCATCACGCACAGCATGTGCAGCCTGGAGTTCATCGACAATCGCGCCATCTACGACTGGCTGATGGACAACCTGTTCTCCGAGAAGGAGACGGGCCGGACGCCGCCGCGCCAGTACGAGTTCGGGCGGCGCAGCATGGAGTACACGGTCGTCAGCAAGCGCAAGCTGCGCCGCCTCGTGCGCGAGGGCGTGGTGAAGGGCTGGGACGACCCGCGCATGCCGACCATCAGCGCGATGCGCCGGCGCGGCGTGACGCCCGAGTCGGTGCGCGCCTTCGCGGCGCAGATCGGCGTGAGCCGTACGAACCGCACGGTGGACCTCGCCATGTTCGAGAACGCCGTGCGCGACGACCTGAACACCCGCGCGCCCCGCGTGATGGCCGTGACGCGCCCGCTGAAGGTCACCCTCGTGAACCTGAACGAGGAGCGCATGCTGAGCCTCCCGTACTGGCCGCAGGAAGTGAGCAGCCCGGACGGGAAGGTGCTGCTGCCGAACGGGGAGCGCGTGCCGGCCGAGCAGGCGGTGCGCGAGGTCCCCCTCACCCGAGAGCTCGTCATCGAGCGCGACGACTTCAGCGCGGACCCGCCCAAGGGCTTCAAGCGACTCACGCCGGGCGGGACGGTGCGCCTGCGCGGCGCGGGCATCATCCGCTGCGACGAGGTCATCCAGGGCGCGGACGGCGAGCCGACCGAGCTGCGCGTCACGCTGCTCGGCGAGGACGCGAAGGCGAGCGGCGTCATCCACTGGGTGAGCGCCACGCGCGGCGTGAAGGCCGAGTTCCGCCTGTTCGACCGGCTGTTCACGGTGCCGGAGCCGGACAGCGAGGCGCAGCAGTTCGACCCGGAGCAGCCCGGCCACGAGGACGAGGCGCAGCCGGTCAACACGGACTTCATGCGCTTCGTGAACCCGAACAGCCTGGTGGTGACGCACGGGTTGGTGGAGCCGAGCGTCTCGCGAGACCCGGCCAGCGCCCGCTACCAGTTCGAGCGCGCCGGATACTTCTGGAGGGATCCGGTGGACAGCCGCGACACCGCGCCCGTGTTCAACCGCATCATCACGCTGAAGGACACCTGGGTCCGGAAGGCGGACGCCGCGGAGCCGAAGGCGGAGAGCAAGCCGAAGCCCGAGAAGAAGGCGGATGCGGCGGCGCCCGTCCGTCCGACGCTCACCGCCGAGCAGGACACCGTGTTCGCGCGCCTGCGCAAGCATGGCGTCACCGAGAACGACGCGCACATGCTCGCCCGGGAGCCGCAGCTCGCCGCGTACCTGGAAGCCGCGGGCGACACGCGGCTCGCGGAGCTCGCGCCGTGGGTGGTGAACGACCTGGCCACGGCCATCCGCGAGGGAACGAACCGCGTGGGCGTGAAGGAGCTGGCGGCGCTCGTCACGCTGGTCGCCGAGGGCGGCATCAGCATCCGCATCGCCAAGGACGTGCTCGCGGAGGCGCAGACGTCCGGCGAGGCGCCCGCGAACATCGTGGACCGCAAGGGCCTGCGCGTCGTCAGCGACGAGGGGCAGCTCCGCGCCGCCATCCAGGGCGTACTGGACGCCAACCCCGCGAAGGTCGCGGAGTACCGGGGCGGGAAGAAGGGCCTGACCGGGTTCTTCACCGGCCTGGTCATGCGCGCCACGAACGGGCAGGCGGACGCGAAGACCGTCGCACGCCTCCTGAACGAGATGCTCGGGTAGCGCCGCGCCCGCACGCGGAAGAAGGCGGGAGGAGATCTCCTGCCCTCTTCCGTGTCGCCGTGGAAGGCTCAGCCGCCCTTGGGGAAGGAGCGGCAGGCCGCGTCGTAGTCCCGCCACCAGCCCTCGAGGGCCTTGAGATCGGTGGGACGGGGCTCGTCTCCCGCGCCCGCGATGTCCAGGTAGCCGTGCAGCAGCGGGCGGAAGTGCGGGTGCGCGCACCGCTCGATGATGTCCACGGCGCGCCGCTTGGGCGAGCGGATGTCCATGTTGAGCGCGTAGCCGTGCTCGGTGACGACGCACTTGATGTCGTGCTCGGTGTGGTCGATGTGCCGCACGTACGGCATCACGCAGCTCACGATGCGCCCATCCTTCAGCGGCCGGGTGGACGGCGTGTGCACGATGCTCAGGTAGGCATTGCGGAAGAAGTCTCCCGAGCCACCCAGCCCATTGACGATGCGCGAGCCGTCGATGTGGGTGGAGTTGACGTGGCCGTAGATGTCCACCTCGATGGGGGTGTTCATCGCGATGACGAACAGCCGCGAGATGATCTCCGGGCTGTTGGACAGCCACATGGGCCGCAGCACCAGCTTGTCCCGGCAGCGCTCGAACAGCTCCATGAAACGCTTGCGCCCCTCGGCGGAGAAGGAGACCGCGGTGGCCGAGGCGTTCTCGAACTTCGCGTCGTCCTCCAGGTAGCGCAGCATTCCGTCCTGGAAGACCTCGGTCCAGAAGCGGATCTTCTGGAAGGGGGACGCGTAGAGCTCACCGATGATGGCGTTGGCCACGTTGCCCACCCCGGACTGGATGGGAGGCAGACGCTTGCCCCAGTCGAACTGCGAGCGGCACTGGAGGAGGAAGTCGATGACGTTCTGCGCGATGCGGCGGTCCGTGTCACTCGCGGCCTTGAAGGGCACGGGGTGGTCGGGCGTGCGGGACTCGACGACGGCCACCACCTTGCTGCGGTCGAACTCGACGTAGGGCGTGCCGATGCGGTCGCGCACGTTCACCACCGGCAGGGGCCAGCCCACCTTGGGGTGTACGGCGGGCAGGACGATGTCGTGGAAGCCGGTGTAGTCCGGCACCGAGGTGTTCACCTCGAGGATGACCTTGCGCGCCCGGGCGAGCGCCTCGGCGGAGACGCCCACCGAGGAGGTGAGGACGACACTGCCGTCCGGGCGGATGCGCGACACCTCGACGACGGCGACGTCGATCTCCCCATAGAACCCGTACATCAGGTTGCGCGCGAAGGCGGAGAGGTGGACGTCGGTGAAGTCCATCTCGCCCGAGTGGATGAGCTTGCGCGAGATGGCCGAGGACATGTACGGCCCGCGCTTGCGGATGAAGGGGGCCATGGGGCCCTCGACGTCATCCGAGAGCGAGGCGCCGCTCAACAAGGTGATGCGGGAGGCGGGCGCCGTCTCCGCGAAGTGCCGGGCGAGTGCCGGGAAGAAGGTCTTCGGCTCGCCCGACTTGGTGAAGCCGCTGATGGCCACGGTGCTGCCGTCGGTGACGTGCTTCACCGCCTCTTGCACCGGGACGACCTTGGCCAACAGCTCCGCGTTCTCGATTCGCTCCTGCAGTGTGCTCATGGGGCTCCTGCTCCTAGTGCCGCGTCCGCTGGCTGTCCACGACACAATGGCGGCCTTGGACCCTGGAGAAGGTTGTTCATGGCGACCCCCGCGGTGGATGGGCCGGTCCAGGGCCAGCAACCCACCGAGCACCGTGATGCCCGCCCCCCCTCCGAGGGAGCGCAAAGGGGCCATCACCCTGCCCCCCCGCGCCCGCCACGCCTCAGGTGCCTCCCGTGGGCCGTGAGGCGGTGCGCTGCATGCGGCGCATGTTCTTGCGGACGAGGGCCGTGTACGCGCCCCGAGGCAGCAGCCGCTTGAGTCGCCACACCGACCGCCCCTCGGCGTGCGGCAGCACGTAGAACTCCCGACGCTCGACGGCGCGGAAGATCTGGTCCGCGATGTGTTCCGCGGTGACGGGCGAGCGCTCCAGGAGCTTGTGCATGGCGGTGCGCAGGCCGGGGTCATCGGTGCGCATGGACTCGTGCAGGTTCGTCTTGAAGAAGGACGGGCACACCACGCTCACGCCCACTCCCGAGTCCGCCAGCTCGTTGTGCAACGTCTCCGAGAGTGAGACCACGGCCGCCTTCGTGGCGTTGTAGCTGCTCATCATCGGCACATCGAGCAGGCCCGCCATCGACGCGACGTTCACGATGTGCCCGCGCCCCTGGCGCTTGAGCATCGGCGTGAAGACGCGGCAGCCGCGCACCACCCCGAGCAGGTTGATGTCGATGATCCACTCCCAGTCGGACAGCGGCACGTCCTCGATGGCGCCCGCGCCCGCGACACCCGCGTTGTTCATGAGGACGTCCACGCCGCCCCAGCGCTCTTGGAGCGCGTCGGCGACCGCCCGCAGGTCTTCCTCCCGCCGCACGTCGCAGCGCAGGTAGAAGGCCCCCTCCCCCAGCGCGCGCACCGTCTCCGCCCCGCGCGTGTCGTTCACGTCTCCGATGCAGACCCGCCAGCCGGCGCGAGCGTATCGCTCGGCCGTGGCACGACCCAGGCCACTTGCCCCGCCGGTGATGAAGATGCGACCCGGGCTCACTCGGACTTCCTCCCCGAGTGGCCACGCCGGGCCAGCTCGATGCGGGCGATGAGCCCCTTGTGCACCTCGTCCGGCCCGTCGGCGATGCGCAGGGAGCGCGCCTGGGCGAAGAACCCGGCGAGCGGGCTGTCGTCGCGCGAGACGCCCGCGCCGCCGTGGATCTGGATGGCGTCGTCCACCACCTTCTGGAGCACGTTGGGGGCGACGACCTTGATCGCGGAGATCTCGGTCATCGCGCCCAGGGCGCCCAGCTCGTCGAGCTTCCACGCCGCGTAGAGCGTGAGCAGGCGGGCCTGGTCGATGGCGATGCGCGCCTCGGCGACGCGCTCGCGGTTGCCGCCGAGGTTCATGAGGGGCTTGCCGAAGGCCGTGCGCGCCATGCCCCGGTCGATCATCAGATCGAGCGCCTGCTCCGCCGCGCCGATGCAGCGCATGCAGTGGTGGATGCGCCCCGGCCCGAGCCGGCCCTGGGCGATCTCGAAGCCCCGGCCCGGGCCCGCGATGATGTTGGAGAGCGGCACGCGCACGTTCTCGAAGTGCACCTCGCCGTGGCCGTGGGGCGCGTCGTACTCGCCATACACAGGGAGCATGCGCTTGACCTCCACGCCGGGCGCATCCAGGGGGACGAGCACCATGGAGTGCTGGTGGTGTCGGTCGGCCGCGGGGTCGGGGGTGCGAGCCATGAAGATGGCCACCTTCGCGCGGGGGTGACCCAGGCCGCTGGACCACCACTTCTTGCCATTGAGGACCACGGTGTCCCCCTCGACGACGGCCGTGGCCTGCATGTTGGTGGCATCCGAGGAGGCCACGTCCGGCTCGGTCATGCAGAACACCGAGCGGATCTCTCCGGCGAGCAGCGGCTTGAGCCAGCGCTCCTGCTGCTCGGGCGAGCCATAGCGGTAGAGCACCTCCATGTTGCCGGTGTCCGGGGCGTTGCAGTTGAAGACCTCGGGCGCGATGAAGCTGCGTCCCGTCTCCTCGGCGATGGGGGCGTATTCGAGCGTGGAGAGACCCGCGCCCAGCTTCGCGTCCGGGAGGAAGAGGTTCCACAGCCCCTCCGCGCGGGCGCGAGCCTTGAGTTCCTCCATCACCGGCGGCGCGATCCAACCACGCCAGTCGGCATGGGGCCCAGCCTGCACCTGCCGGGCGTAGACCGCCTCGGCTGGGAAGACGTGCTCACGCATGAAGCGCTGCACGCGCTCGCGGTAGTCCTTGGAACGGGCGGACGGCTCGAAGTTCATGACGGGTGTCTCCGGTGGCTGGCAGGGGGGAGCATGCGACCGGGACCATTGATGAAGCCAGTGAAGGTTGGTCATATGCCCTCATGAACGGCGTTCATGACTCCTCCGCGCTCTCTCAACTCGACCTCAACCTCTTCCGGGTGTTCGCCGTCATCCACCGCGAGCGCAGCCTGACGCGGGCCGCGCAGGTCCTCTTCCTCAGCCAATCCGCGGTGAGCCACGCCCTGGCGCGACTGCGCGAGCAACTGAGCGACCCGCTCTTCGTGAGAGATGGGAGGGGGGTGGCGCCCACTCCGCTCGCCGAGCGGCTGGCGCCGGAGATCCAGGAAGCATTCGCCCTGCTACAGGGCGCGGTGCGCCGCACCCGCCACTTCGAGCCAGCTCGAGACGTGGCCCAGGTCACCGTGGCGATGAACGACGAGCTCGAGCCCTCCCTGCTCCCGAGGTTCGTCGCGCACCTGCGCGCGAGCGTGCCCCAGGTGCGAGTGGCGAGCGTGCGGCTCGACCGGCCCCGGCTCACGACGGATCTGGCGTCCGGGCGGATTGACCTGGCCGTCGACGTGGCGCAGCCGACGGGTGCGGACCTGCGCCACGCGCTGCTCTCGGGGGACACGTTCTGCGTGGTCAGCGCGCGGCGGCGGCGACTGGACGTGGCCGGCTACCTCGTGGCCCGCCACGTCACCGTCTCCTCGAGGCGCACCGGCCTGGCAGTGGAGGACCTGGTGCTCAGCCGCCTTGGACACCAGCGGGAGATCGCGGTGCGTTGTCAGCACTACGAGGCGGCGTGCCGCATCGTCGCCGAGTCCGACTTGCTGCTCACCATGCCGAGGCGCCATGCGGAGGCGCTCAACGCCCCGCTCGGCAACCGACTCCTGCCCATGCCGCTGGCCCTGCCGCCGGTGGAGATGCACGTCTACTGGCACCGGCAGGCGGATGCGGACCCACGCAGCCTCTGGCTTCGCACCCAGCTGCTCTCACTCGGTGGCACACTGCTCGGAGGAGAGCCCACCGCGAGCCGCTAGACGCACGCACGAGCATTGGACCCGGAGGCTCTTTCGGGTTGCCCAGGGCGGGATTCGAACCCAACACGGGAGGATGGAAAACCCCAAGCAGGATGCGCCGTTACCCACCATCCCCTTGATTTTACTCAGGTTCGTCATCCCGCCCCGTCCCACCCTGTCCCACCTGGTTCCGCCTGATTCCGCGCTGGAGGGGCACATACGGGGCACATGAGCGCGCCCCACGGCACAGAGTCTACTGCTCCTCGGCTCGCCCCGGAGCACAAGCCAGCGCCGCCTGATTACGAATCGGGACTGGGCAAAGGCGGCCCCGGGATCTTCCCTCTGAAGATGGCCATTCTGGCCGCCTCTGGCACGCCCGGAGTGGGGAAAGTTGGGGGAGAAATCCCCGTGGCCCTCCACTCCGCCACGCCTGCGAACCTGCAGTACAGGGGCCACTCCAGAGTGCGTGGTGTTGACTCCAGCGCAGCTGCAGACTTCAGCCCCTACCCACCCTCGCGTGGGAGGGTGGCCTACACTTGCGCGTGCCCAATGGAGGCTGCACCGCCTATCCTCCGGCCAAGCGCATGGCCCTGGCTCCCAGCCGTCAGCGGCCATCCTCGGCCCCTCTTCTGCACCAGCCCTCACCATCAACCGACCTCCCATCCGCCCTACGTACTCTCGGCAGCGCTGTTGAAAAGGCTACGATGCGTCCATGGGACAACTGGCACATCAAGTCTTCGTTATCTCGGACCTGCACCTCGGGGGACGCGCTGGCGAGCAGGGGGCACGTGGGTTTCAGATGATGACGCACCCTGATCGCTTGGCGTCCTTCATCGATGCAATCGGACACCCGGGGCCATCGACGAAAGAGCTGATCATCGCTGGGGACTTCGTGGACTTCCTCGCCCAGGAGACAGCGACGCCCGGAGTCTGGACGCCCATCATTGAGGATCCACAGCGGGCCGCCGACCAGTTGGAGCAACTGGCTCGCGGCTCCAGCTTCTCGGCTGTCTTCGAGGCGCTGGAAGCCTTTCTCGCGAGGAAGCACAAGCTCACCCTCATGCTGGGAAATCATGACATCGAACTCAGCTTCCCCCAGGTTCGGAGCGCGCTGGCCCGCGTCCTGAAGAAGGAGCCCGGGCACGACTTCACCTTCCTCTATGACGGGGAGGCCTATGCGCTGGGAGACGCGCTCATCGAGCACGGCAACCGGTATGACCGGTACAACATCGTCGACCATGACAAGCTCCGGCGGCTGCGCTCCCTGCAGTCCCGAGGGCAGGAACACGCAGGGATCTTCCCCCCTCCCGCTGGCAGCAGGCTCGTCGCGGAGGTGATGAACCCGATCAAGTCGAAGTACGCATTCGTCGACCTGCTCAAGCCGGAGAACGAGTCGGTCATCCCGATCCTGCTGGCACTGGAGCCGGACTTCATCGAGAAGATCGAGCAGGTGGCACGCGTCCTGGCGCCCTCCATCACCCATGGGCTGAAGGAGGATGACCTCCCTGTACGGCTGTCCGAAGCCAGCGCCAAGGCGGGAGTGGCTGGGCTGGATCCCTCGGAGCCCCTCGCCTCCACCCTGGGGGCCGCCATGGGAGAGAGCGAAGCCCGGCGTTTCCTGGCGGAGATCGACGAAGCGCGACAGGGCGAGGACGTGGGTGTCACCCTCGCGGATGCCTCGGCGTTCTCGGCCATCCGTCAGGGAGCCCAGCAGCTCGCGAGCCTCTGGCGCATTGCCGAGGCGGGCCTGGACGGGCCGCTGGAGTCCCGGCTGCCTGCGCTCCGCAAGGCCTTGAGGGCGCTCCAGGGCGATCGCACCTTCGAGCGGGCTCACGAGACGGAGCCCCGTTATCTCAACGCCGCCAAGGCCCTCTGTGCGCGGGGCCGCTTCCGGTACGTGGTCTTCGGACACACGCACCTGGCGCGGGAGATCACCCATGAGCACGGCGTGTACCTGAACTCCGGCACCTGGGCCGATCTCATGCGGGTGCCGAAGGCCGTGCTGAGCGAGGATGACGCAGTGGCCACGGAGGCGCTGCGGCGCTTCGTCAAGGACATCACCGAGAACCGGCTGAGCGAGTACATAGCCTTCATGCCCACGTATGTGCAGCTCGACATGGCCGCCGACGGGCGTGTCCTCGAGGGACACGTCCGGGACGACGTGGCCCGCTGAGGAGTTGCAGCGGACGACGCCCTGTTCCGAGCGACCACGAGGGTCGAGATTCTTCAAGGTACAAGCCGGGTGGTGTACTGGGGCACGGGGTTCCTCGTCGGCGCGCGCCACCTGCTCACCGCGTTCCCTGTGGTGAAAGACTGTGTCCCGGGTCCCAACACGCTGCGCATCCGGCAGGTGTTCCGCTATCTGGGGAGCCACGAGAGCGACGCACGGCTGGTGGAGGGGGCCTGGAATGCCGAGGAGGACTGGGCGCTGCTGGAGTGCGACCGTCCCCAGTGGGAGTGATCCCGCTCGCCCTGGGGACGGACAAGAGTTGTCATACCCTCAAGATTGCTCACAAGTTGCCGAGGGCGGCGCGCCAGCCGAGCTCGGCCATGAGGAGCTTTTCGTAACCCGGACCCAGGGTGAGCCAGCCCGGCTCGCCGTTGTGCTTGAGGTGGCCGCCCATGCCAGCCAGGGCGAGGGTTGCCTCACGTGCGGTGGGCTGTGCGGGCAGCGCGACACGCTTTTGACAGCAACTTGAGGAGACGTAGTTGCGCATGCGTCAGCACGCGGGTGGCCGGTGCTGGGGTGTCCTGTCGCGAAAGAGTGCGCAGCAGCAGCATGCGCCAAGTGACGGGAATGAAGAGGGTGAGAGCGTTGAGCAGGACATGCGCG
>NZ_DASVSO010001033.1:0-3446 GCF_036388035.1 Archangium sp.
GCCCACGCATCAGCAGCCCGAGGAGCGCCATCCCGATGCTCGCGGCAACCACCTTGCGGCCCGTGACAAGCGAGTGCAGGAAGGAGGACTCGTAGTTGATGCCCACGTAACGGATGGCGAAGAGCAACCCGATGGGCAGCACGGGGAAGCCCTCGACGGTGAACCAGACGGAGGAGAAAACCACCAGCTTGTAAAAGGTCGCGCGGCTCAGGTGGAAGCGGTCGTCGTAAACGGTGTCCATGAGGCTCCTCTGGGGAAAGAGTTGCCCTGGCCAGAGCACGCGCCGGGCCAACACCCGTGGACGTCATTCCGGTCACTTGGCGGGAAGGCCCGTCCACCCCCAGAGACACCGGGTCCCGTTCCTGAGCCTCCGGCTGGCCGCCCGACCCTGCTGGCCTCTTTGGAGTCACGCGCGAGCGGGACGCGGGCCACACAGCGAGCGGAGCGCGTCACGCTCGGCCGTGGAGAGCACCGTGACAGGGTATTTCGGATTGCCGCTCGCGCGGTCGAAGAACGGATGTGGCCACGTCTTGCCGCGGAGCTTCCAGCCGAGCACCTTGAGGATCGCACGCGCGAGCATGCGCACGTTCGGCTTCACCGACCCGGGCGGCGGATCACCGATCGCGAACTCGCCGAGGATCCCACCGAGCGGCGCGCCGAAGACCTCGTCACACGGGCGTGCGTTCGGCGCCTGCTGGAACAGTTCGGTGACGATCCCGACGAACGGTAGCCGCGGCGACACCGTGTTGCCGAGCGGCGTCTTGCAGCAGCTCGCGTACCAGCGATAGATGCCCTTGGGCGTGAGGCGCATGGCGGTGACGAGTTCGAGGCCACGATCGAACGAGAGCGTCGATGGCGCGACCTGCACGATATCCGAGCCGCCGTGCTCGTCGAGCAGCTCGGCGCGGCCGAGGTGGTGCAGGAACGCCTGACAGTCGTCGCAGTAGCAGACGCCGCGGGTCACTGTGTCTGGCCCCGCATCGCGCAGCCATCCGTGTATCTTTCCGCAACGACACTGGAGCTCGACGTCTTGAGACATGGGGAGCCCACCTATCACCTTTTGACGCGCGATGCGCGTGCGAGAGGAGAGCTCACCGCGCCTCGAGCAGCATCGGCAAGCTCAGCTCTCCCGCGAAGGACGCATCGTCTCCGTGACGGGCAAGCTCCAGCGCGCGCGCCGCGCCAGCTCGGCCTCGCTGGGCGCAGGCTGTTCGACCCAGAGGATGCCATTCCAGAGGGGACGGGCATCCGTGGGAGGTAGTTCAGGAACGGGCGGATTGGCGCAGACGAGTCCACGCCTCGGCGAGGGCCTGCGCGGCGGCAACCACGTCCTCCCGCGTCGTTGTCCTTCCCAAGGACAGACGCACCGAGCCGAGCGCCGCTCGTGGCTCCACACCCATCGCGGTGAGCACGGAGGAGGCGGACTCCTCGCCCGCGTGGCACGCCGAGCCCGTGGACGCGGCCACCTCGGGAGTCGCCGCCAGGAGCGCGGAGCCACTCACGTTGGGGAAGCGCACGTTCAGCGTGTTGGGCAGCCGCTCCTCCGGGTGACCATTGAGCGCCAGCCCGGGGATGCGTGCCCGCAGCCGCTCCCAGAGCTCGTCGCGCAATGCGCGCACCCGCTCGGCCTCGCCCTCCACCGTGCGGAGGGCCACCTCACTCGCGGCCCCGAGCCCCACGAGCGACGCGACGTTCTCCGTGCCCGGGCGCAGGCCGCGCTCGTGCCCCGCCCCGAGCAGCACCGGGCGCAGCGGCGTGCCCCGGCGCACGTACAGCGCTCCCACGCCCTTGGGCGCGCCGAACTTGTGGCCCACCACCGTGAGCAGGTCCACGCCGAGCCCTCCGGCGGACAGCGGCAGCTTGCCCACGGACTGGGCCGCGTCCGTGTGCACCAGCACGCCCCACGCCCGGGCCTCGCGGGCAATCTCCGCGATGGGCTGCAGCACGCCCGTCTCGTTGTTGGCGTGCATGAGGGTGACGAGCGCCGTGTCGCCCCGCAGCGCCGCCACCGCCTCGGAGACACGAACCCGTCCGTGCTCGTCCACCGGGAGCCACGTCACTTGCGCGCCGTGCTTCTCCAGCTCATGGCACGGCTCGGTGGTGGCGGGGTGCTCGATGACGGAGGTCACCAGGTGCCGCTTCTCCGGGAGCGCGGCCACCACTCCGCGAATGGCGAGGTTGTTGGCCTCGGTCCCGTGTGCGACGAAGAAGATCTCCTCCGCTTGCGCACCGAGCAGCGCCGCCACCTGGGCCCGTGCGCGGTCGATGGCCTCGCGGGCCCGGCGCCCGTAGACGTGGGCACTCGACGGGTTGCCGAAGTGCTCGCGCAGGTACGGCAGCATGGCGTCGACCACTTCGGGCAGCAGCGGGGTCGTGGCGTTGTGGTCCAGGTAGATGGGGTCGCGGGGCGCGCTCATGGCGCCCGGCATTCTCTCCCATCCGGCAGGCTCACGGTACGTCCCTCGAATCCCATCCCGTGTACAAGTCCTCGTTCAGCCCATCGAGCAGCCGCAGTTCCTCGGCCGAGAGGGAGAAGTCGAAGACATTCGCGTTCTCGCGGATACGCTCCTCGTGGACGGACTTGGGGATGACCACGAAGTCGTGCTCGAGGCACCAGCGGATGAGCACCTGCGCGGGGGACTTGCCGTACTTCCGGGCCACCTCCACGACGCGCGGGTCCCCGAGCCGCATCCCCTTGGTCAGCGGGCTGTAGGCCTCCACCACGATGCCCTTGCCCGCACAGTAGCGCTGCAAGGATTGCTGGTTGAGGAAGGGGTGCTGCTCCACCTGGTTGACCGCGGGCACGACCTTCGCGCGACCCAGCAGCTCCTCGAGGTGGTGCTCCATGAAGTTGCTCACCCCGATGGCCCGGCACTTTCCATCCGCGAGCAGCTTCTCCATGGCGCGCCACGACTCCAGCCGCCGGCCCGGCACCGGCCAGTGCACCAGGTACAGGTCCACGTACTCCAGCCCGAGCGCCTCCAGGCTGCGATCGCAGGCGCGCAGCGTCGAGTCGTAACCCTGGTCATCGTTCCACAGCTTGGTGGTGACGAAGATGTCGCCTCGGGACAGGCCGCTCTCGCGCACCGCGAGGCCCACGTCCCGCTCGTTGCCATAGATGCGCGCGGTGTCGATGTGCCGGTAGCCAGCCGCGAGCGCCGACAACACGGCCTGGCGCGTCACCTCGCCGCGCGGCGACCGGAAGACGCCCAGACCCAGCCGGGGAAGTTCCACGCCGTTGTTCAGCTTCACGGTGGACTGGAGGTTCAGTGCCATGGCGTTGCTCCTGCGTGTGGATTCAACCGCGGCCGAGCAGCTTGAAGGCCCCGTGGCGGCCCTGTCCACCCCTCAGCGCTCCGCGCGACCGTCCCCGGCAGTGCTATGCCCGGTAGTCGCCATGACCCGAACCCTTACCATCGTCCCCCGCTGGGCCGGTCACTCCGACT
>NZ_DASVSO010001034.1:0-4956 GCF_036388035.1 Archangium sp.
TCCGCCAGCGCGCTGCCCCCCTTGAGGAGGAACTCCCAGCGGGTGCCGAAGGGTTCCGGCGCCGAGGCGATGGCGAACAGGCCCTCGCCCAGCTCGGGCAGGGCCAGGCGCACGTACTGGCCCGGGGTGCGGTGCGTGCCCACCAACGGGGTGCCGCCGATGTCCAGGATGAGCTCGGTGAGGCCCTCCGCGGCGGGAAGGACGGTCGCCACGGTGGTGGGGTGCCAGTCGTTCATGACAGCTCTGATCTAACCTGGACCCGAGGCGCCGTCGCCCTTTGATAGCCTGGGGGCGTGAAGACCCTGCTCTGGTTGGTGCTGTTACTCATCGGGCTGACGGGCGTGGCGCTGCCGGCCGCATACCTCCATGCCGCCAGCAAGCTGCCCCGGTTGGAGACGGAGTTCGACCTGGAGAAGCAACTCCGCCACTCCATCGAGGGCGAGCGGATGAGCCTGCGGGCGGGCACCTTCGAGAACACGCGCCCCATGGAGTACAAGCGTCCGGACTTCGCGCGTCTCCCCAAGGACCTGGTGGCCCTCTACATCGCGCAGCTCGGGTGCCCCACCTACTTCCAGACGCCGCGCGAGGACGGCCCGAAGTGGTCCTGGCGCCTCTTCGCCTATGCCGCCTTCGGCTCCGAGCTGCCGGGGGACGGGGCGTGCGAGCGGCTCCTCGCCATGCGGCTCGCCGCGAAGCTGGGCATCGCGGGCAACCTGGAGCGGGTCATCGCCGCCCACCGCCTGCACGCCTTCCTCCAGAAGGACCAGCTCATCGCCTATGACCTGTCCTCGCTCTACTTCGAGCGGGGCATCGTGGGCGTGGAGGACGCGGCGTACAAGATTTTCGGGCGCGAGCTGGACACGCTCCAGCTGCCGGAGCTGGCCGAGCTGTCGCTCGCCCTGCCTCCGCACAGCTACTACGACGACGCGGTCTCCTGCCGCAACGCGAGCCTCATCCGGCAGAACCGGGACGTGCTGCTGACGGACCTGTTCGGCTACAAGCTCGTCACCGAGGAGCGGGCGCGCAGCGCGATGACCCGGCCGGTGGCCTGCCTGAAGTGAGGCGGCCCACCGCCCGCCAGGGGCTCGGCGCGGGCCGGGCCCCCTACTTGCGGCGCAGGAACATCTTCTCCCAGGAGGTCAGCTCCTTGGCGACCTGACGGCGCTCCTCGGGGGTGCCGGCCGTCTCGACCCGCTTGCGCAGGCTGTCGAGCGTCTTGCGCGTGGCCGGGCTGAGCGGCTGGCCGGAGTGGGCACGCGCCTCGACGTCGCGATCCAGCTTCTGGATGCGGCCGAGGAGCGTGGCCAGGCTGGGCGCCGACGGGGTGGGCGTCTTCTGCACCGCCGGCTGCGTGTCCTCGGTGGGGTTGTCCACGTGGGCCACCGCCGGCACCGTGCTGGGGTTCTCCGGCGGCGGCGTGGGCGTGGCCGTGGTCGGGGTGCCGGGGGTGGGAGTCCCGGTCGTGGGGGTGCCCGGCTGCGCCTGGGCCGTCCCGGTGGAGGGCTGGGCCGGCGGCGGCGTCTGGGGCTGCACCGGAGGCGTGACGGTCACCTGCGGCGGGGTGGGGGGCGGCTCGCGCAGGGCGACCACGGCGCCACCGATGACCACCAGGGCGAGGGCTCCCAGGCCCATGGGCAGCAGGCGGCGCTTCGGCGAACTCACACCGGCGGCGTTCAGCTCCGCGGGCGTCAGCTCGGCTGGCACCGGCGCGAGCGGCGCGGGCGTGGGAGGAGACTTCGGAGGGGCCGGGGTCTCCGAGGGAGCCTCGACGGGGAGCTCCGCGACCACGGGCTTCGGCTGGGGAGCCGGCGCCGAGTGGGTGAGGGTGTCGCGCAGCCGCAGCAGTGGGCGGCGCAGCGTCTCGGCGGACCCGGGGCGTGCCTCGGGGTCCTTGGTGAGCATCTGCAGGATGAAGGCGTCGAGCGCGGCCGGCAGCTCGGGGACGAACTCCGAGGGCCGCGGCGGCCGCGCGTCCACGTGCTTCATCAGCAGGTCCACCGGGGACGAGCCGGTGAAGGGCAGCCGGCCGGTGACCATCTCGAAGGCCACCACGCCCAGGGCGTAGAGGTCCGTCATGGGGCCCACGGGCTGGCCGCGGGCCTGCTCGGGCGCCATGTACTCCGGGGTGCCCACCACCATGTCCGTGCGCGTCTGCGCGGTGCGCCCGGCGGGCAGGCCCACCTTGGCGAGGCCGAAGTCCAGCAGCTTCACGTAGCGCGAGCCGTCCGGCTGGAGCACCAGGAAGATGTTGCTCGGCTTGAGGTCTCGGTGCACGACGCCGGCCCCGTGCGCGGCGCCCAGCGCGCTGAGCACCTCGTCGAGCACGTCCAGCACCTCGGCCACCGGAATGCGGCCCTTGTCGGCCAGGTACGCATCGAGGGCGATGCCCTCGAGGTACTCCATGATGATGTACTGGCGGCCGTCGGGGACCTGGCCGAAGCCGAAGATGTCGACGATGCCGCGGTGGCGGATGGCGTTGACGGCGCGGGCCTCGGCGAGCAGTCGCGCCACCTGCTCCTCGGCGGCGGCCAGCTCGGGGCGCAGCACCTTCACCGCCACGCGCTTGCCGATCAGCGGCTGGATGCCGTCATACACCAGTCCCATGCCGCCCACGCCGATGCGCTGGCGCAGCTCGTACTCGCCAAGCCTCAGGCCGACGAGCGGATCCGTGGCGGGCTCTTCCATGAATTGGACGCTCCTCCCGGGCGACGTTCGCCGCGCGCTCCCCTCGTCGCTGGGGAACAGCGACGTCGAAGAGGGACCGAGCAGCACGGTGCCATCGCGCGGGCAGACATCCGTGTCAGCCGGCACGGCGAGACCGCAGGTTTCACATGTACGGGAGTCAACCATCGGAAGATGACCCCAAGGCTACCAGACCGGGGGCGGATTCCCACAAGCGAGCAAGGAAGCAGGGTGTACTCCCCCTGACGCCCGCTCCCTTACAGGGCAGCGGGGCGTCTCGGCCCGGAGGAGCGTCGAGGTGGGCTCACAGCAGACACCCACCGACGGGTCACCGCCGTCTCCCTACGGATTGGGGCACTGGTGCTGCTCTGCCTTGAGGCCCGTGGTGTCCTTGCGGCCCAGGCCCGTGCCGGGCTGTCCGGGGTTGCCGAGGGTGAAGACGGTGTTCGCCTGGGCGAAGGACGAAGAGGGGCCGCACCAGATGCCCACGGACGGACCACCGCCGCCGTTGCCACCATGGCCGCCACGACCTCCCGTGCCTCCCGTGCCTCCATTGCCGCCCTGGCCTCCGGAGACCGTATTGAAGGCGTCCGAGCGCGATGGGCCCTTGCCACCGGGGCCCCCGACACCACCGGAGCTTCCGTTGCCGCCCTGGCCTCCGGCCCCGCCTTGTCCACCGTCCGCGGTCCGCAGCAGGGAGAACTCCAACTCCACCTGTCCCTGGATGAGCAGCAGGGCAATGGAGGCTCCACCACCTCCGCCCCCGGCGGCCCCGATGCCCGGGCAGCCACCACTGCCTCCACCGCCACCCCCCCCGCCCTCGGAGTTCGCGCTCCCGCCCACGATGTGACCGCCACCGCCACCGCCGGCCCCGCCACCGCCGGGTGCCCCGGCTCCACCCTCCAGACCGAACTCCGGCACCCAACTGTCGCTCGAGAGCTTGCCGGTGGGATTGCCCGGAGGCCCATCCGTTCCCGCATCGCCCGGCAGCCCGTCCTGGCCCTTCCCACCGGGCAGGCCCTCATAGGTGCAGGGCACCCGGCTGCAGAACGGCTCGTTTCGAGGTCCTCCCGCGGTGCCCCCATCCGTGGAGGGTTGGCCCGGCTCACCGGCGGTCGCCAGGGGGGACGTCTGCGAGGCACCGCCCTTGCCGCCCTTTCCACCCGGAAGGCCGCCACACGCGCTGGTGCCCGGAGGACCGCCTTCGGCGACGGCTCCGGGGGCGGTGGGGCTCTGGCCCACGCCGCCGTCCGCGCCGCTCTGGGTGACGTCCGAGGCAGAGGCGCCGTCGGCCCCGCGTGCACCCGCGCCCGCCAGGATCTCCACGTAGCGCAGCCGCACGCCCTTGGAGTTCAGCACCCGCATGCCGATGGACGGCTCGCCCGCGGACTGCCCCGTGGAGGAGGTGATGCGCACATGGTCGATGACGACGCCCGCGTCCTCGCCCAACCCGCTCACCGTCAGGCCGACGCTGCCTCCCCCGAGGTGGGTGGTGTGTTCCTTGCCACGCGTCCAGCCTCCGTCCACCCGGGCGTAGCCGCCATAGAGGGACACGGGCTTGTCGAGCAGGAGCGAGGGGTCGTCATAGGTGCCCTGGGCGAGGTAGAGCGCCTTGTGCTCGCTGGAAGCGCGCCGCACGGCATGCGCGAAGCTCTTGAACGGAGCCTCGGGGGTGCCGGGATTGTTGTCCCGGCCCTCGAGGGGGTCCACGAAGAACGCGGCGCTGGCGGTGCCATCGATGCCATCGCAGTTGGTGTCCTGGAAGGCGTCGTCCGGCTGATCCTCCCGGGTCGGATCGCACTCGGTGCGGTTGCACCGACCGTCGGCCACGCAGTCCTGGAACGCGGTGTCGAAGTCATAGCAACCGGTGGTGGCCAGCGACGCCAGCGCGAGCCCCGCGGCGAACAGCCTCTTCGTCTCGAGCATGAAAGTCCTCACGGCAGCGTCCCCATCAGTCCCACCGAGCCGCCCCCGTTGCCCACGGAAGCGGTGGGCCGCACCTGCACCGGGTCGCCCTTGTCCTTGTCCGCCAGCAGGTAGATGAGCCCGCTCGTCACCACGCCGGCCGCGCCCAGCGCCCCGGCCGCCCCGCTCAGCATCTGCGAGCGCTTGCCGGACTCCCTCAGCTTGAGGCCCAGGTTGCGGTCCTGGAGGGTCGGATCCGTCAGGGCGCGGAAGTCCTTTCCCGCCTGCACGTAGAAGAGCGTCCCCACGCCCAGCAGCACCGCGCCTCCGGCGGCGGGCGCCCACGCCCAGCCCGGCGCGCTCGAGCGG
>NZ_DASVSO010001035.1:0-3572 GCF_036388035.1 Archangium sp.
AAATCTTACGACTTTTCACAAGAGGAACTCTGGGACGGATTGGCGGAGGACGGGCGTGTCCTGTGCAATGGGCTCATCCGGGATTGGGTCTATTGGCAGTTGAGGCGCTCGGAGTCTTTCGAGCGCTTGTGCAAGGTGCTGACTGTTCTGTCCCCAGATGCCAAGGAGCCATTGCGGCCTGGAGATCCCACCCGATTGGGAGTTGATGATGCGCGGGACATTCCGACGCTGGAGATGCCGTATGGCATCGTTCCCCTCACGCACGCGTCTGCTGGGATCCGGCGTATCGTCGGTCTCGCCTACCTTCTCGTCTGGGCTTGGGAGGAACATCGGCGGGCCGCCGAGCTGCTTCAGCAGCAGGTCGCCGATCAGGTCGTGCTCCTTGTTGACGAGGTAGAGGCGCACCTCCATCCCCGTTGGCAACGGCTCATCCTTCCTTCGCTGCTGGCCGTCGTCCAAGAACTCCGCCCGGACGTGAAGGTCCAGGTGATTGCCGTCACTCATTCACCCATGGTCCTCGCCTCGGTGGAGCCCTCCTTCGACCCGGACCAGGACGCGCTCTTCATGTTCGACCTTGTGGGTCACGAGGTGAAGGTCACCAAGGCCGACTGGCGGCCTCGGGGCGATGCCAACGCGTGGCTCACCTCTGAAGTCTTCGATCTCAAGGAGCCTCGGTCCGTGGAAGCCGAGGAGGCCATCACCCGCGCCAAGGCCGCGCTCAAGGATCCGCACCTCCCGATCGAGGAGGTGAAGCGGATTCACAACGAGCTGTATCGGCTCCTCAAGGATACTGATCCGTTCTGGCCACGCTGGCTCGCGCGTGCCGAGGCCGCGGGGATCGAGCCGTGATCCACGTCGAGCCCCAGCCCGAGCCCCCGGACTTCGACGCCAGGGTTCGTCAGCCGGGTCGTGCCGATCTGTCCTCGCCCGCCGGCGAACTGCGCTCGCACTGGCGTCACTGCGCGACGCAACTCTGGGCGGCATACAAGGGCGTCTGTGCCTATTCCTCCCTCCATATCCCTCGGGGCACCGGCGCGCTCTCGGTAGACCATCTGCTTCCCAAGTCGAAGCGTCGCGAGCTGGCCTATGAGTGGAGCAACTACCGGCTCGCGTGTGTCCGGATGAACGCGCGCAAGAACGACCTCGAGGACGTTCTGGATCCGTTCGAGGTGCAGGACGGGTGGTTCGCGCTCGAGTTGTCCACGCTCGAGGTCATTCCGGGCGAAGGGTTGACCGAAACGATGCGTGCGCGGGTCCAGAAGACGATCGACCGATTGAACCTGAACGATGATGAGTTCGTTCGGGCCAGGGAGGCCTATCACACGGCCTGGCGGGAGGGAGACATGTCGTTCCGCCTCATCCGCAAGCACTGCCCCTTCCTGGCCAAGGAACTGCTCCGCCAGGGCCTCGTCCAGGACGAGGGGTAAACTCCAGGACTGGGGAGCGAACCAAGGCCCCCACTCCTCCACTGGTTGTCAGACGATTCGTAGGGGGCGAGGTGTCGGGACGAGTCGGTTGACACCTTTCCCGGCCCCAGGGGGCTAGCGGGACTCCGTGGAAGCCTGGGCGCGCAGGATGGCCTCCTGCACCGCCTGCTTCAACGCCCCCACCGTGTGTTTCGAGGCCGGGAGGGTCACCGGCCGCGCGCCTTCCAGGATGAGGTCCTCCGGCTCGGGCTGCTCGAAGGTGGACGCCTCGACGACCGGAACCTGGAGCGGCAGTCGTTGACGGCGCCAGGGCACTCCGTACCAGGTGAACTGGTACAGGAGTCCTTCCGGAGCCACCACCAGCCGGTAGCCGAACCCGAACCCGAGGGCGAGGCACCCCGCGAGCCCGAGGAGTGCCTCCCGCACTCCGCCGACGGCCAGCAGCAGGGGCAACAGCAGCCCTCCCGCCGCCCCGGCGACTCCCACTCCCAGCCGCGAATTCCAGCCCTGAATGATGGTGACCCCCGCTCGGGGTCCCCGCCGCTCACGCCAGCCGCCCAGGCGCCAGGAGAAGGCCATGCGCGCGTCAGCGACGAGTGCGGCTCTGGCTACCCCGCATGGCCCTTTCGTAGCCGTGCTCGGCCGCGGCTCCGCCTGCCCAGGCGAATCCGCCCACGACCACGAGGCTGACGAGCATGGCGCACACGGGAGCCCCGGGGCCGCACATCAGCGAAGCCGTCCACCCCGCCACCAGGCCCCCGCCCATGGAGCCGATGACCCCTCCGCCGATGCCACTCGCCTCCCGTCCCGCGGTGTAGAGCCGCTGTCCCTCGGGCGCGTTCCTGATCTCGTAGCCCGACAGGGCCAGTCCGCCAACAACCGCCGCGGGCCCCGCCACGCGCGAGAAGCGGGCCACCGCCGTCACGGTGGCGTTGGGACGCCCCGCTGCGTGGATGATCTCCCGGGAGACCGCCTCGCTCCGCCCCAGCTCCTCGACGGCCCGCGTATACAGGGCGCGATTGAAGAGGCGCGAATTGGGGTCCAGTGTGCTCAGGCCATGCTGCCGCCTCAGCTCCGGCGAGTTCTCCAGCAGCCGGTGCGCGTACCGCTGAACCAGCTCCGGCAGCGTCTTGCCCTCTTCCTTGAGGGCTCGGGACAACGCCCGGCCTCCAGGGCTCAACTGCTGCCGGGTCGAGGTGAGCAGAGCGTTGCGCTGTCCGGACGCCATGATCCGGGCGTCCATGTGGGAAATCCTCCCGGCCTCGAGGTCGTTGAGGACCCGCGCCGCCGCCTGCTGCGCCGGATCGACGTACTGGTTGAGGCGAACGCGGGAGTCGAAGCTCTGAATCGCCGAGTTCGCCGTGAAGCCCCCCGTCCTCCGATCGTTCTGGGGGCGCCTGTTCTGGCTCACGGCGGTCGTGGAGCGCTGCGCCATGTCTTGTGGGCGTGGGGGCGTGAAAGCCGGGGGCCGGCAGACCTGGATCGACGATGGCGCCGAAGGCGGCACGGTGAGGCCCAGCTGCCGCATCGTCTCGGGGCCGACGATGCCATCGGCGTTCATGCGGCGTGACTGCTGGAAGGCCTTCACGGCATCCACGGTCCTCGACCCGAAGATGCCGTCGATCGGGTCGATACGGAAGCCGAGCGAGGTGAGCCGGCGCTGCAGGGCGCGCACGTGCTCGCCCTGGGCACCCATTCGAAGACCCGGTCCCGCGTTGCTCGAAGATGACCCTGATGGCATGGAAGCTCCTCACGATGGGCGCGCCAGGAAAAGGCCCAGGTGGGCAGTGTACATCGGGCCCCGGCGGGCTGGGCATCTGCTAGGGTGGACTCCGGAGGTATTCCACCCTGGTGCGACTTCTCCCGTGGCTACCGCTCGTCATTCTCCTGACGGGGACTACAGCGACAGCGCAGTCCCCGTCCCCAGTCCGCGAGCAGCAGCAGCGGCAAGTGGTCGTCCCCAGCAGCCCCAACGAGCCCGTGCCCGAGGTGCGGGTGGCGGCCAAGGTCACCACCTACCTGCGTTTCAAGGCCCCCATCGACAAGGCCTCCTTGGAGGTGGACGGGCGGGCAACGCGCTTCCGGCTGGTGGACCCGGGTGAGTACACCCTCGCGCTCGAACCCGCTGCCGAGCTGGACCCCGAG
>NZ_DASVSO010001036.1:0-36884 GCF_036388035.1 Archangium sp.
CCGCAACGCCCTGCTGCCCATCCTCACCGTGCTGGGGCTCGAGTTCGGCGGCCTGCTCGGCGGCGCCATCGTCACCGAGAAGGTGTTCTCCTGGCCCGGCATGGGCACCCTGCTGCTGAGCGCCATCGAGAGGCGCGACTACAACACCGTGCGCGCCACCGTGCTCGTCTTCACCTGCTGCTACGTGCTCGTCAACACGCTCACCGACATGGCCTACGCGCTCGTCGACCCGCGCGTGCGGAGGCGCGCATGAGACGCCTCCTCCGCTCCGCGGGTGGGCGCTTCGGCCTCGCCGTGGCGGGGCTGCTCGTCCTCGTCGCGCTGCTGGCCTCCCTCCTCAGTCCTCATGCCCCGGAGGCCATCGACCTCGCCACCGAGCTGGCCCCACCCGGCCCCGGCCACCCGCTCGGCACCGGGGAGAACGGCATCGACCTGCTCTCCCAGCTCCTCCATGGAGCCCGCGTCTCGCTCGTCGTCGCCGTGTTCGCCGTGGCGCTCTCGGCCCTGGTGGGTACCGTGCTCGGCGGCCTCGCGGGCTTCGTCGGCGGGCTCCTGGACGAGGCGCTCATGCGGCTCACCGACGTGCTGCTCGCCTTCCCCGGCATCCTCCTGGCCATCTTCATCACCGCCGTGCTGGGGCCCTCGCTCACCCACGTCATCTTCGCGCTCAGCTTCACCGGGTGGACGGGCTACGCCCGGCTGGCGCGCGGGCAGGTGCTCACCCTGCGCGAGCGCGACTACGTCCAGGCCGCGCGGGCCCTCGGCGCCAGCAACGCGCGCATCCTCCTGCACCACCTGCTGCCCAACGCCGCCGGGCCCCTCGTCGTCCAGGCCACCTCCGCCCTGCCCGGCGCCATCCTCGCCGAGGCCTCGCTCAGCTTCCTCGGGCTCGGCGCGCCTCCGGGGACGCCCTCGTGGGGAGCGCTGGTGGACCAGGGCACGCAGTACCTCCTCGTCGCGCCCCACGTGGCCCTCTTCCCCGGGCTCGCGCTGGCCCTCACCGTGCTCGGCTTCCACCTGCTCGGCGATGCCGTGCGCGATACGCTGGACCCGAAGCACCTGGAGCGTTAGGCCTCACCGCCGCTGAACAGGAGAGCCATGCCGCACTGGAAATGGAAGACGTTCCCGGAGCTGACGCTCGACGAGCTCTACGGCCTGCTGGCGCTGCGCCAGGAGGTGTTCGTGGTGGAGCAGCGCTCCATCTACCAGGACGCCGATGGTTACGACCGAGGCTCCCATCACCTGCTCGGCACCACGGGCACACCCGAGGCGCCCATCCTCGCGGCCTACCTGCGCGTGCTGCCGCCGGGGCTGAAGTACCCGGAGGTGAGCTTCGGCCGGGTGGTCACCGCCCCGAGCGCGCGCCGCCAGGGCCAGGGGCGGGTGCTGGTGGAGAAGGGGCTCGCCTTCATCGAGGAGCACTACCCGCGCACGCCCATCCGCATCGGCGCCCAGGACTACCTGCGGGGCTTCTACGAGAGCTTCGGCTTCCGCGCGGTGGGGGACGTGTACGACGAGGACGGCATCCCCCACGTGGACATGTTCCGCTAGGCGCGCGGCCTGCGGCGCGAGGCCAGCAGCGCCAGTCCAACGAGCGTGCCGAGCGCGAGGGCTCCCGAGCCCCCCGAGGTGGAACCACAGGACCAGCCCAGCGGGGACAGCTTGCCTCCCGAGTCCGTGCCCCCATCCGTGCCCGCGCCCGCATCCGTGCCCGTGCCCGCATCCGTGCCCGTGCCCGTGCCCGCATCCCCTCCCGAGCCCGGGTTGCCACCCGGCGAGGCCTTCAGGTCCACGGCCAGCAGGAACATGTTCGGGAACGTGCCATTCGGGCTCGTGTCGAAGCCGGCGTCGGAATACTGGAGGTTCTGCGAGGTGGTGGACCCACCGATGAAGAGGAGGTCCGGGTTCCTGGAGTCCACGAGCAGCGCGTTGACCTCGTCCTCTCCGGTCCCACCAACGTAGGACACCCACTCGAACGAGGGCTCCACATCGAGTCGGACCCTCGCCACGAAACCATCCCCCTTGCCGTTGTCCTCCAGGGTGGTATCGAATCCTCCGGCGCTGGGCAGGTCCTTCGATTTGGTGAGCCCCCCCAGATAGATCCGCTGGGCGGAGTCGGTCCTCACGAAGCCGACCAAATCGAGCCCGTCGCCACCGAGGAGCGTCGTCTTCCCCACGGTGAGGATGCCCGAGGAGTCCCCGAGCTCGGTGACGAAAAGGTCACTGGCTCCCCGGATGCCCAGACCGGAAGGCGGGAAATTGGTCGAGGGGCCGCTCCATCCCCACGTCAGAACCCTGTCTCCGGAAGCCGTGGCCAGTCGGGTTGTCGTGACGCCCTCCTGCTCGCCATTGGCTCCGATGCTCTGGGTCGAAACGATCATCGGATTGACGCCGTTGACGCCCGAGACCACGGAGACGAAGGCATTGCGGACGCCCCCCGGGTCATCGCTGTAGTAACCCGTGACATAGACGGAGCCGTTGTCCCTGAGGGTGACACCCTGCACGCTCTCGTCCGCCACATTGTTACGAGGACCCGGGATGGAGATGCTCCAATCCAGCTTGCGCTGGCTGGGATCGAGGCGCGCGATGAAGCCATCCTCTTCCTGGTAGGACGTGCTTCCCACGACGCGGTTCACGTTCGCCCTTCCGGCGACGATCAACCGACCATCGGGAAGCTGGATCATGTCCCGGACGGCTTCCCCCCCATCCCTGTCGATGCGCTGGAACCAGTCGAGCTGCGCTCCAGAGGAGTCGAGCCGAGCCACGAAGCCATCCCCGGGAGACAAGGGGTCGACGGACTTGCTCTCCATCGGCCCCCCGTCGGGCAGCACCCACGAGAAGTTCGGCGACGTGGTGGTGCCAGCGACGTACAGCTCTCCCGAGCTCCCTATCACCAGGTCGCTGGCGTGATCCTCGCCCGTCGCGCCGAGCACGGTCCACCAATCCAGCCCGCCGTCCACCTGGAACTTGGCGACGAGCACATCGCTCGCCCCGCCCCCGCCCCCATAGCGATGGCTGATTGCTGGCGCCGGTGAGGACGTGGGCGTGCCTCCGAACATTCCGGCGATGAAGACCTCGCCCGCGTCATTCTGCTCGATGGCCCAGACCGCATCCTCGGCACCCGGGCCCAGGAGGTAGGTGTTCCAGAGGACGAGCGGATCCACCACCACCGGGAGCTCGGGGTCCACCACGTCCACCTCGATGGCATGGACCCACCGCTCCGGCCCTACCGGGTGCGCGTCGGTGAACCGGCAGCCCACCGCCGTCAGCGTCCCGTCCACCTGCTCCTGCGCGCACTTCAGCCCCTCCTCCCGCAGCACCCCCTCACCCAGGTCCACCTCCAGCGCGCGGCCCTCCTCCACCACCCGCACCGCCTGGGCTCCGGCGTATTGCAGCTCCACCCGCCTCAAGTCCTCCCCGCGCTCGGCCCGCAGGCCGTACTCCACGCCCTCGGCTCGCTCCTCGAACCACAGCTCCACTCCCGGCAGCACCCCGGCGTAGCGCAGCCCTCCGTACGTGGGCACCTCCTGCTCCCAGGCCGACCGCGGCCCCACCAGCCGGTGCAGCTTCGTCTCCCGAGGCTTCTCCGCCTGGGGCTTCACCGCGCGCCCTCCGGCCACGCTCCAGTCCAGCTCACGGGCCCGCGAGGTGCGCGACGGCAGGCGCACCTTCATGCCCGTGTCGCTGAAGAGGGCACTGACCCGCCGGTGCCTCAGCTCGTACCTGCCCGCCGAGTCCGCGGCCGCTGGTGCGATGCCCGAGCGGAAGACGGGCGCCATGAGCTGGGCCGACCGAGCCGGAGCCTCGATGGGCCTGGGCTGGCTCAAAGCCCCCCAGGACACGAGAATGGCGCAGACGGCGGCCAGCACACCGGGCACATGACGGAACACGCGACACTCCTCTCCGGACAAAGCAGCCCCCCGCCCACGTCAGCCGAAGGCACCTGCACGACGAAGCCGTTATAGCCCACGGCCCCCGACGAGGGGTCCGTGTCGGCACGCGGTTCAGTGCTCCGAGCCGCGTGCCCGCTCGCGCTCGGCGGCTGGACGTCCGCGGCGCACCCCCAGCAGGGTCAGCGCCATCAGCGCGAGTGCGCCCGCCACCCCGCCACCGCCCGTGCTGCCACAGCCCCAACCCAGCGGGGACATGGGCTCACCCGGGAGCGTGCCCGCGTCGGAACCCGACCCAGCCCCGGCATCCGCTCCGGCATCCACCCCGGCATCCGCTCCCGCATCTGGAGTGTTCCCGCTCCCCGCGTCCGCCGACCACGAGACGGCGTTGGACGTGACCGTCGTCGTGCGGCCCACACCATTGGTGGCACGCACCGTGACGAAGTAGCTCTTCCCCTCCTCCATCTGGAGTCTGTCGCTGGGGAGGATGGAGGTGCCAGTCCCCGTGGACGTGAAGTCCCGCAGCACCTCGCCCGTGCCCGGGCCTCCATTCACGGTCACGCTCCACGCGTATCCGGAGATGCGCGTCTCCGGGTCGGAGAAACCCGTCCAGGTGGCGGTGAGGAGGCCCTGCTCGACGGGTTCGGCGTTCACCGAGCCCGGGAGTGGCGCCGTGGGGTCCACCTCCAGGCGGAAGACGAAGCCATCCGTGAGGCCGTTCGCCACGGGGTCCTGGCCCGCATCCGGTCGGGGCAGCAGGTTGGCCGAGTCGGAGAAACCCACGAGCGTGAGCTGTCCCAGCGGCCCGGCGGACAACCCCAGCACCCACTCATCCTTGCTGGCTGCTCCGCCCACGTAGGAGGCCCACACGGTCCGCGACAGGGAGGGATCCACCATGGCGACGAAGCCGTCGCTGTTGGTCCCGCTGTTGGCTCCGAAGGTCTCATCGAAGGCGTTCATGGCCAGTCCCCCATCCGTCTGGGTCGACGTCCTTCCCCCGAGGAAGACGTTGCCGAGCGCATCCACCGCGGCATGGCTCTGGCCGGGCACGGGGGGCTTCGCGTCGGATTTGTCATCATCCATCCGCTCATTGCCGCTCCCGCGCACCCGATGCCCCCCCTCCAGGCGAACGCCTGTCTCGGCCATCCGGAACACGAAGGCGTCATAATCGCTACCGGAGCGCCCGTCCGGGGTGAGGAAGGTCTCGGAGTTCGTGACGCCCACGACGAGGAACTCGTTGCTGTTGGGGGCCGGCAGGAGCTCGTGCACCTCGTCGATGTCTTCCGAGCCCGGGCCCCCCACGTTGGTGAACCAGGCGACGCCGGCATCCGGGTTCAGCTTCGCGACGAAGCCATCGCTCGCGCCTTCGTGGAAGCCCTCCACCTCGACGACTTCGATGCTGGGGTCTGTGTCCGTGATTCTGGACCCCACGGTTCCTCCCACGTAGATCGCGCCGTTCCTGAGCACGAGCGAAGCCACCGCATCATCCGCATTGGAGGGGAAGGAGGCCTTGGACCCGAGGATGCGTGTCCACTCGACGGCCGGGGTGTTGGGCACGAAGACGTTCACCTGGGTGACGAACCCATCGAGGTCGTTGCCCCGAAGGCCGACCGCCGCCGGGGAGAACGAGGCGGGGTCCGAGTTGCTCTTCCCGCCGACGTACACCTTGCTTCCGTCCGACGACACGGCCAGGGCCTGGCCTTCATCCGCCGACGAGCCTCCCAGGAACAGGATCCACCGCAGCCCGCCGTCCGAGTTCAGCCGCGCGAGGAAGGCATCCGACTCGCCCTTCTGGTACGCGTTCTTGGGGGTGACCGGAATGGGGGGGGTGGGATTGGTATGGAAGCCAGTGACGGTGGTCGACTGCATCCTCCCCACGACGTACACCTCCTGCCCCTCCGTGCCGGGAACCAGTTGCACATCGAGCGCGACGTCGTCGCCGTCGCTGCCGAACCCCCGCGCCCAGGCCAGCACCCCGTTGTCGTTGTACTTGGCGACGAGGGCGTCCTGGGTCGTGCTGGACACCAACGGACCTGCCTGCTCAGGGAAGTTGGTCGAGTTCGTCCGACCCGCCACGAAGAACTCCCCGCGGTCGTTCACCACGACGCTCTGCAGCTCATCGCTCGCGGAGCCCCCCAGGTACGAGTTCCAGGTGATCTCGGGCCTCCAGGCCTGCCCACGGGCCAGACCCGGCAGCACGGCGAGCACGAAGAGCGCGGCGATCCTGGGAGCGCCACGAAGCAGACGAGCGGACACGGCGATTCTCCCTTTCACGGAGCGAACAGCACACAGCCGGGTCTCCCGGGAGGGAGACGCCTAGAACAGGTTGAAACCCACGCCAGTCGAGGCCACCAGGACGGTTGACCGGTAACTCCCGGCAGCGTCGACGTTGAAGCCCTCGAAGCCCACGTCCGCCATCAACGTGAGCTGGGGCAGGAGCGTCAGCCGCGCCCCCACCACGCCTCCGCCCCCGAGGCCAACGCCCACCACATGCGTCCCCCGCAGGGCCACACGCGGTTGGAAGCTGCCGCGCCCGAAGACGTAGCCCACCTCCAGGCCCATCCCCCAACGCCCCTCGGGACCGGGCATGGCCCGCACCCCCGCCTCCAGGCCCCCGTAGCCGGCGGTGGCGCCGAAACCATAGCCCCCGGAGCGGCCCAACACGTCGACATAGCCGAAGAGCTCCGGCCGCAACCGGAAGGACGAGGCGGCGTGCGGCTCCACGGGCGCCGTCACCTCCCCATCGGGTCCTTGCGGCTGCCCGAGCGCCTCCGCCTCGCGCCTGCCGCGCTCCGCCTCCGCGGCGAGCCGCTCCTGCTCGGCCTTCGCGGCCTCGGTCTGCTTGCGCAGCTCCTCGGTCTCCACGGTGGCCCGCGCCTTCTCCGCCAGCGCCACGAAGTTGGGAGGGAAGCGGTTCGGGTCCACCCGCTGCTCGGGGTAGAGCCGCGCGAGCTCCTCGAGCTCCCGGGTGGCGTCCACCCTCATCTCGAGCGCGAAGAGCGAGGCGGCGAGGTAGATGCGCGCGCGCGCCTTCTCCTTGTCCGAGCGGCGGGGGTTCTCCATCTCCTGTCGGAAGACGGGGACCGCCTTCTCGAACTCACCCCGGGCGTAGAGGTCGATCCCCCGGATGTCGGCCCACGCGGCCATCGGAAGGAGCAAAAGGACCAGGCAGAAGGAACGGAAGGACATGGCCAGGGCGGTTCCTCGAGGGTGGGTGACGCTAGTCAGGGCTGCAGCGGGCCTCGTACTTGGACGTCGCCCCCGGACGAATGGTGATGGTCTTCTCGGGATTGAGGATCAACTTGCCCTCCAGCCTGACCAGGTACTTTCCGGGGGGCAGCGACACGAGGGCCCCCGAACCCGGTACGCCCCCCTTCAACGCGTTTTCCACATACACCTCGGTGTAGCATTCCGACACGACCTTGAGCGTCCCGTTCCCCATCATCGGAGAACGGAGCTTCGGGCCGGAAGTCGCATCCTTTTCTTGCGACACCGGCGGCGAGCCGGTCTTCCGAGGTGGCGAGGCCTCGTCCGGAGGGGGAGCCTCGGTCTGATCGGAGGTCTGCGCCACGGCCGGCGCGGGCTCGGCGACTGGGAGCTTGGGCTCGGGCTGGGGAGCCACGGCCGGCTGCGAGCCCGTCACCCCCTTGGGCTCCGGCTTCGGTTTGGACGTGGGGGTGGGCGCCGTCGGAACGGTGGGGGCGCTGTCGCCCCGGCGCATCCACACCACGCCCGCCCCCGCGCCGAGGAGGATGGCCGCCAGACCCACGCTGGCCAGGAGCTTCAGGCCGGACCTGGAGCCCCGGAGCGCCTCGTTGCGCAGACCCACCTCGGTGGTGGGCGGAGAGTGCGGAGCGGGCGCCTGCGGCTGCGGGCGCGGGGCCTGGGGGCGTGCCCCCTGCTGCGAGCGGGCGGGAGCCGCCGGACGGGAAGCCACCCCACCCCGGGCCGCCGCGAGGTTCGCGGGCGGTGGAGCGAGTGCCGGACGTGCATCGGTCCCACCCCGAGGAGCGGTCACCGTCTCCTGAGCGGGCGGAGCGGCCGCCGGGCGCGCACCGGGGCCCCCTCGCGGGGGAGCGGCTCCGGTCGGCTCCTGCCGGAGCTGGGGGCGTGGGGCGGACGCGGCGGACTCCGGGACAGCCCGGGCGAACCCGGACAGCTGGGTCATGTCCACGGCCAGCATCCTGGCGATGCCCTTCAGCTCGCGCGCCACGAGGTCGGCCGAGGCGGGCCGCTGGTCGGGCTCCTTCGCCAACAGCCGCAGGATGAGGTCATCGAGCGCGGGCGGCAGCCCGTCCACGAACTTCGAGGGCGAGGGCGGCGGCGTCTGCACCTGCATGATGGCCGTCTGCATCGCCGAGTCGCCGCGGAAGGGCAGCCGCCCGGTGAGCATCTCGAACATGATGATGCCCACCGCATACAGGTCCGTGCGCGGGCTCACCGCCTGGCCACAGGCCTGCTCCGGGGCCATGTACTCGGGGGTGCCGACGATCATGCTCGCGCGCGTCTGCGGCGTGGCGCTGTTGGGCGCCGCTCCCCGCTTGGCGAGCCCGAAGTCCAGCACCTTCACGTACTCCGAGCCGTTGGACTCCAGCACGACGAAGATGTTGCCCGGCTTGAGGTCGCGGTGGATGACGCCCTCGGCGTGCGCGGCCGCCAGCGCGCCGAGCACCTCGATGATGAGCCGGATGCCCTCGGCGGCGTGCATCGGCGCCCGGTCCAGGATGACCTCATCCAGCGGCCGGCCATTGAGGAACTCCATCACCAGGTACTGGCCCACCCCGGGGAGCGTTCCGAAGCCGAAGATGTCGATGATGCCGCGGTGGCGGATGGCACTCGCCGCGCGCGCCTCGTCGATGAGGTCTCGCGAGCGCACGCCCTCCGAGGAGTCCGGGCGGATGATCTTGATGGCGACCTTGCGACCGATGACCGGGTGCTCGCCCTCGTAGACGACGCCCATGCCGCCGCTGCCGATGCGTCGGCGCACCACGTACTCGCCGAGCTTCTGGCCCACCATCACGTCCTTGCGGACGGTGGACTCCCACGCCGGCTCGTCCTCCTCGGGCGACTCGGGGGACACCTGCTCCACGGGCGCCGTGGACGGGGCGCGCCGCACCGTCCGCTCGTCCGAGAAGGGCTCCATGGCAACGGGAGTTCCATCCCGAGGGCACTCCTTCACCCCCTCAGGAACAGGACTCCCGCAAGTGCGACAGGGTCGCTGAACGGTCATTCGGTCGCGCATCCTATGCCACAGGTCCCGGCAGGTCATCAGCCGGACGGTGGGAGTCTTCGGCCAGGGAGGCGGGTTGGAATTGCATGGAGGGCAGGCAGGCAAGTAGGTTCCGGCCTCCTCTGGGAGTGAGCACATGAAGGCCGTGGTCCAGCGGGTCCTCGAGGCCTCCGTCACCGTCAACGGCGAGCGCGTCAGTCAGATGGGCCCGGGGCTGCTCGTGCTGCTGGGCGTCGGCAAGGGCGACACCGAGGCCGACGTGCCGTGGATGGCCGAGAAGCTCGCCACCCTGCGCATCTTCGAGGACGCCGCGGGCAAGATGAACCTCTCGCTGGAGGACACCTCGCGGCAGCTCATCGTCGTGAGCCAGTTCACCCTCTATGGAGATGCGCGCCGGGGCCGGCGCCCCAGCTTCACCGACGCCATGGAGCCGGTGGGCGCCAAGGCCCTCTACGAGCGCGTGTGCGATGCCCTGCGCGCCCGCGGCCTCACGGTGGGCACCGGTGTCTTCGCCGCCGACATGAAGGTGGCGCTCGTCAACGACGGTCCCGTCACCCTCTTGCTGGAGAGCCCGGGGGCCGCGGCCGCTACGCCCGCCCGGTAGGCACCAGCGTCACCAGGCCGTCCCGGGCCTGGGCCGCCTCGCGCACGTGCGACGTGAGCACACCGAGCTCCTGAATCCACGAGGCCGAACGCCGGCCCAGCCCGGAGAAGGCCACCGTGAGCACCGGGGGCTGGGGCACCTTGCCCAGCCAGTACGCCAGCACCTCGTCCGACTCCGGCAGCTCCACCGGCCGGAGCCGCTCCAGCTCACGCGCCAGCAGCCGCCGCAGCTTGCGCTCCAGGTTGACGTGCCAGTGCGCCACCGTGCCCGCTGACCGCCACGCCCAGTCGGCGAAGGCGTACTGCTCGCGCGGCACGTACTCGCCCCGTCCCTGGGTGGAGAAGACGCGATCCGGCGGGAAGGCCGGGAAGGGCTCCCACTGGCCGCCGATCAGCGACGCGAGCCCCAGGTCCGCCACCGGGTGTTGCCGAAAGCCGTCCCGCCGCCCGTGCGAGGCCCGCGCGTCCCAGTATGGGTAGGAGGGGTCCTCCACCATCAGCGCCAGGTGCAGCGCCTCGTCCCAGTCCCCCGCGTAGCCCACCCGCTGCCCCACCACCGCCCAGCCGGACGCGCCCGGGCCCCAGTGAAGGAAGGTGAGCCGATCCACCAGCTCCGCCCAGGGCTCCTGCTCCACCCCGCCCAGCCCGCCCCCGACATGAGAGGAGAGCAGCCGCTCGCACAGCAGGCGACCCTGCTCGTCCGCGAGCCGTGCATGGAGGGACTCCAGCGCCTGGGCCGAGTCGCTCATGGCCAGCGCCAGGAAGGGCAGCACCTGCTCCTGGAAGAAACGGTCATTGACCGGCCGAAGGACCAGCTCCATCCGCTTCCCCTCCCGAAGCCGCTAGGGCCGAGCGTCTTCCTGCACGATGAGGGCGTGGATGTCCGCCGTCGTGGGGGCCTCGAGGATGGCGGCGCGGAAGCGCGGGTTCTTGAAGAGCCGCGAGATGCGCGCCAGCGCCTTGAGGTGCACGCCCGCGCTGTTCTCCGGGGCCACCAGGGCGAAGAAGAGGTGCGTGGGCTTGCCGTCGATGGCCTCGAAGTCCACGCCCTGGCGCGACACGCCGAAGGCGGCCAGCAGCTGCGTCAGCCCGGCCATCTTCCCGTGGGGAATGGCCACGCCCTCACCAATGCCGGTGGAGCCCAGCTTCTCGCGCTCGCGCAACACCTCCACGAGGCGCTCCTCCTTCAACGGAGGATGGGCCCGGGCGAACGCCGCGCTCATCTCGCGCAACACGTCCTGCTTGTCCCGCGCGCGGAGGTCCGCGATGACGGCTTGTGGGCTGAGGAACTCGGAGATTCTCAACTGGCGCTCCCGCGGTGGCGCTCCCTCTGCGGGCAATTACTCCTGGCCTCTTGGAAGCGCAAGGGTCGCCTGCCCTCCCTGTCCGTCTCCAGGCGTCTTGCACGCTCCAGGTCAGAAGATGGAGGGGTCCCAGGGGCTCGTCTAGGCTCCCCCCACGTGTTCCCCCGGCCCTCGCCCGCACTCACCGTCCTGCTCGTCCTCGCCCTGGGCGCCTGTGCCACCGCGCCCGGCCGCCCTCCGGAGCCCGGGCCGCTCCCCCCCTCGGAGACGCCCGCCCCTGCCCAGGTCCCCCCTGACCCCACTCCCACCGGGTCCGCGACGGTGGACCTGGCGCTCCAGTCCCGGGTGGACGCCCTCATGGCCAGCCTGTCCGTCGAGGACAAGGTGGGCCAGTTGATGATGGTGGGCTTCGCCGGCACGGGGGTGGACGCGTCCGTGGAGGCCCTGGTGCGGGGCCGTCGGGTGGGCGGGGTGTGCCTCTTCAAGCGCAACATCGCCAGTGGCGAGCAGGTGGCCCGCCTCAACGACGGCCTGCGCCGGCTGCTGGCCGACGGCATTCCCCCCTTCCTCGCGTTGGATCAGGAAGGGGGCAACGTGGTGCGGGTGAAGGACGAGGTGGTGGTGCTGCCGGGCAACATGGCGCTGGGGGCCACCCGCTCGCCCGAGCTGGCCTACGCCGCCGGGCACGCCCAGGGGGAGGACCTCAAGCGCCTGGGCTTCAACATGAACCTGGCGCCGGTGCTGGACGTCAACCTCAACCCGCGCAACCCCGTCATCGGCATCCGCTCCTATGGGGACTCGGTGTCACTCGTCTCCGAGCTGGGGCGCGCCTTCGTGCGCGGCCAGCAGGACGCGGGGCTCGTCACCGTGGCCAAGCACTTCCCCGGCCATGGCGCCACGGACGCCGACAGCCACCGGGACCTGCCCGTCATGCGCGAGTCGCGCGAGGAGGTGCTCGCCCAGATGGAGCCCTTCCGCGCCGTCATCCAGGACGGGCTGGACGGGCTGATGACGGCGCATGTGGCCGTGCCCGGCCTCACCGGGGATGACGTGCCGGCCACCCTCCACCCTCGGGTGCTGGACGGACTGCTGCGCCGGCGGCTCGGCTTCGACGGGCTGGTGCTCACCGACGAGCTGGAGATGGACGCCATCGCCCAGCGCTACGGCGTGGGCCGGGCCGCGGTGCTGGCGGTGAAGGCCGGCGCGGACATGGTGCTCGTCCCCTGGAGGGCGGAGAAGAAGACGGAGGTGTACGAGGCCCTGCTCGCCGCAGCCCTCTCCCGGGACCTTCCCCCGGCGCGGCTGGACGAGGCGGTGCGCCACGTCCTCACGGCCAAGGTGCGCCGCGGCCTCTTCGAGTCGCCGCCGCTGTGGGAGGAGCGGCTGGCCCACCCGCCCGACCCGGAGCATGCCGAGGTGGCCCGCCGCATCGCCCGCGCCGCCGTCACCCTGCTGCGCACGGACGGCAAGCACTTCCCCCTGTCACCCGGCACGCGCCTCGCCGTCATCACCGCCGAGGACTCCCTGGGCGAGGCCATCCTCGAGCGCGTCCCGGGTGCCCAGGTGCTGAACGTGCCCGCGTGGCCCTCCAAGGCCCGCCGCGCCGTGCTGAGACAGCGGGCCCGCCGCCTGGCGCTCGCCGCGGACGTGGTGGTGGTGGGGTTGGTGAACTCGCACCAGCTCGAGCTCGTCACCCTGGCCGCCGCCACGGGCCGCCCGGTGCTGGTGGTGTCCATGGGACTGCCCTACCTCGCCGAGAGCGTGGACGAGGCGCGCGCCGTGCTCGCCATCTACTCCTACCAGCCCGCCGCCACCGAGGCCGCCGCCGCCGCCCTCTTCGGGGAGATCGGCACGCCGGGCCGACTGCCCGTGGGGCTCAGCCGGCTCGCCTTCGGTCACGGGCTGGAGGGAGTGAGCCGCGAGCAGGCGGCCGCCGCGAATCGCCACCCGGAGCGCGGCGCACGGTGAGCCGGCGCTCCGGAGGGGACACGGGCCTCAGCCCGCGTTGGGCGGCGCGTGCACGCCGATGAGGCCGAACTGCCCGTCTTCCTTGCGCCGGTACACCACGCAGACCTCGTGCGTGGTCGCGTGCTGGAAGATGTAGAACTCCTGGTTGAGCAGGTTCATCTGCATCACCGCCTCGTCCACCGTCATCGGCTTCACGGTGATGTCCGAGGTGCGCACGATGCGCGTGGTGGGCTGCGCGGGCGCGGTGGCCGGAGCGCTCGACGCGGCCTGGGCGCGGGCAGCCTGGGCGGCGGTCTCCTCCGCGAGGAACTCCTCGGGGATCTCGAACACCTTGTGGCGCACCTTCAGGTTGTTCACCAGCTCCTGCCGGTGGTGCACCCGCTCGCGCCCGTGGTGGTTCTTGAGCTTCTCCTTGTACTTGCGGAGCTGGTTCTCGATCTTGTCCATCGCGAGATCGATGGACGCGTACATGTCCTCGCTCTTGTCCCTGCCACGCAGCACCCAGGAGCCGGAGTGGATGGTGATTTCCGCGTGGTGCAGGTGTCGCTCGAGCGACAGCACCACGTGGGCCTCACCCGCCCGATCCAGGTATTTGTTCACCCGCTCGACCTTCTCCTTCGCGTACTCCTTGAGGGCATCGGACGAACCGAACTGGCGGAAGGTGATGTTGAGCTGCATGCGTGACTGCCTCCCATATGGGCTTTGGGGTGAAGACGACCAGCGCTCCGGTACAGATCAGAAACGCTCTGAAGGCCCGAAAGCAACCCGCCCACCAGAAAGGATGGCTGATCGCACTCCACTCAACAGGCAGTGTCGTCTTGACTTTCCAGCGTCGCTGGATTGCTGAGACTCACAGTGCGAGCGGCGGGGGGCTTGGGAATGCTGGCGCACGCGGCGCTGTAGAAGCCCCTGGGGCCGCGTGTCACAGCGGCAGCTCGACCACGAAGGCCGAGCCCCTGCCCCCGGGCCCGGGCTCCATGTGGACGCGGCCCCGGTGGCCCTCGACGATCTGCCGCACGATGAAGAGCCCCAGGCCGAGGCCTCCCGCGCGCGCCGCGCTGACCACCTGCTCGAAGCGCGCGAAGATGCGCTCCCGGTCGGCCTCGGGGATGCCCGGCCCCTCGTCCCGCACCACCAGCCGGGCGCCCTCGGACGTCCGCTCCAGCCGCACCTCCACCAGACTGCCCGCGCCGTAGCGCAGCGCATTGGACAGCAGGTTCATCAGCACCTGCTCGAACCGCAGCCGATCGAAGCTCCCCACCAGCGGCGACTCGATGTGCGCGACGAGGTCCACGCCCGCCTGCCGCGCCTGATCCTCGGTGCGCGCCACCACCTCGGACACCACCTCGGACAGGTCCGCGGTGGCGAAGAGGAAGTCGAGCTTGCCGTGCCGGACGCGGCTGACGTCCAGCAGATTGTCCACCAGCACACCCAACCGCCGCAGCGTCCTGTCCGTGGCCTCCAGCCGCGAGCGCACCTTGGGGTCGGACAGAGGCGTGGCGGCGTTGGCGGCCTCCAGGCGCCGCAGGAACTGCATCTGCAGCGACAGCCCGGCCAGCGGCGTCTTCAGCTCATGACTGGCGAGCGACAGGAAGTCGTCGCGCACGCGCACCGCCTCCTGCAGCGCCAGCTCCGTCTCCTTCAACTGGGTGATGTCGAGGATGGCGCCGCGCACCACCAGGGGGCGCCCTTCCCCATCACGCAGCACACGCGCGCGGCTGGTGAGCCAGTGCCAGGAGCCATCCGGCCACCGGGTGCGGAAGGTGGAGGTGTAGCCCTTCACCTCCTTGGAGAAGATGACGGAGACCTGCGCCTCCACCTCGGGCCTGTCCTCCGGGTGCAGCGAGGCCAGGAACTTCTCGTGGGTCCACTCCGTCAGCGGCTCGGGGTAGCCATAGAGCCGGTCATGCCCCTCGGAGCGGAACACCTGGCCGGTGACGAGGTTCGTCTCCCAGACGGCCATCTCCGCGGAGTCGAGCGCCACCTGGAAGCGCTCCCCCAGCAGCCGGAAGCGCTTCTCGGTCTGCTCCACCAGCGCCTGGGCCTCCTCGCGCTGGGTGATGTCGCTGGCGAGCACCCACAGCTCGTCGCGCACGGGGACGACCGACACCTCCAGCCAGGTGCGCGGCGGCAGCGACGCGAGGAAGCGCGTGGGCTGACGCTTCTCGAGCGCCGCCACCAACCGCTCGTGCAGCGTCCGGCCCACCAGCGCCGGCACCGCCACCCATGGCTCCTGGCCACGCAGCCGCTCGGGCTCCACGCCCAGGAGGGCCACCGCCCGCGCGTTGCACTCGAGCACGCGCCCGCGCGAGTCCAACGCGAGGAAGGCCTCGGACATGTGCTCCAACAGCACCCGCAGCCGCTCGGTGGCGGCGAACGAAGCGCTGTCGGAAGCCGTCGCGCGTGGAACGGGAGGCTCGCTCACCCCGCCACCGTCGCTGGCATGTGCCGCCACGTCAAGGACTACGGACGCGCCGTGTGTCCGGGCACACCACGTCCCGTGACAGCACGGCGCGCCGCGTGTCAGCCGCTACTGGCAGGACTCCGCGTTGGCGTGGCGGCACACGTGCAGGTTGCGCGGCACCTCCAGCCAATAGACGTACGGCGTCGTGTCCGCGCGCTCGCGCAACGTCTCGTTGACGGGGGCCCTGCCCACGCCCGGCAGCACCACCTCGTAGCGGATGGTTCCCGACGGAGACACGGAGATGACGGCGGTGGGCTCCGGCGGAGGCGCCAGCGCATCCGTCGTCTTCTGGGGCAGGTACCCGAGCAGCTTGCCGTCCTTGTCCGTCAACCGGAAACCCATGGACTCATCCGGCAGGCCGGTGATGATGTCCGCCTGCCACGAGCGGCTGAGATCGCCCGAGCCCGCGAGCTTGCAGGCCGAGACCGTGGCACCCGCGGGCGGCGCGAAGCTGGGCCAGAACACGATGCCGCTCAGCACCGTCGAGCCCGCCGCCGTCTTCTCCCTCGGGCCACCGTACTGAAGGAACCAGCCCGGCCCCTCCTGCGTTCCCCGCGCGAGCGAGGCGAGCTTGTCCGCGGGCACGTAACGGACGGTGCCCATCGTCGGGTGCACGGAGGTCGCGTACGCGCTGTCGGGGATGGTGACATCCACCAGCGAGCAGTCGACACCCGGGCCACAATCGAAGGGGCCCTCCGTCACGCGCTTGCGGTCGAACGCGACGGCCTCGGCGGCGGTCGTGAAGCGGCGCTGCGCACCACCATACGAGTGGAAGCCGAAGTAGCGGTTGTTCGGCACCTTGCCGAGGTCCGCGCCCAGGTGAAGGTCCCCGTGCGAGCCCGTGGGGAGACTGGCCAGCGCGCACGACCACGCGCCCCCCGTCGTGGAGCATTGGGCCTCGGTGCGGGCCGGCTCCGCCACGCCCGACGCGGGGAAGTAATACGAGCCACTGCCCAGGGCCGTGCCCTTGTCACACGCGATGCGAAGGCTCGTCATCTCCAGCCGCGCGGACGAGCACGTGGCCGCGAGCAAGCCCGAAGAGGACTCGGTGTTCTTCACCCGCACACCATCGTTGTACTCGAGGGTGGACTGGCGGAGCTGGCCGTTGATGTTGGCGAGGAACTCCGCCTTCACGTCACACTTCATCCGCACGCAGGCGAGCAGGTCATCGGGGCCGCAGTTCGTGCCCTCCCTGGAGCGCAGGTGCTGCCGGTCTCCCGTGCCCAGGAAGCTGCGCAGCCAGCCCGTCTCCGGCTGACGGATGTTGGAGGCGATGTGGAAGAAGGGCGCCTTCTGGAAGGCCTTGCCCTCGCGCGCCATCTCCAGCGAGCGCGCGCCAAACCAGTTCTTCACCTGGCCGTCGCTCCCGAGCACGCCCGGCTCGTGGAAGCGGAACGTCCACACCTGGCCGCCCAGGTCACCGACGATCATCGTGTCGAAGAAACCATCCAGGTCTCGCCGCACGTTCTCCGCCTTGCCCAGGTCCACCAGGGCCGGCGAGGCCGCGATGGGCATCATCTGGTTGAGCACCTCGTCCCGCCACGCCTCTCCCGACACGACGCCGGGCCGGGCCTCCGCGGACCACAGCTTCTGGCCCGTCCAGACATCCAGCATGTACACACCGCGGCCCCGCGAGAGGTCCGCGCTGTAGCCGCCATTGAGCAGGGCGATCCACCGCTCCTCCCAGCCGCGCGCGTTCGCCTTCGCCAGACGCACCGGACCGATGGGCGGCGGCCTGGGCGCGAAGTTGCTCCAGGACTGGCCCACCGCACCGGACTCCGGGTCGCACGCGTTGGGGAACATCCAGCGGAAGGGCTTGCCGTCCGGCTTCAGCATCTCGCGCGGGTTCGTCACGTCGAGCGCGACGAAGCGCTGACCACCGGAGCGCTCGGAGAGGATGGCCACGGTGTGGAACTCGCCGGCCTCCTTCACCTCGTTGCGGGCGCCGTTGAAGGAGCCGTCCGACCAGATGTCGCGCACCATGGCCGTGCCGTCCACGTAGTACTCGTGGCCGTTCATCATCAGCCCCAGCTTGGGCAGCAGGTCCGGCGGGATGAACGACCACAGCTCCTGGCCGGTCCCCAGGTCATACGTGTCGTCGAGGAGGCTCTGCTTGCTCCGGGGAACGGCCGAGCCCACGTGCACGGCGTGCAGCATGCCGCCGTTGGAGCCCACCAGCAGGATTCGCTCGCGCGTCGCGTTCGCCTTGCGGAACACGTCATAGGCGCCGTACGGGTTGGCGCTGGAGCCGCGCACCGGGTCCATCTTCGTGGGCGCGTAGCAGGGCTTGCCCGCGCCCGGCGAGGCACACGGCATCTCGGACGACACCACCGCGGAGAAGTCCGCGTAGAGCACGGACAGGCACTGGCTGCTCAGTCCCAGCTCGCACAGCAGGGGCTCCAGGGGCGGCTCCACGGTGATGGGCGTGGAGTGGAAGATGTCCGCGAGCTTGCAGGACCGCGTCGCATCCTCCGCGCACGGGCGATCCTCATCGGTGAGCAGATCTCCGTCGTAGTCGAAGACGTCCACACCGCGCACGAAGCGGATGAGCGTGTCGACGCACACGTCCTGCTGCGCGGGCGAGCCCGTCCACGCCTTGCGCAGCTTCGCGAAGGCACTGGCGCAGAAGCCATCACCCGCCGCCAGCAGGTACTGCTTCAGCTCGTCACGGTGGTCCAGGTCGAAGGGCACGGGCGGGTTGTCCGTCTCGGTGAAGCGGCCGTCCTTGTCACGGTCGATCATCGTGAAGACGCAGCGGCCATTGGTGGGGTTGAGCGGATCCGACGGGTCGCATGGAGCGCTCGCGCCGCGCTGGCCGAGCGTCTCGCCCAGGTCCCAGAAGGGCCGCGCCGCGACACCGCCCACGAGCCGGCCCTCGCTGTTGACGGTGGCCGTCCGCACCTTCACCCAATTGCCCTCCACGTTCTCCTGCACGACGTTGTCACGGGTGAAGCTGGAGAGGGACGGCACCTTGCCCGGCCCGGGGACGAAGCCCGCGGGCTTGTCGAGGAAGAAGGTGTCCTCGCAATCCTTGTCGCCATTGAGGTCGCGCGGATCTCCCGCCGGGCTCTTCGCCTTGGCCGCCTCGCAGCCCTGGGTGAACTCGCTGTAGAAGAAGAAGCGGTAGAGGTGCCCCTCGTAGGGCCGGTCGCGGCGCGGGTTGAAGCGCGGCACGAAGGAGGAGGACTGCACGCCTCCGGCCTGCACGCTCGCGAGGCTCGCCGAGGCGAACGCGGTGGAGACCTCCTTCACGTCGCCCAGCGCGGCCATGATGGCGTCGCGCAGCTGGCCCGGGTTGCCCACGCGGAAGAACCTGCCCTTGCCCGCCATCGCGATGCTCTGGAGCATCGGGCTGTTGTCGCCATAGCCGATGGTGTACGTGCGCACCGACTGGTCGCCCGGCAGGTCATCGCGCAGGTCCGCGTTGGCCAGGAAGAAGGCCACATCGTCCATGAAGTTCTTGTTCGTCTTCGCCAGACCCGTGGGCCAGTTGGCGTAGTCGCAGTCCTCCTTCGTGGCGCCGAACGCGTCGCAATAGTTCACGCCGCCCGGAGCCGTGTTCGTCTCCGGGTGGCTCGCGTCGAACGTGAGCAGCGAGCCATCCGGGTGCCGCGCGCCCCGCGCCGTGAGCACCTCCATCATCTTCGTGAGGGGCACCGTGTTGTCGTACCTGGGCGCGCCGTCCGTCAGCACGATGACCGAGTTGTTCTGGCAGGCGACGCAGACGGACCTGTCCTCACCACCGCCCTCCCACGGCTGCGTGTCCTTGAGCCACTCGTCGGGCGACTGCGAGCCCCAGGGCGCCCCCTCCTTGCCCGTGAGCGAATCGTCATAGGTGCCGCCGTTGCAGCAGCCCGGCCAGCCCCAACCGGGGTTGATGGGGTTGGTGAACCACTTCGCCCACCGGCCATCCACCTTCTGCGAGGAGAAGTAACCGCCCAGTCCAAAGAGCGCCTCGCCGATGGAGCGCTCGTCGTTGCGGAAGACGATGGAGTTGATGGCCTCGAGGAGCTCGGGCCGCGCGAGCGCCGTCTCGTCCAGGAGTGGGAAGGCCTTGTCGCAGGCCGGCTTGAGCGGTCGCAGCAGCACCGGCGGATCAAACCAGCCGTGATCCGGACCGAACGTGGCCACGCCCAGGCGCAGACCCTCCACCGTGGACAGGATGTCCTTGAGCACCTTGCGCGCCACCACGAACTTGGGCGGACGCACGTTGAGCACGCGGCCACTGAGGATCCACCTGCGCCGCGCCTCCACGGGCAGCGGACCCGTGGAAGGGTCCGCCGGCGTGCTCGCCATCGGGCCACGCCACCAGCCCTTCTCCGTCAGACACTTCGCGCACTCGAGGTAGACCGGCGAGCCCCAGGGCTCGCTCCAGTCCACGGCGTTGCCACAAGCCTGCTGCTTGTCCGTGGTGCCCACCGTGGTGCGCATGTCGGTCTCGAGCGAGTACGGCAGATCCTCCACGCGCCACGCGAGGCGCCGGCCGCGCGACTGGTAGAACTTGTTCGGATCGAAGAAGTGCGTCTCCGTGGCGGAGAAGTCCGCGTCCGCGTCGAACGGAATGGAGCCGTTGAGCTTCGGATCCGCGCTGCTCGGGTCGAACCACTTCATCGCGTCGACCAGCGCCGGGTCCGAGCACCCCAGCTTGCTGGTGTCACCCACCTCGGGCAGGAACTCGGGGTAGTCCTGCATGGACGCGTTGTTGCCCAACAGGAAGAGGGCGCCGGGCGGGCTGGACGGCACCTCGAAGAAGTCCTTGTCGCCTCCTCCCGAGGCGTTGATCATCGTGTCACCCAGCGCGGCGGCGCCCGAGCAGCACGCGGCCAGCTCGGGCACCGGCACACTGCCGGAGTGGCCCGGCAGGGCCAGCAATCCCGCGCCGGCTCCCGCCAACAGCAGACCCAGTCGCCTCCAACGTCTCACGGTGTCGAAATCGATGCGCATATCCCAGGCTCCTTGAAGCCACGGCACCACGGACTGTCCTCGCGCTCGCGTCCGGACAAGTCCTCGTCACAGGGGATTGCCCCCTGGGCCCCGCGCGCTCGGGAACGGCTGTCCCCGCGCGGGCCGCCACCCCTTAGAAGAGCCTGTCCGTCTGACACGGACGCTCCCGCCATGGGGCAAAGGTGCCGTGGGAGTGGATGCGCCCACCTACACGGGAGCCACCGGCCCGGCCGCCTCCGACACTCGCGGCAGGCGGACGATGAACGTCGTCCCCTCCTCCTGCGTCGAGCGCGCCTCGACCGTGCTGCCGTGCGAGGCGACGATCTGCTGGACGATGAAGAGGCCCAGCCCCAGCCCGGAGTGTGAGGACTTCTCTCCCTGCCTTCCGCGGCGGAAGGGCTCGAAGAGGACGGGCAGCACCTCCGCCGGAACGGGGGGCCCGTGGTTGTGCACCTCCAGGCGGACGAACTTCTCCTCGCCGTGGAGCGAGAGCGTCACGGGCGTGCCCGCGGGGCTGTAGTCCAGGGCGTTCTTCACCAGGTTGCCGACGAGCTGGGCCACCCTGTCCGGGTCCACCTCCGCGTGGAGGTCGCCGTCCTCACGCAGCACCAGCTCTCGCGTCGGGTGGAGCGCCTTCATCTCGTCGAGGAGGCGGCGGCAGAGCTGCCCCAGGTGCGTGGAGCGGAGGGTGATGGGAATCCCGCCTCCCAGCCGCCCCCGTGTGAAGTCGAGCAGGTCCGCGATCATCCGCCCCATCCGCTCGGCACTGGTGGCGATGCGCTGGGCGGAACGGGTGGCGCGCTCCGAAAGTCCCGCCTCGCGCAGGAGGCCCTGCGCGGACATCAGGATGACGTTGAGCGGATTGCGCAGGTCATGGCTGACGATGCCCAGGAAGCGCTCGCGAAACTCCGCGGCCTGGCGCACCTTCTCCTCCTGCTGCTTGCGCTCGGTGATGTCCATGACGATGCAGCCCAGCCCGAGCACCCGGCCCCGTGGCATGCGCACCGGAAAGAAGTCCGCCAGCCAGTGGTGGGAGACACCCGGCGCGCTGGCCGTGATGTCGGTGAACTCGACGCCCCGCAGCGCCTCCCCCGTGGCCAGCACCTGCCGCAACAGGGGCGCGATGAGGCCCGCCCTGTCCGGGATGACCTCGTCCACCGTCCGTCCCAGGTGCGCCTGCACGGGCAGGCCGTTGGCGGTGGCCATCGCCTCGTTGAGGCGCACGTAGCGCAGGTCGGTGTCGAGCAGGGCCACGGGAATGGGCGCGCCGGCCACCAGGGCGTCCATCTGCGCCAGCGCCTCCTCCGCTCGCTTCTGCTCCGTCAGGTCCCCCACCGACACCACGCCCAGGATGATGCGCCCCTGGCTGTCGCGGATGGGCGCCGCGGACAGGTGCAGGACGCTCCACGTCCCATCCCCACGTTTGTAATGTACCTCCTCCCGCTCGACGCGCTCCCCCTTCTGGATGGCACGCACCATGGGGTACTCCTCCGGAGCGAAGGGCCGCCCATCCGGGTGGTGGACGGCGTACTGGCCGTACTCGCTCATGTCCGAGGCGGCGCGGAAGGGGTGGCCCAGGGTCTCGGCCACCTGCCGGTTGCCATAGATGAGCTTGCCGCTCGGGGCCTCCGCGAGGAAGACGGCCGTCGGCATCTGCTCGAGCACGGCGGTGAGCAGCTCCTGCTGCGCCCTCAGCTGCGTATTGGCCTCGCGAAGCTCCTCGAAGAGGAGGGCCCGGTCGAGGATGCCGGCGAGGTGCTCCACCAGCGTCTCCAGGTAGCGCCAGGCCTGGGGCTCGAAGCTGCGCGTCTGCTTCACCCCGACCCAGAGGACGCCCAGCAACTTGCCATGGGGCCACAGCCGCAGGCCCAGCAGCGAGTGCAGGCCGCTGGCCCCCACCTCGTCCCGGATGGCCCCGCGCGCGGGCACCGCATCCGGCAGGTAGAGGGGCTCCTCGGACTTCGCCACCTCGGCGAGGAAGGAAGGCGCGTCCAGCGGCACCGAGGCCTCCGCCGGGGGTGGAGGGCAGACCCCGGTGACCGCGACGGACTCCAGCCGCGTCCCGCTGACGTCCACCAGCAGCAGCTCCGCCCCGTCCGCGCCCAGGGCCTCCTGGATGACTTCCACCAGGGGCATGAGGCGCTCGCGCAGGGCCACGGGGTTTTCCGCGCGCCCCAGCGACTCCGGTGCGAGCGCGTCCAGGCGCCGCAGGGTGCGCTTCTCGCGCTGCCGATCCTCCAGGGAGTAGCCGCTGAACGTGACGACCACCTGGTCCAACGCGTCCTGGAGCTGCGCGAAGAGAAGCCCCGTGTCCTCGGCCGTGGGTTGCTCCTCGCGCGGAAGCGCCTCCCACAGCGAGGAGATGAGGCGCCCCAGGAGGACGTACTCGCTCGTCGCATCCTCCTGGTGGTAGCCGTGCCGCAGGCGCAGGGCGATGTGCGTCTCCTGCAGGCGCTTCTTCGTCTTCGCCAGCGCTCCCCGGTCGCCTTCGCGACCGAGGGTGGCCAGCGTCGCGAGGTACTCGGGCAGGTTGTCGATGAGCTCGTAGCGCTTGAGCCCCCTGGCGGACTCCAGCTTGCCCGCCTCCTGGACGAAGCGCTCGACGAGTGACGCCCGGTGGTTCTCGATAAAATCTGCAACCTTGGGCATACGGACTGGGCACTCAGGGTGCGAACGCGGCTCGCCACCGGCCAGCGTCACTCCCTCTGTTACGACCCTGGTGAACATTCCTTCGGGATGTCCAGAAGCAGCGCACGTCCGCACACTTCACTTCTGGACGTCCAGAAGGGGGGAGCGCCAGCAAGGACAGGCCGCCCTCCTCGAGCAGCACCCTCCCGGGTGACGCACTCCGGGCCTGCGCCCCTCCCCACCCGCGGTGGGGAGAGGAAAGGCCGGGTTTCAGCTCATGTCGCCCGGTATCGCGTGCGGTGCAGGGCTCGTAGGATGAGGAGCAAGACGCACGCGCCTACGAAGGCGACGATGATGGTGGAGACGATGCCGCTTCCAGGTGCGCCTACGCCGAGCGCCCGGAAGAGCCAGCCACCCAGAAACGCGCCGACGATACCGATGACGATGTCTCCGACGAGGCCGTAGCCGCCCCCCACCACCGCCGAGGCGAGCCAACCCGCGATGAGACCCACGACGAGCCAGACGACGAGTGTTTCAATGCTCATGTGAAGTACCCCCCCAAGTGGGACTCCCCCAGAGGTAAGCACCCGAATTACAGGCACCGAGGAACGGGCAGGCAGGGGAGCGCCGCATCGTCCGCCCGCCCGAGCCCTCAGGAGGAGCGGCGGGACTCCACGCCCGTCGGTCCAGCGATCAGCAGCTCGGAGGTCAGACCGATGAACAGCCCATGCGCCATGATGCCGGCTCGCGCATCCAGCCGCACGGCCAGCTCCTCCGGGTGCTTGAGGGGTCCGAAGGCGCAGTCGAGGATGAAGTTGCCCTGGTCGGTCCGATAGGGCGAGCCGTCGCGGCCCTCGCGCCGGGTGATGCGCGCCCCCAGCCCCTCCAGGAAGAGCGCCTGCGAGCGCCAACCAAAGGGCAGCACCTCCACCGGCACCGGCCAGCGCGTCCCCAACCGGGGCGACAGCTTGCCCACGTCCACCACGATGAGCTCCCGCCGGCTCGCCTCGGCGACGATCTTCTCCCGCAGCAGCGCCCCTCCCCCTCCTTTGATGAGGCGCAGCGCCGGATCCACCTCGTCCGCCCCGTCGATGGTGAGGTCCACCACCGGGTGCTCCTCCAGGGTGGTGAGGGGCACTCCCAACGAGCGCGCCAGGGCCTCCGTCTCCACCGACGTGGGCACGCCCACCACGTCGGTCAGCTTCCCCTCCGCGCGCAGGGCCGCCAGCCGGCGCACCACGAAGGCCGCGGTGCTGCCCGTGCCGAGCCCCACCACCATGCCCGGTTGGATGGCGTCCACCGCGCGCTCGGCGGCCAGACGCTTGAAGCGGACGACGTCACCCTCCTCGGACGTGGACATCTCGTCCATGAGGGTGTGCACCCCGCGTGGGGTGCGCAGGCATGTGCGTGGGAGTCCGAAAGCGGGCTGGGAGGCGACCGGACCCCCGCGTACTGGAAGCCGAGCCACCTGCCCCGTGCTTGTGGGCCCTGGTGCCGCGCTCCAGCTTTGGAGGATTCAGGAGGAGTCGAGACATGAGGATGCGGCGGCACCTGTGGGGAATCAGTCTGGGCGTGGCCCTGAGCTGCGGAGCGGCCTGGGCGCGGGACACGGGCACGAAGCAGGAGCAGCACGAAGGCGTGCGGTTGGGAGAAGCCTCCGAGGATCAGATCGGCTTCACCCAGCAGGTGGCCTTCCTGGACCAGACGCAGATCGCCCTGGGCAAGCTCGCGCTGGAGCAGTCCAAGGACCCCAGCGTGCGCGCCTTCGCGCAGCGGCTGATCCAAGAGCACCAGCAGCACCTCCAGAGCCTCCAGACCTTCGCCGAGGCCAACACGCTGAACCTGGCCCTGGTGGACCTCGGCGCGGCGGACATGGCCATGGGAGGCTCGGGCCCCGTGGACGGAGCCGCTGGGGGGGAGCTGGAGGAGCGCACCGTGAAGTACCAGGACGCGTACCTCCAGCAGGTGAACGCCTTCACCACGCTGCGCAGCCAGCTGTCGCAGCTCCAGGGCCGGGACTTCGACAGGGCCTTCCTCGAGCAGGTGTCGAGCTACCAGAAGCAGGGCCAGAAGCTCGTCAACACGGGCCTGAGCAGGTTCCGTGAGGACACCGCCTTCTCCGTGCTCCTCGGGCGACTCGTGCCCGTGCTCCAGCGCCACCAGAACGAGGCCCAGTCGATGGTGAAGGCGCTCGACTCGACGCAGCCGTGAGCGCGTTGACGGCGCCGTGAGCCCAGGCCCACGGCGCCGCTCCACGTCCGAGCGCCCTACCTCAGGCGAGCACCTGACCGCCGGTGACGCCGAGGATCTCCCCGTTGACGTAGCGCGACTCGTCCGAGGCGAGGAACACGAACGAGGGCGCGAGTTCCACCGGCTGCGCGGGCCGACCCATGGGCGAGCTCTTGCCGAAGTTCTTCACCTTCTCGGCGTCGAAGGACTGGGGGATGAGCGGCGTCCACACGGGCCCTGGGGCCACGGAATTGACGCGGATGCCGCGCTCGATGAGCTCCTGCGCCAGCCCCTTGGTGAAGGTGACGATGGCGCCCTTGGTGCACGCGTAGTCGAGGATGCCTGGATTGGGCTGGTAGGCCTGGATGGAGGCCACGTTGATGATGGAAGCCCCGGGCTTCATGTGCGGCAGCGCGTAGCGCACCAGGTGGAACATCGCGAGGATGTTGGTGCGGAAGGTGCGCTCGATGCGCTCGGCCGTGAGCTCCTCGAACTTCTCCACGCTCTTGCCCTGCCAGGCCGCGTTGTTGACGAGCACGTCGATGCGGCCGAAGCGCTTCACCGTGTCCTCGATGAGCCTGCGGCAGACGCTCTCGTCGGTGAGATCCCCCTTGAAGGAGATGACCTGGTGGCCGGAGTCCTCCACCACGCGCCGGGTCACCTCGGCGTCCGGATCCTCATTGAGGTAGCCGAAGGCCACGTCGGCGCCCTCGCGGGCGAAGGCGAGGCACACAGCGCGGCCGATGCCACTGTCTCCACCGGTGACGAGTGCCACCCTGCCCTTCAGCCGGCCGAGCCCCTTGTAGGAGTCGAGGCCGTAGTCCGGCTCGGGCGTCATCTGCGTTTCGAGGCCAGGTGCGGACTGCTCCTGTCCGGGCAGAGGGGGCTTGGGTCCTGCTTCGCGCGGATTCTTCTGGGCCATGGATGGGTGTCCTCCGGTTGCCTACCCTGCCCAGGGTGGGGAGGACACCGACGCACGGCAACCAGCGAGGAGGGAGCCCTCGGCGGCAAGGCGGGCGACTTCAGGGAGTGACCGAGACCTCGACATCCTCGGAGTGGAACAGGCCCCCGGTGCAGCGCGCCACGCCGGTGCAGGTGAGCACCTCGGCCGGCGCGGTGCCGCTCAGGCGCAGGATGTACTTGCTCTCGACGGTGCCACCGGGCACCTCCACCTGGGCCGAGTTGCCCTCCTGCCGCACGGGGAGCGCGGCCGCGGGGCGGCCATTGATGGGAATGAGGCTGGCCTCGACAGTGCCCTGGAGCGTGTCGGACTCGGGGAGCCACACATAGGTATAGGTCTGCCCGCGCCGCAGCGTGTCGGGCGCGCCACTGGAGCGCAGGAAGCTCCGCTTGGCCTTGGCGTCGTGGAGGACGAGCAGCACGGAGTGGGTGGCGTCCTGGAGGATGACGCGGAGGTCCTCGGTGGGCTCGTCGCGCCACTGCGCGGGGTCGAAGTCGAAGGTGGCGCGCGGGGGCTCGCACACCTCGCGTCCGCCGACGCCGGTGTCGGGGACGCCTCCGGGCTCGAGCTTCATGGGCTGGCCATTCAAGGTGGCGGTGACGCCCTCGGCGAGCCGGGCACAGGTGGAGCCCGCGGAGAACACCACGGTGACGCGGTGGGCGCCCACGGTCGAGTCCCGCTCCAGCGAGTCCACGTCCGTGAGGGTGAGCTGGAGGGAGCGGCCCTCGAGGTCGGCGAGGGTGACGGGCTCGGCCACGGTGCGGCCACAGCCAGCGAGGAGCCCCAGCGTGGCGAGCGCGCCCACAGCGCAGCGGAGAGACGAAGCGGAAGCCATCGGGGCACCCTACCACCGCCTCCGGGGATGGCTCGGTTCGCGGCACCGGCTCTCCCGGTCGCCGGGCATCCAGGCCTTGATGGGCCCGCCGCGCGAGGCCAACATCGGAGAGCGGATGCTCCACCGACACCGAGGAGGCAATGTGGCTGGCCGTGTTCTCCATATGGCGGCGGGAAACCTCTATGGAGGCGTGGAGACCTTCCTCGTCACGCTGGCGAAGTCCCCCCGGCGGCTGGAGCACCGCTTCGCGCTCTTCTTCGAGGGCCGGCTGGCCTCGGAGCTGCGAGCGGCGGGAGCCTCCGTGGAGGTGCTCGGCCCGGCGCGGCTGGGACGGCCGTGGACGCTCGTGGGCCCTCAGCTCCGGCTGCGCCGGCTCGTGTCTTCGTGGCGTCCGGACCTGGTGCTCTCCCACTCCACGTGGCTGAAGGCCGCCGCGGCCCCGGCGCTGCTCGGCCAGCGACAGGCCCTCTTCCTGCACGGCCCACTCGCGCCCGGCTTCGCGTTGGATCGCCTGCTGACGTGGCTCCCACCGGACGCGCTCCTGGCCAACTCGGGCTTCACGGCCGCGTCCGCGTCCACCCTGCTGCCCGGACTCACGCCGCTCGTCACCGGCTGCCCCGTCGAGGACCGGACGCCAGTGGAGCCCGGGGTGCGGCTCGCCGTGCGCCAGGAGCTGGCCGTGGCCGAGGGCACCCCGGTCGTCATCCAGGTGAGCCGCCTGGAGGCATGGAAGGGTCAGGAGCTGCTGCTGGAGGCGCTCTCGCGATTGCCTCGCGAGCAGGACTGGGCCTGCTGGGTGGTGGGCGGCGCTCAACGCCCCGAGGAGCAGGCCCTGCTGGCCCGCCTGCGGACGCAAGCGGACGCGCGGGGACTGTCCGAGCGGGTGCGCTTCCTTGGCCAGCGCTCCGACGTCCCGAGGCTGCTCACCGCGGCCGACATCTTCTGCCAGCCCAACCTCGGGCCCGAGCCCTTCGGCATCGTCTTCGTCGAGGCCATGCTCGCGAGCCTGCCCGTGCTGACGACGGACATGGGTGGGGCCCGGGAGATCGTCGATGAGAGCTGTGGCGCCCGGGTGCCGCCCCATGCGGACGCGGTCGCCGAGGTGCTCGCGCGGTGGGTGGCGCACCCCGAGCAGCGGCGGGCCCTGGGAAGCGCTGGCCGCCAGCGCGCGGAGGCGCTCTACCTTCCCTCCGTCCGAGTGCGCGTGCTGGAGGACGCGCTGGAGCGCGCGATGCGGCCCTGAAGCGGGCTCAGCGCTCGGCCAGCTTCTGCTCCAGCCGGGCCTTCACCTCGGGCCACTCGGTGTCGACGAAGCCGTAGTACGCCGAGTCGCGCACCACCCCGCCGCGCACCAGCATGTGGTGGCGGAGGATGCCCTCGAAGCGCCCGCCGATGCGCTCGATGGCCGCCCGCGAGCGCACGTTGCGCCGGTCCGTCTTGAGCTGCACCCGCATCACCTTCAGCTCCTCGAAGGCGTGGCGCAGCAGCAGGTACTTGCACTCGGTGTTCACCCGCGAGCGCCACACCCGCCTGGCCAACCACGTGCTGCCAATCTCCAGGGTGCGGTGCTTGCGCTGGATGTCCAGGTAGCGCGTGCTGCCCACGGGCGTGCCCGTCTCCTTGTCGAGGATGACGAAGGGACGCTCCACCCCGCGCTCGGCCGCCTCCAGCGCGTCGGAGATGTACGCCTCCACGTCCTGGGGCGTGCGCAGCACGACGTTGAAATGCTCGAAGATGTCGGGCTCGACCACGGCGGCGAGCGCGGGCGCGTGGCTCAAGGCCAGCGGCTCCAGGCGCACCGCGCGCCCCTCCAGCGCCACGGGAGACACGAGGAGGGGCGTGGGCTCACGGTAGAGGACGGGGTCGTTCTCGGTGCTCATGGGACTCCGGGGTGTAGCCCCTTCCCCGGAGTTTGCAACCTGAGTCCACCCGCGCTCAGAAGTAGCGCTTGCGCTTGCTGCTCGGGAGGATGTTGAGCACCTCGCGGTACTTGGCCACCGTGCGCCGGGCGATCTCCGTGCCCTGCGCCTTGAGCAGCTCGACGATCTTCTGGTCCGAGTATGGGTTGCGCGGGTCTTCCTGCGACACGAGCTGCTTGATGTGGTGCTTCACCGCCTCGCTCGCCGTGTCCTCGCCGGACACGCGGGCAATGGACGAGTTGAAGAAGTACTTCAGCTCGAAGATGCCCTGCGGGGTGTGCACGTACTTGCTCGTCGTCACGCGCGACACCGTGGACTCGTGCATGCCGATGTCCTCGGCCACGTCCCGGAGGATGAGCGGCTTGAGGTGGGCGATGCCCTTGTCCAGGAAGTCCTTCTGGAACTTCACGATGCTCTCGGTGACCTTGTAGATGGTGCGCTGGCGCTGGTGGATGGAGCGGATGAGCCACTGCGCGCTGCGCAGCTTCTCCTGGATGAACTCCTTCGTCTGCCCCGGCCCCACCCCGCCCGTCTTCAGCGCGTTGCGGTACATGCCCGAGATGCGCAGCTTGGACAGGCCATCGTCGTTGAGCACCACCGTGTAGTCGTCCTCGCTCAGCTTGTAGACGAACACGTCGGGGGTGATGTACTGCGCGTCGTCCCCGCTGAAGTTGCGGCCCGGCTTCGGGTCCAGCTTCGGCAGCAGCTTGGACGCCTCCACCACCTCCTCGAGCGTCACCTTCAAGTCCTTCGCGATGGCCGGAAGGTTCTTGCTCTCGAGGTACTTCATGTGGCGCTTGATGATGAGGCCCAGCAGCGACGCGTGCTTGTCCTTGAGCGCGGCCACCTGGATGAGCAGGCACTCCTGCAGGTCCCGCGCGGCGCAGCCCTTGGGCTCCAGGTTCTGGATGCGGCGCAGCGTGCGTTCGGCCACCGACATGGGCACGTCCGCCTCGTTGGCCAGGCGGATGAGCGGGTCTCCCTCCACGTCGTCCAGCGTCAGGTACCCGTCGTGGTTCAGGTTGCCGAGGATGAGCATGCCCACGCGCCGCTCGGCCTCGTTGAGCCGCAGCGTGCCGAGCTGCTCCTGGAGGTGGTCGACCAGGTCCTCCTTCTCCACGAGGTTGGCCTCAAAGGAGGGCATGTCCTCGGTGGACACGTTGCCCTTGTTGGAGGCGGTCGTCGGCTCGTTGAACTGGTAGCTGTTGAGGTAGGCCTCCCAGTCGATCTCCGGCGGCCCATCCCCATCGGCCTTGAACTCCGGCGCCGCGTCCGGCGTGCGGTTGTCCGCGATGTCGGGGGGAATCTCGGTGTTCGCCGCCTCCATCGAGGCCTCGCCCGGCTCCTTGCCCGCAGTGTCGCCAAAGGGCGTCTCGTCCGGCTGCTCCAGCAGCGGGTTCTGGTCCATCTCCTCCCGGACCTGCTCCAGCAGCTCCATCCGGGAGAGTTGCAGCAGCTTGATGGCCTGCTGCAGCTGGGGCGTCATCACCAGCTGCTGCGACAGCTTCAGGCTCTGCTTGAGTTCCATCGCCATTCGGAGGTCTCCCGACCAGATCAACAATCCCCTCGACGGCCAACCCGCCATCAAGGACCGTGCCAAAGTAACAAGGGCCTCTGACTTCGTCCAGTGTCCGAGAGTCCGGCCTGCACTTTGCATTGTGTGAATTTCTTCTTTTATTCCAAAGGCTTACACAGCCTCACCCGCACCGGAGACGTTCAACAATGGACGTGGACGGGGACAGTCCCGGGGGGCGAGGGCCCTTCCCCGGACGCAATCTAGGGCCGGTTTCTCGGGCTTCAAACCGACTGCAAGCGGAATCGCTCACCGAGGTACACCGCGCGCGCCCGGGCCGAGGCCGCAATCTGCTCCGGCGTGCCCTCTTCCAGGATTTGACCCTGTGCGATGATGTAGGCGCGGTCGCAGATGCCCAGGGTGTCCTGGACGTTGTGGTCGGTGATGAGGACGCCCAGCCCGCGCGACTTCAGGTGGGCGATCTGCCGCTGGAGGTCCCCCACGTTGATGGGGTCCACGCCGGCGAAGGGCTCGTCGAAGAGGATGAAGCGGGGGTTGGGGATGAGCGAGCGAGCAATCTCGGCGCGGCGGCGCTCGCCCCCGGAGAGCGTCTCGCCGAGCGAGTCGGCCACATGGCCCAGGCCGAACTCCTCCAGCAGCTCGCTGGCACGCCGCTCGCGGGCGGCCACGTCCAGGCCCTTCTGCAGTTCCAGCACGGCCAGGAAGTTCTGGCGCACGGTGAGCTTGCGGAAGATGGAGGCCTCCTGGGGGAGGTAGCCCAGGCCGCGGCGGGAGCGTCGGTGCATGGGCAGGTGGGTGAGATCCTCCCCCTCCACGCGCACCCGGCCGGCGTCGGGCCGCACCAGGCCCACCACCATGTTGAAGCTGGTCGTCTTGCCCGCGCCATTGGGACCGAGCAGCCCCACCACCTCGCCCTGGGCGACGTGGAAGGACACACCTCGGACCACCTGGCGCCGCCGGAAGGTCTTCTCCAGGCCCTCGGCCCACAACCGCCCGCTCATGGTTGCTTCGTACCCCCGCTCTTCGTGTTGCCCGGTGCACTGCCCGGGTTGCCCTTCCCCTCGCCCTTGCGCTGCTGCTCGCGGAGCGGGGCCGTCTCGACGGTGATGACGGCGTTCTCCACCTCGAAATTCTCGTTGCCCAGCGTCATGCGCACCCTGGTGCCCCGCAGGTGCGTCGTGGGATCGCGCGCCTCGGGGTTGCCCGTCAGCACCAACACCCCGGTGGGTACGTTGAATTCGGCCCGCTCTCCTTTTGCCGTCCGCACGCCGTCCACCGCGCGCACATTGCCCACACAGTCCGAGCGCGTCACCTCACCGGCGCTGTTGTAGGAGGCGATCATCTTGTCGCACCGCAGGTCCATCGTCCGGTGCTTCACCACCACGTCGCCCGTGAAGACGGCCTGGGAGGGCGTGCCGGAGACCCGCCGGGCGGAGATCTCCGCCGGGGTGGACGGCGCGGGGGACTCCCTGCCACCGCCCTTGCGCCGCTGCGCCAGAGGGGCCGCATCGGCGGTGACGACGGCGTTCTCCACCTCGTAGTTCCGGGTGCCCAGCGTCAGGCGCACCTGGGAGCCCCGGAGGCGCGTCTTCGCATCCCTCGCCTCGGGGTTGCCCGTCACCACCAGCACCCCGGCGGGCACGTCGAAGTCGGCCCGCTCGCCCTGGGCGGTGCGCTCGCCGTCCACCGCGCGCACGTTGCCCACGCACTCCACCCGCGTCACCTCGCGCGGGCCGTTGTAGTGGGCGATCATCTCGTCGCACCGCAGGTCCATCGTCCGGTGCTTCACCACCACGTTGCCCGTGAAGTTGGCCTGGCTGCGCGAGCCAGACACCAGCTTGGAGGAGATCTCCACCGGGGCGCTCAGCTGGGGGGCCCGCGACTGGGTGGAGGGGCGAGCCCCCGCGTCGGGGGCGCCCGCGGCCGGCTTCACCGGCTGGCCCGCGAAGAAGGCCATCACGAGGTACTCAATCACGCGTGGCTCCCAGGACGGTCTGCACCGACTGCTCCGAGCCCTCGAAGGTGTAGCGCCCGTCGGGCAGGGACACCCAGTAGGTGTCCGCCGTGAGGCGATAGTCCGGCCCCTTCACCTGCACGCCCTCGGTGCCCCGCACGGACTGTTCGGCCCCGTCATAGGTGGCCCGGGGCGTGCGCGCCACCACCCCGGAGGAGGTACGCACCTCCACGTCGCCCGAGGCCACCATCCGCTGCGTGCCCAGGTTGCCCTCCATGAGCCGCGCGCGCACCGTCGTGTCGCCCGACCCGCCCTGCCCCGGGTGCTTGTCCAGCACGCGCAGGGTGGCCTGGGTGGCGCTGAGGTCGCCCGTGCGGTGGTAGGTCGCCTGCTCGGCCTGCCCCGTCATGGCCAGGGTGCTGCCCTCGTACGAGCGCAGCTGCACCCCCTGCATCACCACGGCGGGCGGCTCGGAGGCACCGCCGGGCACCGGATTCGGCGTGCAGGCCGCCAGGAGGGCGAGGAGGCTGGCTGGAAGAAGGGAACGAGGCACGGGGCCACTCTCTATCACTGGGTCGGTGGAGGCGCTCCTGCCGCGAGCACGCCCGCCGGCTCGGGAGGGCGCGTCTTCCAACGCTGGTGCATCCACACCCATTGCTCCGGGGCCCGGCGGATGGCCGCCTCTATCCTCTGCGAGAGAGCGGCCGTGAGGGCCAGGGCATCGGCCTCGCGGTCCTCGCTCGCCCGCCAGGGCACCTCCTCCATCCACAACCGGTAGCCGTCGCCCTCGCGCTGGCAGAAGCCCACCACCACCGCCGCGCCCGTGCGCAGCGCCAGGTCCGCCGCCGCCCGGGGCGTGGCCGCCAGCTCTCCGAAGAAGGGCACGAAGAGGGACTGCACCTTCGTGTCCTGGTCGATGAGCAGCCCGAGGATCTCCCCGGACTTGAGGGCGCGCAGCATGGCCCGCGCCGCCCCCTCCTGGCCGCGCCAGATGCTGCGCACCCCGCCGAGGGCCCGGAAGCGCTCGACGAGCGCGGTGAGCCTCGGGTCGGTGGTCTCCTTGGCGATGCTCTGGCTGGGGTAGCCCGCCCGCGCCACCCGCCGGGCCAGCAACTCCCAGTTGCCCACATGGCCGGAGATGAAGACGACGCCCTTGCCTCGGGCGAGCGCCGCGTCCAGGACGCCCCGGTCCTCCGGCGACCAGTGCACCAGGCGCTCGAGCTGCCGGTCCATGGCGGCGGTGGCCCCCACCTCGAAGGCGGCCATGCCCAGGTGGCGGAAGGAGGCGCGGGCCAGGGCATGCCGCTCCGCGTCGGACTTCTCCGGGAAGGCCCGGGCCAGGGACTTCAAGGCCTTACGGCGCTCCCCACCGGCCACGGCGAAGGCGAACCGGCCGAAACCGGCCCCCAACCCCCGGGCAAGCCCCAGCGGCAGGCCGCCGACGATGGCCAGTGCCGCACGGACGAGCAGGTAGCGGAGGAAACGCTTGAGACGCTTTGCTAAGGGAGGGCGCTCCACGAGCGTTTCCATATCCCATGCGCGAATACAACTTCGACGGCATCGTCGGTCCCACCCACAATTACGGCGGTCTCTCGCCCGGCAACCTGGCGTCCACCATCCACGGGGGCGAGGTGAGCCACCCCCGCGAAGCCGCCCTCCAGGGCCTGGAGAAGATGCGCTTCGTGGCGGGCCTCGGGGTGGGCCAGGCCGTGCTGCCGCCCCAGCCGAGGCCCTCGCTGAAGGCACTGCGCGCCCTGGGCTTCACCGGCACGGACGAGGAGGTCATCACCCGGGCCGGGCGCGAGGCCGAGCACCTGCTGCGGCTCACCTCCAGCTCCGCCGCCATGTGGACGGCGAACGCGGCCACGGGGGCGCCCTCGGAGGACACGGCGGACGGGCGGATGCACCTGACGCCGGCCAACCTCCAGCAGATGTTCCACCGGGCGCTGGAGGCGGAGACGACGCACTCGGTGCTGCGCTCCATCTTCGCGGACGAGCAACACTTCGCCATCCACGCCCCGCTGCCCGGTGGCGGGCATTTCGCGGACGAGGGCGCGGCCAACCACACCCGGCTCTCCACCCCCGGGCACAAGGGCGTGCACCTGCTCGCCTGGGGTCGGAGCGCGTGGCGGGATGACGTGCGCCACCCCACCCGCTTCCCCGCCCGGCAGACGTTCGAGGCCAGCCAGGCGCTGGCGCGGCTCCACAAGTTGGACCCGGCGCAGGTGCTGCTGCCGCAGCAGGCCCCCGAGGGCATCGACGCGGGCGCCTTCCACACGGACGTGATGGCGGTGGGCAACGGCAGCTTCCTCATGCTGCACGAGCTGGCCTTCGTGGACCCCCAGGGGCTGCTGAAGACGCTGCGCGAGAAGCTCGGCGAGGGCTTCACCTACGCACTGGCCACCGCCGAGGAGCTGCCCCCGCGCGACGCGGTGAAGGCCTACCCGTTCAACTCGCAGGTGCTGACGCTGCCGGACGGCACCATGGCCATCGTCGCGCCGGAGGAGGCGCGGGAGACGGAGCCGGCGCGGCGCTTCCTGGAGCGCGTGGTGGCCGAGAACAACCCGGTGAAGCGCGTCTATTACCTCGACGTGCGCCAGTCGATGAACAACGGCGGCGGCCCGGCGTGCCTGCGCCAGCGCGTGTGGCTCACCGACACGGAGCGCGCCGCGGTGAAGGCCAACGTCTTCTACACCCCGGAGCTGCACGAGGCACTCGCCACCTGGGTGAAGCGGCACTACCGCGAGGACCTGCGCGCCAACAAGGACCTGGCGGATCCGCAGCTGGCCCGCGAGACGATGACGGCGCTCGACGAGCTCACGCGCATCCTCAACCTGGGCAGCGTCTACGACTTCCAGAAGTGAGACGTGGGAGCGTAGGCTCCTCCCGCTCTCACACGCTGGAGGAGTCCTTGGCGCGACGGGTCCCGGTGCTGACGCTGCTATTGGCCATGGAGTTGGGCTGCGGGAGCACCTGGGCCCGGTCCAGTGGCGTCGAAGTGCCGTTGCACAGGGACCTGATGGGGCTCAACAAGCCACCTACGTGCACGCTCGAAACATCGGAGTGGAGGAAGCGTTGCAATCGAGAGGGCTTCGGCCACCCCAACATCTGCCCTAAAGGATGCCCGCTGTCGGAGCTAGAAACGGATGAGGATTCTCAGGATGAGGATTCTCAGCAGGAGTGACGCCTCCCATGAAATGGCACGTGCTCCTGGTCGTCCTCCCCTGTGTCCTTCTCCCACTTCCGTTGGTGGGGCTCGTCTTCATGACGCTGTGGCAGCCAGCCACGCCGACAACTCGGGAGACGAACCTGATTCCCGTGCTCTCCGAGGATGTACGGAGGGCCCTGCAGACCTATGAGCGGGTCTGCGACACCGATGCGGACTGTGACTCACCCCTCGGCTGCTTGTTCGTCGAGAGCGAACTGAGCTTCTACTGCACGGACAGCACATGCATGGAGGACAAGGATTGCGCGACGGGCTTCGCATGCCTTCCCGTCAAGACCCGGAGCGGAAAGGCCCTGGTCCGCAGGTGCTCGCTCTTGGGAGACCGGAAGGAGGGGGAGCGGTGTGACGTGCTCGCGCGCTCCCTTCGTCTCGGCTGCGCGCGGGGTCTCCTCTGTCAGGCGGGATGGTGCGGTCGTCCCTGCCGGCTGGATGAACCCTCGAGCTGCCCCGCCGGCTTCTCCTGTTCCGAGGGGCGCGATGGCCCTCCCTCCTGCCTGCCTACGTGCGAGGGCCGTCCCTGCCCTGACGGCCAACAATGCCTTCCATACAAGAACGGCGCCTCCATTTGCAGGCAGATGTTGGGCCCGGATTGCCGGAAGAATCCCTGTCCCAAGGACCAGCTTTGCCGGGTCATGGCACCTCCCCAGCGCCCCTGGGAGGTGCGGACGGAATGCCGTCAGTTGTGTGACAAGAACTTTTCGTGTCCTGCGGGGGCCGTTTGCATTCGCTACGAATGCCGGAAGACGTGCGCTCCCCAAAACCCCTCCACCTGCGGGCCCGGGCTCACCTGTGGGCAGCACGACCCCTCGGATCCCTGGTACTGCCTTCCGGGGTAGCGTTCCAGGCTCAGCGCCCGAAGCCCACAACGTCTCGCACTACGGAAACGTCACGCCCGAGAGGGTGGCCGTCCGCGTCCCGCTCTCATCCCAGAGCTTGAGCAGGTAGGGGCCTGGGGCGATGCTTCCGGGCAACTCCACCTCCACCAGTACACGAAGCTCACTGCCTGGAGCGAGGGCCTCCCTGGGCCACACCTGTGCGTCCCACCGTCCGCCCGGGCCCACCACTTGCGCGTGCGTGGGGGTCCAGGGTCGGGTCCCCCGGTTCGTGAGGCCCAGTTCCACCGCCAGCCGCGTCACCGGAGCGAGTCTCTCCCCGCCCGTGGCGCGGTAGCTCGCCACTTCCTGCATGGTGAAGG
>NZ_DASVSO010001037.1:0-2481 GCF_036388035.1 Archangium sp.
CTACCGGATGCCATCTCCCTCCAGGGCAAGGAGCTGCTCCTGGACCACATGGAGCTCAAGAAGAAGCTCTTCTTCGAGATCTATGTCTGGGGCCTGTACCTGGAGCAGAAACCGGCCTCCACGAAGGAGGCCATCGCCGCCCAGGGGCCCAAGCAGCTTCAGCTCCACTTCCGGCGCAGCATCAAGCGCGAGCAGCTCGCGGATGCCTTCCGCGACTTCCTCGGCCAGAGCTCGGAGATGCGCTCGCCGGAGATGCGGCGGCACTCGGAGCAGCTCGTCCAGTCGCTGCGCGCGGTGCGCAAGGGCGACAGCCTCCTCATCACCTACCTGCCGGACAAGGGGCTGATGGTCTCCGGTGAGGGCAGCCGGGGTGCGCTCATTCCCGGCAAGGCCTTCGCGGACGCGCTCTTCGCGGCGTGGCTGACGGAGAACCCCATCTACGACCGCGACTAGCGCCCGGCGCGGCGCACGGCGGTGACGCGCGGCTTGCGGGGCTGGCGGGGCTGGGGCACTGTCCGCCTCCGCGAGCGCCATGGGTTGGATCATCTGGATCATCGAGACGCTGATGTGCCTGGGGGCCGGCTGGCTGGTGGCGGCGGCGCTCTACCCGGACAAGGGCGTGCCGCACCGCCTCATCGTCACGCTGCTGGTGGCGCCCACTCTCATCCTCGTGGCCATGCAGGCGCTGGGCGTGCCGGGGCTGTTGCGGCCGGTGTGGCTCGGGCTGCTGGCTCCGGGGGTGTTCGCGGTGCCGGCGTGGGGCGCGTGGCGCCGGCTGGGACGTGAGCGGGCACTGGCGCTGCTGCACTCGGACCTGGGCGCGCCCGCGCGGTTGGCGCGCGAGGCCTGGCGGGAGCGCGAGCCGGCGGTGCTCACCGTGGTGGCCGCCGCGGGCGTGCTGCTCTTCGCCTCGCTGCTGGTGTGGATCTACAAGTCCTGGACGTGGGATCCAACGTGGTACCACGTGCCCATCACCGCCTACGCCATCCAGACCGCGTCGCTGGACTGGATCGAGACGTCGGTGCCGTGGACGCAGAGCCACCCGAAGAACGTGGAGCTGCTGGCGGCGTGGAACTGCATCTTCCCGCTCGACAACCGGCTGGACGACAGCTCGCAGCTTCCCTTCGCGGTGCTGGGCGCGGCGGTGACGGCGGCCTGGGCGCATGCGGCGGGAGCACGCAAGGCCTTCGCGGCGGGCGTGGGCGCGGCGTGGGTGCTGCTGCCGCCCATGTTCCTCCAGGTGTGGAGCACGCACGTGGACGTGGCGTGCGGTGCCTTCCTGAGCGCGGCGGTGTTCTTCATGCGCGAGCGTCCCACCGCCCGAGACCGGTGGATGTGCCTGCTGGCGCTCGGGCTGTACGCGGGCACGAAGATGACGGGGGCCTTCCACCTGCTGATGCTCGGACCGTGGGTGGCCGCTCGGGGCGCGCTGGAGTTGTGGGAGGCGCGGGGCGAGCGGTGGCGGCGAGCGGGGGACGTGGTGCTGTCGTTGCTCGCGCTGATGGCGGTGGGCTCGTTCAAGTACTTCCAGAACCTGTGGAAGACGGGCAACCCGCTGTGGGCCTTCAAGGTGAAGGTGCCGCTGCTGGGCACCGAGCTGCCGGGGCTGTTCGATCCCGCCGCCTTCTATGGCACGCCGCCCGGCGAGAGCCCGCTCTTCTTCGGCGCGCCCGGGGCCTTCGCGCACCTGCTGCGGAGCTGGTACGTGGAGTCGCCCACCTTCTGGCCGGACGTGCGCACGGGAGGCTTCGGCCCGGTGTTCGCGTATCTGCTGGTGCCGTGTCTGTTGTTGCTGGTGCTGGAGCTGGCGAGCCCGAGGAGCTGGAAGCGCAACCTGCCCATCCTGGGGCTCGCGCTGGTGGCGCTGACGGTGCAGGCGGCGTGGTGGCCACGCTTCGTGATAGGCGTTGCCACCGCGGGACTGGTGGCCCTGGGAGTCGTCCACGCGAGGCTGGTGCGCGGGCCGCTGCGGCCCGGTCTGTCCCTGCTCTTCCTGGTGCTCCTCGGCGTCACCTTCTGGCAGGGGGCCAGCGCGCAGGTCCAGATGGCGGATCTGTTCATGTATGCGAAGTCCTTCAAGCGGGCGCTGCGTGCGGATCCGCTGGAGCGCTCGGCGCTGCAGGTGGTGGACTGGCTGTGGACCACCGAGTGGAACCTCATCAAAGAGCGCGAGCTGAAGGCCGGCGACGTGGTGACCTATGACGAGTCGGTGAACTTCCTCTCGGAGTTCTTCACCCGGGACTACCGCACGCGGGTGGAGTACGTGCCGAGCGAAGGCGAGGTGAGGGATTACCTCGCGCGCATCGACGCGTTGAAGCCGCGCTGGGTGGGCGTGCGGCGCGGCTCGGCGGCGGAGCGTGCACTGCGCGAGCAGCGGGGCGCGGAGTACCTCTTCCCCGCGCCACGCTCCGAGATCGTGCTGTATCGCATGCCCCGGTGAGCCCATACTGGGAAGAGGGGGGCGGGTTCAGGCGGTCTCCT
>NZ_DASVSO010001038.1:0-10407 GCF_036388035.1 Archangium sp.
CGCCACCGGCTGCTCGGAGACGATGGCCCAATGCGGGTCGGCCAGCGTGGCGGAGGCGGCCACCACCGCGTCCTCGCCCTCGCCGAAGTTGCCCACGTGGAGGATGTCCGTGTCCGGGCTGCGCGCCACGCCCTGGAGCAGGTGCCCCACCACGGGCCGCTGGGAGACGTCCTGGTTGGCCACCAGCCCGCCACCGCCAGCGAGGATGTGGCCCTTGGCGTCGGCGAGGTAGACGAAGCCGGTGCTGCCCACGCGCTCCTGGGCGAGCATGGCCTGCAGCTCCGCCAGCGACACGTCCGCGGCGATGTAGCCCCGGGCGGGCTCGCCCACGGGCAAGGCGAACGTCACCACGGCCTCACCGCTGGCGCGCCACACCACGTCCGTGAAGCCCAGGCCGCTCAGCCCCTCCATCAGCGCCACGGCGCGGGCCTCGTGCTCGGCCAGCGCGGTGGGGGGCACGTCATTGACGGCGAAGGCCTGCAGGCCCGGCAGCCGCTTGCCGTCGGGCCCGAAGAGGGTGATCGCCTGCACCTCGCGGCTCTGGTTGAGCACCGCGCGCAGGTACGTCTGCTGCTGCTCCAGCGGCAGGGTGAAGAAGTGGGGCACGCGCGCCATGGCCATCGCCGCGCGCGTGGGCTCGGCGAGGAAGCCCTCCGCTTTCAGCTTGAGCTGCTTGACCCGCTCCTGCGCCAGCTCCTGGGCGTCGCGCACCAGCAGCTCGCGCGTGTCGGACACGGAGAGCCAGCCCACCATCACCGTGGGCACGAGGCTGGCCACCAACATCAGCAGGAGGATGGTCTTGAAGAGCCGCATGGGGACGCTCCTCCCTCGCTACTTCCACTTCGTGGACTGCACCTCGATGTTGATGCCCTTGGCTGGAGCCTCGGCCACCTCGAAGCCCTGCTCGGGCGAGGCCGCCGAGCGCGCCTCGCGGGTCAGCGCGCGCACGCTCCAGCGGTAGGCGCCGGCGGGCAGCGCCACCCGGACCTGGGGCGCGGAGGCGGTCAGCACCCGCTTCTCACCCCGAACGGGCACCAGCTCCACCTCGTAGCCCTCGGCGCCCTCCACCGCGCGCCAGGCGAGGGTGACGGGACCCAGGCCGCCCTTGGCGGGCTGCACGGTCATCTTCAGCTTGTCGGCCGGCTGGGTGGGCTGGGGCACGCCGAGCTGAGGCCGGGGCGGCGAGGGCGGTTGGCCCTTGTCCACGCGCACCACCTGTCCCACGTCCACCGACTGGGTGACGCCCGCGGCCTCCACGCGCACGGGCTGCCCGGAGGTGGACTTCACCGTGGTGGTGCCGTCGTCGGCCACCGCCACCGTGAAGCCGGTGGGCTGCGAGCCGCTCGCCGACAGCAGCTTCCACGCCCCGTCCGCCGTCTGGGCGGCGGCCTCGTAGCGTGCGTGCTGGAAGTGGGCCTCGGCCTCCTTCAGCTTGGCCTCGGCCTCCTCGCGCCGGGCCGCCTTGGCGTCCGCGTGCTTGACCGCGTTGCGCGCCGTCTCCAGCACGTTCTGCGCCCGAGCCCGGTCCGGCCCTGGCAGCTTCAGCTTCGTGCCCGGAGCCACCGCGTCTTCCTTCAATCCGTTGAGCGCCTTGAGCTCACTGGCACCGCCGCGGTCTCCCAGCGTGCGCTGGGCCACCTGGGCGAGTGACTCTCCATCGCGCACGACGGCCTCGGCGGGCGCCAGCGCGAGCATGGCCAGCAGGAGGGAACCCTTCATTGGAACACGATCTCCCTTCCGGCCCGGACGGTGGCCGCTGGCGTGGTGACGGAGAGTGACTGCCGGGCTGGATCCTCCAGCTCGGCATCCACCCGCCCGCGCAGAACCGTGAGGTCCGTGCGCTCCTGACCGGGCTTCGGTCGCGTCTCCGCGATGCCGATCAGCGCGTCTTCGCCCAGGTTCACCACACTGCCGTTGGCGAAGACGACTTGTGCTCCCGCGCCGGCCACGGTCCGCACCTTGTCGTTCTCGAAGAGGGGCAGGCCCTCCTGGGCGGGGAGCCACTCATCCCCCGCCGCGCGTTTGACTTTCACGTCCCCCTGCAGCCCCTTGAGCTGGGCGCGTCGCACCGGAGGAGGTGCGGCGGGCGCCTGCACTGGGGCCGCGGGCTTCTCATCGGCGGGGCAGCCCACGGACAGGCCCGCGAGCGCGAGGACGAACACCATGTGGGAGCAGCGAATGTTCACGGTTGGGGGGGTCCGGCCACGCAGTGTATAGGGGAATGGTCCCGGGACCCAGGGGGCACATCACGTGCCCTTGGACGCTTCAGTCCAGTCGTCGATGTTGCAGGCAGGGCAGATTCTTCCGGATGCGAGCGAGCAGCTCGGGGTCCACCGGCGCCACGGCCAGGCCCTCGCCCTCGGAGGCGCGGGCCGTCACCAGCCCCCAGGGGTCCACCACCATGGCGTGGCCCCAGGTGACGCGCTGGGCCGAGTGCCGCCCGCCCTGCGCCGGGGCGAAGAGGTAGCACTGGTTCTCGATGGCGCGCGCCCGCAGCAGCACCTCCCAGTGGTCCTTGCCCGTCATCAGCGTGAAGGCCGCCGGCACGGCCAGCAAGGTGGCGCCCTCGCGCGCCAGCCGGCGGTAGAGCTCGGGGAAGCGCAGGTCGTAGCAGATGGAGAGGCCCAGCCGGCCCATGTCCGTGTCCGCCACCACCACGTCGGCGCCCGGGGCCACCGCCTCGGACTCGCGGTAGGGCGTGCCATCGCCCACGTCCACGTCGAAGAGGTGAATCTTGCGGTACACCGCCCGCCGCGAGCCGTCCGGCCCGAAGAGGACGGTGGTGTTGTAGAGGCGACCGCCGGGCGCGCCCTGCTCCAGGATGGAGCCGGCCAGGAGGGTGACGCGGCGCTCGCGTGCCAGCTCGGCCATGCGCGAGAGCGTGGGGCCCTCGAGCGTCTCGGCGGCGGCGGCGCGCTCGCCCTCCGGCCCCATCCAGCTGAAGTTCTCGGGGAGGCCCACCAGGCGGACACCCAGGTCGGCGGCCCGCCTCACGAGCCGGGTGGCCGAATCGAGGTTGTGGACCTTGTCCGCGGTGGACACCATCTGGGCTGCGGCGATGAGGTGCATGCGGTCGTTATAACGGGTCCCCGTTCGCGGAAACCCTGGGAATCCCTACCCCGGGGGGGACTGTTGGATGGCATGACAGGGGTGCGTAAACCTTTGCACCCCGGGGTGGCGTGTGCTACGGACGCCGCCGACATTTTTCGATGCAGTTTCCTCGAAAAGTGGGCCGCTGCGCCCGCTTTTTGTGTTTTTGGAGTCAAGCAGTTTCGCGGCCTATGGCGGAGAACATCAAGCAAACGGTGGAGGCAAGGGCACAGGAGCTGCTCGAGCCCCTCGTTGCGGGCGAGGGGCTGGAGCTCCTCGAGGTGGAGTTCGTCCGCGAGCACGAAGGCTGGGTCCTGCGCCTGTTCATCGACAAGCCGGGTGGACGGGTGGGCCTGGACGAGTGCTCGCAGGTGTCGCGCGCGGTGGACACGGTGCTGGACGTGGAGGACCTCGTCCCCCACGAGTACAACCTGGAAGTCTCCAGCCCCGGAGTGAACCGGCCCCTGAAGAAGCCCGTGCATTTCGAGCGGGTGAAGGGTCAGAAGGTCAAAGTGAAGACCTTCGGTCCCATCGGGGAGCCGCCGCGCAAGAACTTCACCGGGACGCTCACCGAGGTGGCGGCCGACGCCATCAGCGTGGACGTGGAAGGGGCGGGCAGCTTCCGCATCTCCTTCAAGGACATCGCCAAGGCCAATCTGGAGTTCGAGTTCTAGCAGTCCACATACAGGGTGCGCCCTCGCGCGGGCGCGCCCGTGGAACCTTTGGAGAAGATGATGCCCACGCCAGCCAACCCCAACATCAACCTCAACCTCGTCCTGGACCAGGTGGCCAAGGACAAGGGCATCGAACGGGGCGTGCTCATCGCCACGCTCGAGGACGCGATGACGACCGCGGCCAAGAAGCACTTTGGCCAGGAGCGCAACCTCGAGGCGAAGTACGACCCGGACAAGGGCGTGGTGGAGCTCTTCCAGGCCATCACCGTGGTGGAGACCATCACCGACCCTGTCCAGGCGGTGAACCAGATCTCCCTCGACGAGGCCCACAAGAAGGGCATGGAAGTGGAGCCGGGCGACGAGCTCGTCTTCCAGATCTTCTACCGTGACGAGGACGCGGCCGAGGCCAAGGCCCAGGACGACCAGTACGGCGACATCCTCCGGCTCAAGACGTTCCGCCGCGGCTTCGGGCGCATCGCGGCCCAGACGGCCAAGCAGGTCATCCTGCAGCGCACCCGCGACGCCGAGCGCGAGAACGTCTTCAACGAGTACAAGGACCGGCGCAACGAGATCGTCACCGGCATCGCCCGGCGCTTCGAGCGCGGCAACATCATCGTGGACCTGGGCCGCGCCGAGGCGGTGCTCCCGGTGCGCGAGCAGGTGCCCCGCGAGACGTACCGCGCCGGCGATCGCGTCCAGGCCTACGTGCTGGACGTGCTGCGCGAGTCCAAGGGCCCGCAGATCGTCCTCAGCCGCGCCTCCGTGAACCTGCTCACCAAGCTGTTCGAGATGGAGGTGCCGGAGATCGCCGAGGGCATCGTCGTCATCGAGGCCGCGGCGCGTGAGCCGGGCGGGCGCGCGAAGATCGCCGTGTCCAGCCGGGACTCGGACGTGGACCCGGTGGGCGCGTGCGTCGGCATGAAGGGCAGCCGCGTGCAGGCGGTGGTGCAGGAGCTGCGCGGCGAGAAGATCGACATCGTCCCCTTCGACGAGGATCCGGCGCGCTTCGTGTGCGCCGCCCTGGCCCCGGCCGAGGTGAGCCGCGTCATCATCGACGAGGCCAACCACGCCATGGAGCTCATCGTCCCGGATGACCAGCTGTCCCTGGCCATCGGCCGCCGCGGGCAGAACGTGCGCCTGGCCGCTCAGCTCACCGGTTGGAAGCTGGACATCAACAGTGAGAGCCGGGTGCGCGAGATGCGCGAGTTCGCCAACCGCTCGCTCGGCGCCCTGCCGGGCGTGAACGAGATGTTGGTCGAGACCCTCTACGCCCACGGCTTCCGTCAGGCCAAGGACATCGCCGAGGCCAATCCGGAGGTGCTGTCGCAGATTCCGGGGGTGGACCCGTCGCGCATTCCCGCCATGCAGGAGGAAGCCCGCAAGCAGATGTCGCTGGACTCGGCGGAGCTGTCGCGCATGGAGCGCGAGCGCGAGCAGGCCCGGCAGGCCGAGGCGCGTCGTCATCCGGACGAGCTCAGTCAGACCGAGCGCATGGCCCGCGTCCGGGGCATGGGCGAGAAGACCATCGAGCAGCTCGGCCTGGCCGGCTACCGGACGGTCGAGGAGCTGGCCAACGAGAAGGACCTGGCCAAGCTGGGCGATGTGCCCGGGGTGGGCATCAAGAAGGCCCGCCAGCTCAAGAGCGCGGCGGAGAACTATTTGGTGGAAGAGGCCAAGCTCCGGGCGGAGCTCAATGCCGAGCGCGGCTCGTCCTCTTCCCCGGCGGCCGAACCGGCGGGTGCGTAGTAGGGTCTCACGCTTGCTTGGACGGCAGGGGGGATGCGCCTGAAGGCTCGTTCCGGTAGTAGTAGAAAAGAAGAACTCCCGGCGAACGCCGGACCGGTGCGATGCTGCATCGGTTGCGGCGCCCGGCGGGCGCAGGAGGAGCTCACCCGGTTGGCGGTGGGCCCCGAGGGTGGAGTGGTGGTGGACAGGGCCAGGCGGGTCCCCGGGAGGGGGGCTTACCTTTGTGGTGTCGGGTGCCTGGCGGCGGCGGTGAAACGGAAGGCCTTTGGCAGGGCTTTCCGGGGGAAGGTGGGTCTGGTTGACCCATCAGTACTCGGGCAGGCGTTGGAGTCGGGACCGGCCTCGCGGTGAGCAGCCGGGGGGAGTGGGCGTTAGGCACCACTCGCACACATTTTTGGATTAGGGTGCTGCGCCCGGTTGTCGGCGGAGCAAAAGGCCAAGCAAGGTATGTCGAAGAAGCGCGTTCACGAGATTGCCAAGGAGCTCAAGGACCATGGGGTCGAGCTCGACACCAAAGAGGTCGTGACCGAGCTCGTTTCGCTCGGCTACGACGTCAAGAGCCACTCGTCCTCCCTGGAGGACGACCAGGCCACGGCCGCGGTCCAGAAGATCCTGGACAAGCGCAAGCCGAAGCAGGCCGCGGCCCCTGTGGCGGCCAAGGGCTTCGTGGTGCGCCGCAAGGCCGCGCCGAGCCCCGGCTCCCCGTCCGGTGACATGTCCGAGCAGGGAGAGGCCTCCGAGGCGCCCCGCGCCGCGGAGATGCCGGCCGCCGAGGCTCACGTGGCCGACACTCCTCGCGCCGAGGCTCCGGTGGCCGAGGCTCCTCGTGCCGAGGCCCCGCCCGCCGTCGAGGCCCCGCGCGCCGCCGCTCAGCCGGCCGCCCCCGCGGAGACGCCGGCCCCTGCTCAGCCCGTCGCTGCCGCCGAGGCGCCCCGCGCCGCCGCTCAGCCGGCTGCCCCCGCGGAGACGCCGGCCCCTGCTCAGCCCGTCGCTGCCGCCGAGGCGCCCCGCGCCGCTGCTCAGCCGCCGGCCGCCGCCGCGGAGCCCTCGCGCCCCGCCGCGCCGCAGTCCCCTGTCGCCACCACCACCGAGGCGCCGCGTCCCGCGGAGCCCTCGCGTGCCCCGGCTGCCGCCGCTCAGCAGCCTCCCTCTGTCAAGGAGTCACCCAGCTTGCCACCCCGCCCGCCTTCGGCGGTTCCCCCCTCTGTCCGGACGCCTTCGCATCCGTCTTCTGGTGCCCATCGGGCATCTTCTTCGGGTGCGCCCGGCATGGCCTCTGGCCGTCCCGGTGGTCCGGGTCAGGGTCAGGGTCGTCCGGGTGGTCCCGGCGGTCCTGGTCAGCAGGGTGGTCGTCCGGGCGGTCCCGGCCAGTACAATCGCGGGGGTCCCGGCCAGCAGGGTCGTGGCGCTCCCAGCCAGTACCAGCGCGGCGCTCCCAGCCAGTACCAGCGTCCGGGGGGTCCCGTCTCCGGTCCGGTGCGTCCCTCGGGCCCGGGCGTCCCCGCTCAGGGCTCCGGTGCTTCCGGGGCGGCGGGTCAGCCCGGCGCGCCGGGTACCACCATGGTCGGCGGCGTGCCGCACCAGCCGGTGACGCAGGATCCCCGCTCGCTGCGGCCCACGGCCACCCAGGCCGTCGTCATCTCGCGCCCGCTCATCCAGGTGCGCCGTGTGACGCCCACCTCGGGTCAGGGCCGGCAGTACCCCATGGCCCCGGGCAAGAAGGCCATCGGCGAGGTGCGTGAGTTCAAGGTCGTCCCGGATCACCTGGGCCGTGGCCGCGAGCTCGTCGACGTCTCCAAGAACAAGGAGAAGGAGAAGGCTGGACGCGGCGGCAAGCGCGGTCCGGGTGGCGAGGGCGGTCCTTCCAAGCAGGAGATCTCCGATCTCGTGTGGGGTCGCGTCACCATCCCGGTGCGCGGCAAGAAGAAGAAGCCCACCAAGAAGGGCGCCAAGACGCAGATCACCCAGATGGCCGAGGAGAAGAAGGTCATCAAGATCCAGGAGGGCATCGCCCTGTCCGACCTGGGTCAGCGCATGGGTGTGCGCACCACCGAGCTCATCAAGAAGCTGATGGGCCTGGGCAAGATGGCCACGGCCAACCAGATCATCGACTCGGAGACCACCGAGCTGCTCGCCACCGACTACGGCTGGCGCGTGGAGAAGGCCGGCTTCGAGGTCGAGGACTTCCTGCCCGAGGTGGAGGAGCGTCCCGAGGACGAGCGTCCGCGTCCGCCGGTCGTCACCGTCATGGGCCACGTCGACCACGGCAAGACGAGCCTGCTCGACGCCATCCGCGCCGCCAACGTGGCCTCCGGCGAGGCCGGCGGTATCACCCAGCACATCGGCGCCTACTCGGTGAAGACGTCGCGCGGTGACATCACCTTCCTGGATACCCCGGGTCACGAGGCCTTCACGTCCATGCGCGCCCGTGGCGCCAACGTGACGGACATCGTGGTGCTGGTGGTGGCCGCCGACGACAGCGTGATGCCGCAGACGGTGGAGTCCATCAAGCAGGCCAAGGCCGCCGAGGTCCCCATCGTCGTCGCCATCAACAAGATGGACGTGCCGGGCGCCAACCCGGATCGCGTGAAGAAGGACCTGGCCAACTACGAGCTCACGCCCGAGGAGTGGGGCGGCGAGACCATCATGGTCCCCGTGTCCGCCAAGCAGAAGATGGGCATCGACCTGCTGCTGGAGAACCTCGCGCTGCAGGCCGAGGTGCTCGAGCTCACGGCCAACCCGAGCCGTCCGGCGGTGGGCGCCATCATCGAGGCCAAGCTGGAGAAGGGCCGCGGTCCCGTGGCCACCGTGCTGGTGCAGGAGGGCACGCTCAAGGTGGGCGACGCCATCGTCACCGGCACCCACTTCGGCCGCATCCGCGCGATGAACAACAGCCGCGGCGAGAGCGTGAAGGAAGTGCTCCCGGGCTACTCCGCGGAGGTCATCGGCCTGTCCGGCGTGCCCACTGCGGGTGACACCCTCAACGCCGTGGCCGATGAGAAGGCGGCGAAGGAGATCGCCAGCCACCGCGCCATGAAGGGTCGCGAGGCGGATCTCGGCAAGGCCGACACCCGCGAGACGCTCGAGCAACTCTTCGCCAAGACGAAGGCGGGCGGCGGTCCCAAGGAGCTGCGGCTCGTCATCAAGGCGGACGTGCAGGGCTCGGCCGAGGCTGTCAGCGAGGCCGTCCGGAAGCTCTCCACCCACAAGGTCCGCGTGGAGATCATCCACTCGGGCGTGGGCGCCATGACCGAGGGCGACGTGATGCGCGCGGCCGCCTCCAAGGGTCTGGTCCTGGGCTTCAACGTCAAGCCCGAGTCCGGCACCGAGGCCGCCGCGAAGGCTCAGGAGGTGAAGCTGGAGACGTACGGCATCATCTACGAGCTCATCGACGGCGTGCGCAAGGCGATGGAGGACCTCCTCGAGCCCATCCGCACCGAGCGCAAGCTGGGTCGCGCCGAGGTTCGCAACACCTTCAACGTGCCGAAGCTGGGGACCATCGCGGGTGCGGCGGTGCTCGACGGTGTGATGAAGCGTGGTGCCTATGTCCGCCTGCTGCGCGACAGCAAGCAGCTGTTCTCCGGCCGCATGGCCTCGCTCCGCCGTTTCAAGGACGACGTGAAGGAAGTCGGCCAGGGCTTCGAGTGCGGTATCGGCATCGAGAACTACAGCGATCTCAAGCCGGGCGACATCATCGAGGCCTACGAGATCGAGGAGACGCGGCCGAGCCTGAGCTAGTCCTCTCCGGCCGCTGTCTTCCACCACCGGAACGCACCCGGTGGCCCGCCGTCCAGGCGTGGTCACCGGGTTGAGGGCTTCGTGTCATGTTCGTCTGTGTCGCTCGTCTGACCCTGCAGATTCCAGAGAGCGGTTCCCTCAAGGCCAAGCGGCAGGTGCTCCGCCGGATAACGGATCGGGTGAAGGCCCGCTTCAACGTGGCCGTCGCCGAGGTGGATGATCAGGATCTCTGGCAGAAGGCCACGCTCGCGCTGGCGGTGGTGGGCAACGACCGCCGTCACGTCGACGAGCAGATGGAGAAGATCATCCACTTCGTGGAGGAGATGTACGTAGCGCCGCTCATCTCCCGTCAGACGGAGATCATGGGCTTCGGGGACACGCTCTACACCCCCGGTCGGCCCCTGCCCGATGAGCGGGATGAAGAAGCGCCGTCCGAGGAGTTCGAGGACGGCGAGGACGAGGAGGCGGGCCCGGAGGCGGATGTGGAGGAGCTCATCGCCGGCTTGAACCGGGGAGATCGCTCCCTCGCCGAGGCCGAGGGGATGGTGGACTGGGAGCGCCGGCACGACGGCCGGGAGAGCAAGCGGCCAGCCTCGGAGGCGGGTCGCGCTGGCTCGCCGACGGAGCGACCGGACTCGTTGGAGGAGGCGCGGGCCCGTGCTCGCAGCCTGCGCAACCCGAGGGATTGGGAGAAGAAATGAGTACCAGCAATCGGCCGGAGCGGGTGGGGCAGGAGATTCAGGCGGCCATCGCGAATATCCTCACCCGGGGGGAGTTGAAGGATCCGCGCATCGGCTACATCACCCTCACGGGCGTGAAGGTGTCGCAGGACCTGAAGACAGCGCGCGTCTTCTACTCGATGATTGGCACCGAGCAGGAGCGCAAGGACACCCAGAAGGGACTCGAGGCGGCCAAGGGTTTCATCCGCCGCGAGGTCACCGAGGCGGTCAACCTGCGCGTGTCGCCGGAGATCTTCTTCTCCTTCGACGAGTCGCTGGAGCGTGGAGACCGCATCGAGCGGTTGCTGCGCGAAGTGAAGGACAAGGAAGGCTGGTAGTCGCGCTCGCGGCTGCCGGTAGAGGCGAGCATGGACGGCGTCCTGGTCATCGACAAGCCCGCGGGCTGCACCTCGTTCGACGTGGTGCGGCAGGTGCGGAGT
>NZ_DASVSO010001039.1:0-12020 GCF_036388035.1 Archangium sp.
TGCGGAGGCTGGGGGTGCGGAAGCGCCCGATGTCCTCGGGGCGGAGCGTCACCACGAAGCGCCCCAACGCGGCAACATCCTCACGCGAGGCCACCGCGGCGAAGCGCTCCGCCTCGGGGAGCCGTGCCAGCTCACGGGCAACCAGGTGCAGTCGAGGTTGCAAGTCCGTCCGCGTTTCTCCCGAGTGGTACATTCCGTCTGTGAAAGGCGCTGCCTGGGGCCCGAGGGGGTGACAGCGACTGCACTCGGCGCGTCCCATGAACAGCTTCAGGCCCCGCTGCTGTCCTTCGGTGAGAGCGGCGGTGTCGCCACCGAACTGGAAGCGATCGAAGGGCGAGTCGCCGGGTTCGAGGGTGCGTACGTACGCCGCGACCGCCCGAGCGATGGTGTCCGCCGAAACATCCCTTCCCGCGAATGCGAGCGAATGAGCGGCGGAGTGCCGCTCGCGCACGCGCCGCACGAGGTCAGCGGGGTTTGCCATTCCGTGCTCATTGGGGTGGAGGAGCGGATCGAGGATGAGCGACTCCAGCGAGGTGCGCCGCCCGTCCCAGAACAAATTCCTCTCTCGTGCCACGGCGAGGAGGCTGGGGGCATTGCGAGTGCCTTTCCGATGATGGACGCCGCTCGAGATGGCGGCGTCATCGGCGAAGGCCCGTTCCGGCCGGTGGCAGCTCGCGCACGCCACCGCGCCATTCGCGCTCAGGGCGGTGTCGAAGAACAGGGCTCGCCCGAGAGCCACCAGCTGCGTTGACGGTGGGCGGGTCAGCCCCTCGTCCCCCTGGGCGGGTTCCGCCCCGGATGCGGGAGCCGCGGTGCCGAGCCCCACGGCGAGCACCCCCACCAGAGCCATCAACCAGTGGCGTGCTTCGCGGCCGAGAAACGCAACAGGACCGCATACATGCGTGGGTTTAATGCGAAACAACAGTCCCCCCCCGATGAGGCGCGTCGTCGATGCTCGGCTAGCTCATGTGCACCAAAATTCTTTAAACATCAAGAAGCACCTGGGCTCCATGTCTACGACGGTTTTCCACTGTACCCAGCGGAGTATGGGCCTTTTCGCTGTGTTGATGATTCGCCATCGAGTCATGCGAGCCTGCGCACGTTTGCCTATGGTGATGAACGCGCGCACGGCACCAGCAGGACAGGTCGGCTAGGAGCGGGGAGCTTCGGGCGTGAGGCCGTAGAGGGTGGTGACCTCGCGCGAGCGCGCCGCGTGCAACGGATCCGACCGGTCCTTCGCCTTGGAGTGACGCGCCGGGGTGGACCGCTTCCACTTCACCGTCAGGCCACAGCGCGCGAACTGCTCCTCGAGCCACCCGGGGGGGCGCAGGCCCAGCAGCACCGCGAGGTCCGAGATGATGAGCAGCCCCTCTCCTCCAGGCGTGAGGTGGGCGGGGAGCCCTTCCAGGAAGCGCCGCAGGAACTGGTTGTCCTCGTCGAACACCGCGCGGTCCACCCGATTCTTGGGGGGTTCGGGAATCCACGGCGGGTTGCAGACCACCAGATCCGCCTGCCCCTCCGGGAAGAGGTCGGCCTCCAGCACCTGGAAGCGCTTGGCGAGGCCGAGCCGCTCCGCGTTCTCTCGCGCACAGGTCACCGCCCGGCTGTCGCAGTCCGTGGCCACCGCGGACGCCGCTCCGCGCTGGAGCAGGAGGAACGAGAGCACGCCCGTTCCGGTGCCCACGTCGAACACGCGCTTGCCCTTCACGTTGGAGAGCGAGAGCAGCAGCTCCACGTAGTCGGTGCGGGTTGGCAGGTAGACGCCGTAGTGCGGATGGAGCAGGCCCGTGAGGCCGGGGACGGCGAGGCCCTTGCGCCGCCACTCCGCGGCCCCGAGCATGCCGAGCAACTGCTTGAGCGGGACGACGGTGACGTCCGTTTCGGGCTCGCCCCACACCTGCCGGCAGGCCAGCGACACGTCCGGGGCCCGCGAGAGGCCGAGCTGGTAGGCGCGGTCGAGCGCCACCACGATGCGCGACAGGGTCTCGTGCTCGAGCTGCCGCGCCCGACGCTCGGCCCGGAACGCCTCCAGCGGCGAGCGGCCCCCCGCCGGACGGGAGAGCCGCCGGCTCAGCGCGCCGAGCAGTTGCTTCGCGTTGTGGAAGTCACCGGTGTACAGGAGGAACTCGCCCCGGCGGACGCGCTTGAGCGCCGCATCGGCGCTCAGCCGGTCATCCACGGGCGACAGGCGCGTGGGTGTGGGCTCGTCGCTCTCCGAATGCCAGGTGAACGCGTCTCCTCGCGCGAGCTCGGGCGGCAGGGCGGCGGGTGTCGGTTTTCCTTCAGCGGCGGTGGAGGGGGGACGACGCGGCATGGGCTCCTGGGGGTGTACTCCGTGCGCCAGCGTAACGCGGAGATGGACCGCCGGGGCGTTCCTCCATATCTTGTTCCGGCATCTCGCCTGGCCGGAGTGTGAGGTTCGCGATTCATCTCTTCGCCGGGGGGGCTGTTGATGTCTGCATCTCGTCGTCTCGTGTGCTGTCTGGTCGTGCTGGGGGGCTTCCTTCTCGCGGGCTGCGCAGAAGGCCGCTTGGAGGCTCCCACGGAGGTCACCGCTACCTCCTCGGACGGCGTGGTGGCGGTGCGTTGGAAACCTCCCAAGAAGACGGGGGGCTTCCTCAAGAAAAGCCACCCCGTGCGCGGCTACCTCGTCCGGGCCCACCCGGGGGCGGTGAAGGTCTCCACGGAGGGAGGGGTGACGACGGCCTCCTTCTCCGGACTCAATCCCCGCACCGCGTACACGTTCACCGTGCAGTCCCTGGATGACAAGGCGGAGGGGCCTGTCTCGTCACCCTCGGCGCCAGTCACTCCTCGTCCCGAGGCGGAGGTCCTCCAGGTCTCCTTGCCTCCGGACGGTGGCTGCACCCCCCTCGAGTACCGGGTCCGGCGGCTCTCGGGCGCGCCCGTCGACATCCGCGTCGAATATGACGCCTCCGGGACGGGCACCTTCCGCCATGCCACCCCGGCCGCGAGTCCCACCCGTGAGGGGCTCCACGGCGTCACGACCACGCCCGACGTGGCCGGACAGGCCCACTCCTTCCTCTGGGACACCTCGCGGGACCTGCCGCCCCGGCGCCTCACGGGCATGACGGTGCGCGTCTCGGCCCTGGTGGACGGACTGCTCGTGGGTCGCCAGGTGCTGGAGGACGTCGAGCTCGACAACACTCCGCGCTTTTCGCGGAGCCGCCTCAGGCCCGTGGGCACGAGACCCACCGCCGTCACCACCGGGGACTTCAATCATGATGGCCGGCCCGACTTCGCCATCGCCGACGAGAACGACAACGCCGTGGGACTGCGGCTCGGCCAGGGTGACGGCACCTTCCAGCAGGGGGCGCTTGCTCGGGTCGGGGCTCGACCCGTGGCCCTCGTGGCCGAGGACTTCGACCGGGATGGTCGGTTGGACCTGGCCGTCGCCAACCAGGGCGACGCCTCCGTGAGTCTGCTGCGGGGCATGGGGAATGGCTCCTTCCGGGAGGCGGTGCGCCTGGCCGTGGCGGACCAACCGGTGGCCCTCGTGGCCGGGGACTTCAACCGGGATGGCTGGCTGGACCTGGCCGTCGCCAACCGGGGCGATGCCTCCGTGAGCCTGCTGCGGGGCAGCGGGGGCGGCTCCTTCCAGGAGGCGGTGCGCCTGCAAGCGGGTGCCTCGCCTGCTTCCGTCACGGCCGGGGACTTCGACCGGGATGGCCGGCTGGATCTGGCCGTCAGCAACCCTGATGACGACTCGGTGAGCGTGCTGAGGGGCAACGGAGATGGCTCCTTCCGCGCCGCGACGCACCTGACGGGGATGGTCCGTCCCACGTCGCTCGAGCACGGGGACTTCGACCGGGATGGCCGGCTGGACCTCGCGGTGGGCCACGGGGCCAACGTGAGCCTCCTGTTCGGCATCGGCGACGGCTCCTTCCGGTCCGCGGTCAGAATCGGCGACAGTGCGATCTCCTCCATCCAGGATCTGGAGTCCGAGGATCTCAACGGGGATGGCTTGTTGGATCTCGTCGCCGCCCGCGCTGACTCCCTGACGCTGCTGTTCTCCAAGGGAGATGGCTCGTTCCAGGTCCAGCGGTTGGAGTCCGACTCCATCGGGGGGCGTTCCCTCTCCCTGGTGGACTTCAATGGAGACGGCAAGCGGGAACTCGTGCTCGTGAACCCGTCCGATGCGTCGGCCCACCTCCTGCTCAACCCGCGGCAGGCGTGCAGCGGCTTCGACCTGAAGGCGCCCGTTGTCTCTCAGGGACTGGCTCCCCACGTCCACCAGGTCGTCGACCTCAATCTGGACGGGAAGTTGGACCTGGTCATGCTCGATGGGATGTCGACCACGAGCCACGGTGACCTCTTCTCTCTGGCTGTAGGGCTGGGTGAGGGGCAGGGGAGCTTCCGGCCGACCGTCCAGGGCCGTGACGTCTCGTTGGGACGCTCCTTCGCCGTCGCCGTCGGGGACTTCACCGGGGACGGGTTGCCGGATATCGGCATCTCCTCTGAATGGCAGGAGGACCCCATCGAGGTATTGCCGGGAGACGGGCTTGGCGGCTTCACGCGCACTGCTTCTTCGCAGGGCGGCACCCATCCCTATAGGGCCCTGCTCCCCGGAGACTTCAACCGGGACGGGAAGGCGGATCTGGTCGGTTTGAAGGCCCCTGTGAATGGCAACGAGGTGCACCTGCTGCTCGGCGGTGGAGATGGCACCTTCCAGCGCACCCTGCTGGAAGTCCCCCAGGCCCAGCAGGTGCTCGTCGCGGACTTCGACGGGGATGGCGTGGACGATCTGGTCACCCGAAGCCAGCAGGGCGACAGCGTAAGCGTCCTGCTCAGTGGTGCGAATGGCTCCTTCCAGGCGGCGAGCTCTACCCCCCTCGCGACGGCGGCTCCCCTGGTCACCGCGGACCTGAATGGAGACGGGCGGGCGGATCTCCTCTCGACGGATGCGGCGGGGCAGGTGGTCGTGCTGCTCGGAAAGGGGGATGGAGCCTTCCTGCCCGCGGCCGCCTTCGCCGCTGCCAGCGCTTCGAGCCAGCTCCACATCGCCGACTTCAATGAGGATGGCTGGCCGGATGTGCTCGCCGAATCCTCCTCCCAGCCCGCGAGCGTGCTCCTGGGCAAGGGAGACGGCACCCTCCAGGCTCCGAGGACGCTCCGCCGCTGGTCGGGCCGCATCCAGGCCGTCGGAGACTTCGACGGGGACGGCGTGCCGGACCTCTTCCTTGCTCCCCCGGGGGAGCGAAGCCTGCTCCTGCTCCACGGCAACGGGGATGGCTCTTTCTGGGAGGAGGGCGCGGCTGGCACCGGCGCTCCTTCAGGCGCGCTCGCTTCCGCGGACCTGAATGGAGACGGGAGACAGGAACTCGTCACCGCCAACACGGGCAGTGGCACGGTGAGCGTGCTGCGCGGCAACGGGGACGCCACCTTCCAGCCCGCCCTCGGGTACGCGGTGGGCGCGGAGCCTCGCGCTCTGGCCCTCGGAGACCTCGACCGGGATGGCCGGTGGGACATCGTCACCGCCAACACGGGCAGCGGCACGGTGAGCGTGCTGCGCGGCAACGGGGATGGCACCTTCCAGCCCGCCACCGGGTACGCGGTCGGTACGAGTCCCCGCGCCCTGGCCGTTGGAGACTTCAATCGAGATGGGTGGTGGGACGTCGTCACCGCCAACACGGGCAGCGGCACGGTGAGCGTGCTGCGCGGCAACGGAGATGGCACCTTCCAACCCGCCACCGGGTACGCGGTGGGCGCGGAGCCCCACGCGCTGGCCATTGGAGACTTCAACCGAGATGGGTGGTGGGACGTCGTTACCGCCAACACGGGCAGTGGCACGGTGAGCGTGCTGCGCGGCAACGGAGATGGCACCTTGCAGACCGCCGTCCAGCTGTCCGCCGACACGCGCCCCACCGCGTTGGTGGCCGGGGACTTCAACGCCGATGGCTGGCTGGACCTGGCGCTCGCGGGCGACGACTACACGCGCGGGAGCGTCGTGCTCCTCGGCAAGGGCGGTGGGGAGTTCGAGTCGCCGCGTGTCGAGGCGGCCTGGGGTGGCTCCGCCTCCCTGGTGGCCGGCGACTTCAATGTCGATGGGCGACTGGATCTGGTGAGCATCCATGCCAGCGGCACCGTCCTCGTGCGCTTCGGCGGAGGGGACGGCTCCTTCTCCCTGAAGGAGGGCGCGTTCTACCGCGTGCGAGGCGCCGCTCTCGCGGTGGCGGCGGACGACTTCAACCGGGATGGGCGGCTGGACTTCGCGGTCTCGGGAGAGGACGTGCGCGTGCTGCTCCAGCCGTGACGGTCACTTGCGCTTCGTCCGGGTCGCGGCACCGCCGGAGCGCGGCTGCTTCCTCGGCGCGGGCCGCTGCCTGCGGGGGGCCGGGCTCCTGGCGGGCTTCTGCTGGCCCTCGAAGAAGGCCTCGAGGAGCTCGCTGCCCGTCATCCGCTCCGGCGAGGCGGGCGCCGGGACGACATGGACGTTGCCCTCCTCATCCGGGCGGAGCAGGAGGACCTCGTCCTGGGTCAGACCCGGCAGGAGCATCGCGGAGTGGGTCGTGGCGATGAACTGGAGCCCGGGGAAGACAGCCTTCAGCGCGGGAATGAGCGCGGCCTGCCAGCTCGGGTGGATGTGGAGGTCCAGCTCGTCGATGAGGACGAGCCCCTCCATCTTCTCGGGCGCCACCGGCTTTCCGGCCTCGAGGAGGATGTGGCCGATGAGGTCGGCGAGCCAGGCGATGGTGCCCTGGTAGCCGTGCGACAGCCAGGTGGCGGGCACCTTGATGCGCTGGCCTCCCACGTCGAACTCGAAGCGGTGGGCCTCCAGCAGATCCTGCCGGGTGCGCACCATTCCCTGGCTCTGGAGCTCCAGGTCCACGATGCCCGGGAGGAGGTTGCCCTCGACGAGCACCTGCTTGAGGACGCGGTTGTAGGCCCTGGCCTGGGAGGGCTCGAAGAGGTCGGCGAAGCCGGTGGCGATCAGGCTGCCCCGGTCGAAGAGGTTCTCCAGGCGCTGCTTGATGGGGTCCGACAGCCCTTCCCCTTGAATGGCCTTGGGGCGAGGCAGGTTGCGCACCGTCCCATAGCCCGCGACGAACCAGCCCGGGAGCTGCGTCCTGCGCGCCTCGCGGACAGGGTCGAAGACACGGGTGTGCTCGGAGCCGACGTACCTCGAGCTGCCGACGAGGTCTCGCCAGGTGCTCTTGGCGGCGATCGAGCTGCGCATGTAGGGCGCGAGCGCGCGCTTCGTCTCCAGGCCGGGATACACGCGGGCCTTGTGTCCGCCCTGGCCGAAAGTGAACTCGGCGCCGATCAACATCAGCTCGGTGGGAGGCTGGCGCCGGTCTGGTAGCGAGGTGACGTCCGCGAGCTCACTGCCCAGCGTGGCGCCACTCGCGGCGAGCGCGATGGCCTGGAGGATGGCGGTCTTGCACGAGCCGTTCTCCCCCACGAGAACGGTCCACGGGCGGATTTCCCCGTCCTCGCGGGTGAAGGAGATGGCGACTTCCCGCAGGAGCTTGAGGTTGTGGAGGGTGAGGCTGCGCAGGTACATGCGGAGGGCCGTCGTGAGCGGGTAGGCGCCCACCATATCCTCACCCGGCCGACTTGTGGGTATTCACGAGAGACCGGCGTACCCGGGTATCGTCGCACCCCCCGTCTGGCACCCGGCCCCGGGGCTTCCCGACCCCCGGAGGCCCCTGGAGTTTCATCACGAAGGGCGCGCCCGCGCTTCCCGCCGAGATCTCGGCGCTGTCAAGACGGGGCGTTTTACGGCCACACCGCTCTTCTTCGACGTGACGGTCTCGTCCGGGGTGAGACAGCAGCGGGGTGTCAGGGGGCCATGGGAGGACGGAGCAAACCGGGGTAAAAGAAACCCTTCTTTCATGGAGGTTGTATGAAGTTCCTGTCGTACGGCTCCGCTGGAGTGCTCGCGGTGAGCCTGCTGTCCTCTTCGGCTTTCGCCAACCCTGCTGGCGCTCAGGGCAACTCGGGCAAGCAGGGCATGACCTGCACCACCTGCCACACGGCTGGCGCTTCCGTGCCCACCGTGGAGATCTCCGGCCCCGCGACGCTCAACCCGGGCGAGACGGGCCAGTATGCGTTCATCATCCGCGGCGGTCCCGCGAAGGTGGGCGGTACCAACATCGCGGTGAGCAACACGGAGGCCGTGCTCGCGCCGGCCACGAACTCGGGACTGAGGCCGGTGGGCAGTGGTGAGCTCACCCAGACCTCGCCCAAGGCCTTCAACGGCACCGAGGTCCGCTTCGACTTCACGCTGAAGGCGCCCGCGTCCACGGGCACCGTCTCCATCTTCGCCGCCGGCAATTCGGCCAACGGCAACGCGACGGGGTCCGGTGCTGGTGCGAGCGGTGACGGCATCGCGACCACGAAGCTGGATGTGACCGTCAACGCCGCCACCACCCCGGGCAATGACGAGGACAAGGGCTGCTCCGCCACCGGTGGCGCGCCGATGCTGGGGCTCGCGCTGTCCGCGCTCGCCATGACCCGGTTCCGCCGCCGTCGGAGCTGATTTTCCCGCTGTCCCTCCCTCCTCCCGAGTCCGGTTGGAACCCGGAAGGAGGGAGTCCCCTGAAGTGGACCTTTCCGGTCCGTGCCCCCTGAACCCGAGTCTCCCGTGTCGCTCTCCCTCCGCTCGCGCCCCCTGTCCCAGCCGCTCTCCCGCGTCTGCTGCGGAGTCCTCTCCGCGCTGCTGCTGATCGCCCCGGCGGTCCAGGCCGCTCCGGCGAAGTCCCGGACGTCCAAGTCGAAGTCCTCCAAGTCGGGCGCGTCCAAGACGCCCGCGGCGGCGCCGGCCTCCCCGCCCGCGTCGTCCACGCCAGAGTCCGCGCCCGCCGCGGCTTCGGAGCCCGCGCCCGCCGCGGAGTCCAAGCCCGCCGCCGAGTCTCCCCGGTCCGCTTCCGAGTCCAAGCCCGCCGCGGAGTCTCCTCGGCCCGCTCCCGCGTCCCGCGCCCAGGCCGCCCGGTCCACCCCGGCGGCCTCGGCCACTCCGGGCCGGATGCGCCTCGGCCTGGGCGGCGATCTCTTCTTCGAGAGCTCGCGCATGACGGGCGAGCAGACCATCAACGCCTCGCGCACCGATGAGTCCTTCGACTACAGCAGCCTGGGCTTCCTGTCCGCCACGGCCTGGATGAACACCCCCGTGCCCTCGGTGAGCGAGCGGGTGCGGGTGGGCGCTGGCCTGCGCATCTTCGGCAACTACGCCGCGGGCGGCGGCCAGGAGTTCGGCTTCGGTCTGCTCAACGAGGTGTTCGTCAACGGGGAGTACGGGCTTCCGGTGGCCGACAAGATGGAGCTCGTCCTCGGCGGGCGCGCGGGGCTCTCCTTCCTGATTCCTGGCCGCAAGTTCCAGGAGGAGATTCGCCGGCTCCAGGAGCAGGGCGTGAGCGTGTGGAGCGTGCCGCGCGTGGGCTGGCTGGCGGGTCCGTCCGTGGGCGCCCGGCGGCAGATGTCCGAGCGCATCTGGCTGCGCGCGGATCTGCTCGCCCAGGCCGAGCAGCAGTACCTCTTCGCCACGAGCCAGGAGATCTCCGGGCTTCGTTTCACCAAGACGTGGAGCACCCTGGCACTGCGCCTGGGGCTCAACCTCGGGGCCGAGTTTTCCCTCTGAGGCACGGGTTTCCTACTCGGGAGTCGCGCATGGCTGTCCGTCGCACGCTGATCCTCCCCGTGCTCGCCGCGCTGGTCGCGTGCCAGCCCACCTATACCTTCGAGCCGGAGCAGGTGGCGTCCGGTCCCGGAGGCATGGTGGGAAATGGCGAGCCCCTCACCCCCGGCACCTTCGAGGGAGGGGACGACGTCCTGCCCCCGCCCCTCAACGTGGCCCCGCCCAACGACACGCGCCCGCCCGACTGCGGCGCGGGCTGCGTGGCGCACTGCAACGGCGCGGGCCTGCGCAATCCCGTCAACCGCGGGCTGTGCCGCAGCCTGTGGGGCGTGGGCCTGCCCAACCGTCCCATCAAGTTCGCCGAGGCCTGTCGCCGGCTCTTCGTGGACATGCTGGGGCGCGTGCCCACCGCGGACGAGGCCGAGGCCACGTGCGCGGGCGGGTGGGGCGCCACGGTGAAGCGGCTGATGGAGCGCGAGGAGTTCCTCGCCATCCAGCAGCGCCTGGCCGCGGACCGCTTCCTCTACAGCAACGAGGTGACGAGCCTCCAGGCCATCTACGACATGGACCGCCTGGTGGCGAAGCTCTACCAGGGCAAGGTGCCCTATGACTTGTTCGCGGCGGTGGTGAGCGCCCACCCGGTGTTCACCCGCCGCTACGCGGACCCGGGCGACAAGGCGGAGGCCCTCTTCCGTCAGTTCCTCGGCCGGCCGCCCTTCGAGCACGAGCGCGCGGACATGTCGCGCCTCTACAAGCTGTGGCACTCGGGCTACTACGACCACCCGCAGCTGGGCATGCGCCTGCCGGACGCCTTCATCCGCTTCCGCTGCCTGGACGACGAGGGCCACGTGGACGAGGTGGCCCGGGGCGAGTGCGCCAGCGTGCTGTGGGGCTACAACGAGCTCATCTTCACCCCGGACCTGCGCGCCGCGAGAGACCCGCGCCTGGACAACGAGTTGACGATGTGGAGCGGGCTGCTCAAGCCGGAGGAGTGGGCGAAGCTGCAGGCTCCGGGCCGCATCATCGCCCGCGACCTGGCCTTCTGGGAGCGCGCGGTGGACGACGTGCTCCTGCAGTACCTGGGCTATGAGCTGTCCGCGAAGGTGCCCGAGGTGCGCGAGGAGCTGGTGCGCTTCCTGCTCGCCCACAACGGAGACATCCGCTCGGTGCACTACGCGGTGGCCACCTCCGTGGCCTACCTCCAGTCCGCCGAGGGCGCCTCGGCCTCCACCTACCGGTGGACGTACGGCCCGCTCAAGCAGGTGGACGCGGAGGTGTGGGTGGACTCCATGTTCCGCAACACGGGCTACAGCCTGCCCGGGTGCGACCGCCGCATCAGCCAGCCGGAGGCCCTGCTGCGCTCGGGCAGCATCGCCGGCTACCGGCTGCTGCAGAGCTCGGACTGGAAGCTGGACGAGGAGGGCGAGGTGGACGAGCGCTACGCGGAGCTGGCGCGCACGCTGGGCGGCTGCCCGGAGAACGTGACGGGCGGGCGCTTCCGCGTGGTGAGCATCCTCACCACCGCCACCCAGCTGTCCGCCGTGCAGGCGCTGTGCAACCCGGCGCTCGACCCGAAGGTGCAGGGCGCGCCGGTGGAGAAGCTGCTGCCCGAGGGCATGGGCGCCAGCCGCGCGGTGAACGCGAGCCTGGCCGCGGAGATCGCCATCCACCAGTACCGGACGTTGCTCGGCCGCTCGCCGGAGGACAGGGAGCTGGCCGAGGCCCGCGATGCGGGCACGGAGTGCGCCCTCACCTTGTGTTCGGCCGAGCAGTTCGCCCGTCCCTTCTGCTTCGCGCTGCTGTCGAGCGCCGAGCGCGTCTTCTACTAGCCCCCGGAGCCCCCGTCCCATGTCCGACTCCGATGACACGAAGCCCGTCACCCTCGGCCGCCGACGGCTGCTGCGGGGCCTGGGCGCCGGCGCCGCCGCGCTGGCCTTCCCCCACTTGTGGCTGCCGACCGCGGCCCGTGCCCAGACGGCCGGGCACGGTGCCGTGCGCCACCTCATCTACATCCGCCTGTCCGGCGGCTTCCGCTTCACCACCGCCTTCAACGGTGACGTGGCCGAGGAGTTCAACCCCTTTGGCCGCTCCACCCGGCGCGCGGAGGGCACCGAGTGGGGTGCCACGAAGCTGCTGGAGCGCGCGAGCTGGCTGGAGGGCGAGGAGAACAAGGTCCGTCGTGATCTCGGCATGCAGCCGGTGACGGACTTCACCCACGAGATGTGCGTGCTGCCGTGCGTGGACCACGAGCCCTTCTCGGCGCGCGCGGACGGGGGCCACGGCACGGGCCTGGAGCGCTTCCTCACGGGCTACGTGGGCGGGGCCACCGGCTTCCTCACGCTCGTCAACTACGGGGTGCGCGAGCGGGTGAAGGAGGCGGCCACGCGGGGCATCACCCTGCTGCCGGCCTTCAGCCTGGGCGAGG
>NZ_DASVSO010001040.1:0-1778 GCF_036388035.1 Archangium sp.
AAGGCTCGTTGGTGCTCCAGGACGACGAGGCCGCGCGGCGGATGGAGGCGTTCTTCCTGGAGGACCTGCGGCATGCGCGCGAGGTGAAGCCCCAAGACAGCGAAGGGTGACGCATGACGGAAGGAAGGAGATGGAGTAGCGCCTAGTCGAACAGCGCCTGGACGAACTCCCGGGGCTCGAAGCGGCGCAGGTCGGCGACCTTCTCGCCGACGCCCACCCACACCACGGGCAGCTTCAGCTCGTCGCAGATGCCGATGATGACGCCGCCCTTGGCGGTGCCATCCAGCTTCGTGAGCGCGATGTCGGTGACGCCCACCGCCTCGTGGAACTGCTTGGCCTGCTGGATGGCGTTCTGGCCGTTGGTGGAGTCGAGCACCAGCAGTACCTCGTGGGGCGCCCCGGGCAGGGCCTTGTCGATGACGCGCCGCACCTTCTTGAGCTCGTCCATCAGGTTCACCTTGGTGTGGAGCCGGCCCGCCGTGTCCGCGATGACCACGTCGGCGCCCATCTCCTTCGCCTTCTTGATGGCCTCGAAGATGACCGAGCTGGGGTCGGAGCCCTCGGGCCCCTTCACCAGCTCCGCCTTCGCGCGGTCCGCCCACACGTCGAGCTGCTCGGTGGCGGCGGCACGGAAGGTGTCGCCCGCGGCCAGCACCACCTTCTTGCCCTGGCCCGTCAGCTTCGCCGCCAGCTTGCCGATGGTGGTCGTCTTGCCCGCGCCGTTGACGCCCACCACCATCACCACGTGCGGCGGGCCTCCACCCTCCAGCGAGCGTGGCACCGGCAGGTCCACGATGCGCGCCACCTCCTCGCGGATGACGCCCTTGATGCGGTCCGGGTTGCCCAGCTCGTTGCGCTTGAGCTTCTCGCGCGCCACCTCCACCAGGCTGGACGCGGTGCGCACGCCGATGTCCGCGGTGAAGAGGATCTCCTCCAGCTCGGCCAGGACGGACTCGTCCACCTGACGGCTCGAGCCGAACAGGCCGTTGAGCCGCGCCATGAAGCCCTGGCTGCGCGTCTTGTCCAGGCCCTGCGCCAGCGTCCGCCCGGCCTCGGCTTCAATCTTCGCGCGCGCCGCCGCCTCCTCCGCGCGACGGGCTTCTTCGATGGCCGCCGCCTCGCGGGCCTTCTGCTCGGCCAGCAGGCGCTCGGCCTCCTCGCGCTCGCGCTTGCGCCGCTCCTTCGCCTCGTCCTCCGCGGCCTTCTTCGCGCGGTACTCGGCGCGCTTCTCCTCCTCCTCACGCTCCTTGAGGGCGCGGACCTCGGCCTCCAGGCGGGTGCGCTCGGCGGCGTCCGTGGTGGCCTTCGCGGCCCGCTCGGTCTCCGCGCGCTGGCGGGCGAGCGCCTCGGCGCGGGAGTGGATCTGCTCCGCCTCTCGCAGCCTCGCCAGCTCGGCCTGGGAGGGCGGCAGCTCCACACGCAGCTCCGGCCGCTCCGCGGGCAGCGCGGGCTTGTCCTTCGTGGGCGGCACCACCGGAGGCGTGGGCCTGCCGGGCAGCTCGGGACGGCGCTTGAAGAAGAGCTTGCGGGCCGCGAGCGCCATCAGCGCCACGAACAGCACCACCACGGTGATGCCGACAATCTGCCCGAAGGGGCCACCGGCCTCGGGGGCCACCGGGGGCGTGCCCGTCTCCGGCACCCCGGGCTGCGTCGGCTGCTGGGGCGGAAGGGTGGGCTGCGGCGACGGCGCCTGCGCGAGGACGAAGGGGAGGGCGGTGGGCGTCTTCATGGCGCGCTCCGCATACCTCAAGATGCTCCGTGAGTCCCACTCCTCTTGT
>NZ_DASVSO010001041.1:0-6720 GCF_036388035.1 Archangium sp.
GTGCTGACACGGTCCTACAAATCCCGGCGGAAGCTCTCCGAGGGGGGCATGGGGGAGGTATTCCTCGCCCTGACGACCTCGAATCTGCTCCGCAAGCACATCGTTCTCAAACGGCTCAAGCTGGACCCTCAGGACCCGGACGCCCGGGAGCGCTTCCTGGATGAAGCGCGGATTACCTGCGCCTTGCGCCACCGCAACATCGTGGAGGTGTACGACGCCTTCGAGAGCGAGGGCGACCTGTACCTCGAGATGGAATGGATCCGCGGGAGGAGCCTGAGACAGGTGCTGGACGTGCACCGCTCGCGGCCCGTTCCACCGCGCATCGCGGGTGCGATCATCCACGACGTGTGCGCCGCCCTGGATGCGGCCTATCACACGGCGGGGAAGGACGGACGGCCCCTGGCCGTCATCCACCACGACATCACCCCCAACAACGTGATGGTCACCTTCGAGGGGGTGGTGAAGGTCATCGACTTCGGGCTCGCCAAGGCGGCCAGCAGTCTCTCGCGGACGGCCGGAGTCGAGCGCGGCACGCTCGAGTATCTGTCACCGGAGCGGGCGCGGGAGATTCTCCGGAACCTGGAGCCGCCGCCCGCGGGAGCGTCGGGCGAGACGCCGGAACCGGTGCCGATCGACAGCCGGAGCGATGTCTTCTGTGTGGGTCTGTTGCTCCACGAGTTGCTCACGGGCCGGTCCCTGTTCAGCGCACCGACGCCCCAGGAGGACCTCACCCCCGAGGCCTGGCTGAACGCGGCCCTGCACCGGATTGTCCGATGCGAGGAGCCCCTGGAGGGAGTGCCCGCGGAGCTGGAGCCCATCGTCCGCAAGGCGCTCGCGAGGGAGCGGGAAGCGCGCTACGCGACCGCCCGGGAGCTGGCGGACGCGCTGCGCGAGGTGGTGGGGCGCGTGGAGCCCGCGGAGCTGGCGGCGTTCCTGCTCCAACGCTTCCCGGAGGGTCCGGAGAAGATCGCGGCGCTGGAGGCAGACCTCGAGGCGGAGCCTCCAGCGCCCCAGCCGCCCGAGACGCCCCCGTCGCCTCCCAAGCGGGCCCGTTCCTGGGGATGGCTGCTCGCGCCCGTTGTCCTGGCCCTGCTCGCGCTCGGGGTGTGGTGGGTCTGGCCGGACGCCCTGCCGAGCACGCAGCATTCCACGATGAAGGTGGTGACCGACCCTCTCAACTTCGTGGGGAGCAACGTCACCGTCATCGTGAGCGTGAAGGACGCCGCGGGCCAGCCTCTTCCGGAGACCCAGGTGTTGCTCACGGCGGTAGGCCCTTTCGGGGGCTCGAAACCCTTTCAAGGCCTCAGCGATGGTGAGGGGACGGCCCGGTTCGAGTTCTCCTGGCCGGCACCGGAAAGGGTGAAGCTCTCGGTGCTGCTCGACCCTGGCCCTCGCCAGGTGGCGCTGGGTGAGCAGGTGGTGCCTTTCGCCGCGGGCCTTCCGGATGCGGAGAAGTCATTCTTCACCGAGGTCTCCGATAAAGCACCCGTCGGGCAGGAGGCCATCTTCAAGGTGGCGCTCCGAGATGCAGGGGGTCACCCAGCGGCGGGTTGGGAGGTGGCCTTCACCGTCAACGGTGGCGACGACGCGCGCGAGTCCCGGGTGAAAGCCAATGAGCAGGGCTTCGCGGAGCTCCGCTACCAGACGAAGTGGGTGGGCTCCCGGAAGGTGAGCGCCAGTGTCGTCACGAAGCGCGGGCGCCAGGAGCTCAAACCGGTCGAGGTGCTGTTCGAGGCCGGGCCACCGCACGGACGGGAGTCCACCTTCGAGGTGCAGGTGTCGCCGAAGCCCGCCGGGAGCGAGCAGCTGCCAGTCGCGGACGGGCAGGAGGCGGTGGAATTGGAGGTGACGGCACGGGATGAGTACGGCAATCCCGTCCCCGGGTGTCAGGTGCGGCTCGAGGTCTCCGAGGCGGAGGGATACACCGTGGAGCAGCCCACGGACACGGATGAGCAGGGCCGTGCGAGGGCCCTCCTCCGCGCCACCCGGACGAAGCCGGTCCACCTTCGGGCGCTCCTGACCAAACGCAGCCGGCAGGTGGAGCTGAGCGCGGATGTGACGTTCGCCCCCGGCCCGCTTGCTCCGAGTCACTCCGGGTTGTTGGCGAAGCCGGCGAAGGTCACCTTGAGCGGGAAGAATCGCTCCGTGCTCACGGCCACGGTGCAGGACGCCAACGGCAACCCCCTTCCAGGACTGGTGGTGCGCTTCGACACCCAGGGCACGGGCAGCCGCATCGAACCGAGGGAGGTGTCCTCCGACAACGAGGGACGCGCCTCCGTCCAGCTCTGGGCCACGCGTATCGGGAAGAAGCAGGTGAGCGCCACCGTCCATCGTCCCGGACAGCGTGAGGCGCTCTTGCGGTTGCGGACGGAGGTCCTCTTCGAGGCGAGCGCGCCTGGCGCGGGCATGTCCACCCTGAGCGCCAGTGCGGAGAGGGCCACGGCGGACGGGAAGGAAGCCATCACCGTGACCGCGACGGTGCGGGATGGGAAGGGCCATCCCGTGCAGGGCCGGTACGTCTCTCTTTCCTCCAGTGATGCCGAGCGCCACTTCGATCGGAAGCTGGGGCCGACGGATGCACAAGGGGTCGCCTCCGCGAGTCTGACCTCCACTCGAGCCAAGGAACTCACCTTCTCGGCGGAGATCGAACCCCAGCGTCCCGGGGAGCAGGCGATGCCCATCAGCAACCAGGTGACGGTGCGCTTCGTCTCCAGTGTGCCCGACGCGGAGCACTCTCGCCTGACGGCCTCGGCGAGCGTCGTGACGGCGGGAGAGTCCACCGTGCTCCGGTTCGAGGTGATGGATGCGAAGGGCCGTCCCATCCCGCACACGCAGGTGCAGTGGAAGGCCTCGGATGCGAAGGCGCGCTTCTACCCGCGTGACCTCACCACGGATGAGAAAGGGCTCGCGAGCGCGACCCTCCTGCTGACGAACTCCGGGAAGACGCGCATCACGGCGACGGCCGAGCACGAGGGCCACACCGTGACGAAAGACGTCGAGGTGGCGGTGGGCAGCGGGCCCCTGGAAACGGTAAGCCTGACAACGAGCGCGCCCTCGGTGCTCGCGGATGGGCATGCCACCGCGACCCTCACGCTCCTGGCGAGGGACCGCCATGGCAACCCGGTGGAGAAGCAGGAGGTGACCTGGGAGGGTTTGGTGCCGGAGGATGGGCTCGAGCCGGCCTCATCCACGACCAACCCGGCGGGAGTGGTGACCGCGACACTCACCTCGAAGAAAGCGGGCCCGAGAACCGTGAAGGCCGTGGTGGGCCGTGGTGACAAGAAGCTGTCAGCGGAGTGCTCACTGACTTTCGAGGTGCCCCCGCCGAAGGACTCCGAGGCGGTGGAGCCCTCCCCACAGCCCCTGGGCGTCGATGCACCGGCAGAGGCGAAGGAATTCCCCAGGGCAGGGGACGAGGCTTCTCCGAGCCCGGGTCTCGCGCCTCCACCGCGGGAAGACTCCCCTCCAGATGCTGGTGAAGAGGAGGAGGGCTCGAAGGCGGGGCCGCCCCTCAGCCCAGAGCCTTCTCCTCTGTAGTGACGAGCAGGTGGACGCGGCGCTCGCCCAGGTCCGGCCTGCGGGCTCCTGCGCCCGGACATTTCGACGTGACACCCGGAGGGGCTCTCGGTGGACGCGGGCCCGTCTGCTGTTTGGGCGCCAGGGGCGCTACTGTCTCGAGACGGTGTCCGGTGGCCATGGGGGTGCACGTGACGGTGGTCTTCTTTCCCGACTGCGAGGCGACCTCGCCCAATGGCAGGCAGAGCCGAAGCGGGAAGGGGCGAGCGGGCCGGCTTTGGCAGCGGCGAGGGGGCTCAAGGAGGCAGCGGCGCCACGAAGAGGGGATAGTTGGACCACCGCGAATCACGGCCTGCCCCGATGAGTACAGTGCCGTTGGTGGCCAGGTTCCACTGCTCCATGGTGAAGTACTGGTTGAAGGTGTCCATGGGCAGCCCGCTCGAGTACGGCGTCCAGGTGTCGCCCAGGTCATCGCTGTAGCGGATTCCCAGGTAGGCGAGGTCCGCGAAGAGGCGCTTGCCCACCGAGGCCAGCCCCCGCAGGGGCGGATAGTTGGACAGCATGTTTCCTCCCAACCGCGTCCAGTCCCCGGCGCCGGTGGACGAGCGGTACAGCCCCGTCTCGGTGACAGCTACGAAGACGGACTGGTTGAGGGCGATGACGTTGGAGATGTTGTGCGTGTAGAAGCCTCCGTTCACCCAGGTCTTGCCACCATCGGTGGACAGGACGACGCCCAGGTAGAAGGTCCCCACCAGAATCTTCCCCGGGAGGAAGGCAATGGCCCGGACGTCGGAGTCATTGGCCGCGTAGCTGGTATAGCCGGTGAGCTTGCTCCAACTCGTCCCAGCGTTGGAGGACACATAGAGCCCGGCATTGGGAGGGTTGCCGGATGCGCTCTCCGCGCCCGCGTACAACAGGCTGCCATTGACGCCCAGGGCGCCGCTGGTCAGCGGGGTGGCCCATTGCGGATGCTGCGGCCAACCATTGGCCGTCCCGTTGAGCGCCGTCCATTGCAGGGTGCCGCAACCCGTCCGGTACACGCCCTGCCGGGTGGCGGCGAAGAGCGAGCTGGACTGCACGGCGAGGAACCGCACCGCCGGGTTGCTGGGCAGGCCGGTGCTGACCGCCTTCCACGTCTGCCCCAGGTCATTGGAGAAGTACACGCCTTCGGACCTGCCGGCGAAGATGCCGCCGCACAGGAAGGCGAAGGCCGTGTAGGAGGCATTCGTCAGGCTGCCGGTGACGTTGCGCCAGACGACCGGCGTGCCCGCGGCGAAGTACGAGAAATGGGTCACCTGCGCCTGCAGCGCGCCATTCACCACGGTGGCCCCCGCCACCTCTTCCCACGCGCCTGAGGGCTGCGCGGTGTACAGCCTGGGCATGCCGGCACCCGTGTCGAAGGGCACCCGCACCGTCACCGGCGCGGAGAAGGTGGTGCCGTGCGGGGTGAATGCGTAAACCGGGCCCCGCGCCTCCAGGCTCGAAGGCAGAGCGGGGGCATCGGTGGCCATGGCCACCCGCAGGCTGGAGGAAGAGGCGGTGACGCCCGGCGGCAGGTACACCGCTGCGCCGTTGGCTCCGGTGACGGTGGTGCCGCCGTCCTTCGTGCCAGCGTCCGAGGAGTGGCCTCCGTCCGGACCGCCGGGAGTCCCTGCATCCGGGTCGTCGTACTCGCTGGCTGGGATTGGAGAGGAGTTGAAGGGAGACCCCGGGTCGCACGCCGTCGCCGTCAAGCACAGCGCCAGGCAAGTCATTCCGAGCTTCAGCTTCGTTCTGGGTTTCATTCTTCCTCGCGTCCGTCAGTATACGGGCGAGAAGCAAGACGCAGCGAGGGGCCGCACGTGCATGCTCCCTGAGCCATCCTGTCGTCTAGCAGGAGAGCAAGGGAGCGCTCCGTGGTTTGAATTGTGCGAGAAGTAAGACCGGCGTGATGACTTCTGCGGTCATGCACAAGCGTATGAGCGAGATGGAACGGCTTCGTCCTCGGAACTCGTGCGTGAGTTCAGGATTGACTCATACACCGTGACCTCTACCTCCAGAGCACCTATCTCTGGAAGGGGCCGAACCGCTGGGGGGCGTGCCCAAGGGGACGCACACCCTGACGGCCAAGGCGTATGACGCGGCGGGCAATGTCACGACGTCCGCGCCCGTCTCCGTGAAGGTGAACTGACCCCTCGGACACCAAAACCGCACAAAGTCACTTTCTGTCCGGGAATGATCCATTTATCCTGAATTCGTCCAATTCAGGAAGAAGCGGATTTCATTTCCCAAGGGGTAGGACCATGCGGACCCTGGTGACAGTGCTGGTGGCGGGACTCGTGCTCGCTTCGTGTGAGCCTTCCTCCGAAGGCGGCACGGCCGAGCCCTCCCTCCTCACGGCGGTGAAAGCGGTCGGCGACTGCAACGGAAACGGCCCGAATCCGCCGCAGGTCAGCTTCACCTCGCCCACCCCCGGTGCGACCCTGAGCGGCACGGTGACCCTGTCCGTCAACGCGACGGACGACGAGCAGGTCACCCAGGTCAGTGTCTTCCTCGACAACCGCTTGCTCTTCACGGATGACACGGCTCCCTACGAGCTGGTCTGGGACAGCGCCACCCGCGCCAACGGCCCGGGGGTGTTCACCGCGCTGGTCCAGGACTCCAACTGTACCGGGGTGCAGACGGCTCCAGTGGAGGTGACGTTCTCGAACGCCGGGAACGCCACGTACGACGCCACCTTGAAAGCGCCCGCCTGCGCGGCCGTGGGCAGCAGGTGCGACTCGGGCCACCTCTTGAATGGGCGGGGGACCATCAAGAACATCCCCGAGCTCCACCAGCCCAACATCGTGAGTGGCTACTGCCCGGATGGAACGACCGGGGGCTTGTCTGGCAACGACCTCTCGCTGGAGCGGCTCGTCGTCTCCCGGAGCGATGGCACCGCGTTCGCCGCGGGCAAGGAGGTGACGGTCCAGGCCGTGGTCAGGCCCGCCAGCTACTTCGATGAGGTCCTGGACCTCTATGCCGCTCCGGATGTGAGCAACCCCACCTGGACCCTGCTCGACTCCCTGCCCGCGCCCAGGGGTCCCGAGTCCAAGACCCTCTCGACCACCTACCTGCTTCCGGCCGGCGGGCGGCAGCTCCTCCGGGGGGTGTTTCGCTCGGGGTCCATGGCCTCCCAAGCTCCTCCTGTTCCCTGCCAGTCGCCCTACCAGGACTGGGTCTCCG
>NZ_DASVSO010001042.1:0-1711 GCF_036388035.1 Archangium sp.
GCCGCCGTCTCGCGAATGATGTGGATGCTCTCCGCCTCCAGCACCGAGAGGTGGGAGAGGCGCGCGGACAGATTCTCACTCATGGCCAGCCTCTGCCTTCAGGAATTGCTCACGTTCATTCGCCACCGGCTCCGACCGCACCAGCGAGCGGAGCTGCGACCGCAGCGACACCACTTCACCCACCACCAGCAGGGCCGGAGAGCCGATGGAGGCCTCCCGGGCGCGCGAGGCGATGCTCGCGAGCGGAGCCTCGATCACCCGCTGGTGCTCCCACGTCCCCGCCTCCACGATGGCCGTCGGGGTGCTGGGAGCGCGGCCCGCGGCGATGAGGGCCAGCGTCGCCTCCTCCAGCCTCGCGCCCGCCATGAAGAGCACCAGCGTCTCCGCTCCGGCCAGGTGCGCCCAGTCCGGCTCCTTGCCGGCCCGGTACCCGGTGGCGAACGTCACCGAGCCCGACACGTTCCGGTGGGTGACGGGAATGCCCGCCGCGGCCGGAGCCGCCACGCCGCTGGAGACACCCGGCACCACCTCATAGGAGATGCCCGCCTCCTCCAGCGCGAGGGCCTCCTCGCCGCCACGGCCGAAGACGAAGGGATCTCCCCCCTTGAGCCGGACCACCGTGCGGCCGAGTCGCGCCTGGGAGATGAGCAGCGCGTTGATCTCCTCCTGCCGCACCGACTCTCCTCCTCCCTCCTTGCCGACGAAGAGGAGCCGGGCCCGGGAACGCGCGTGCTTCAACACCTCCGGGTGGATGAGGCGATCATAGACCACCGCATCCGCGCGCCCGAGCAGTTGGGCGGCTCGCAAGGTGAGCAGGCCGGGATCTCCGGGCCCCGCGCCCACCAGGTAGACTCTTCCGTTGACCTGCTTGCTCATCTCGTCTCTCCAAAAGTCTCGAGCGCGGCGCGTACACGGGCCCAGGCGTCCCGGCGCTGACCGCGAACCAGCAACTCCCCGACCTCGCCCTCCACGAGCTGCTTGAGCAGCCGCATCCGCTCGGCGCCCGCGGGCAGCCGCTTGCGCAGCCATCCCGTGAGCCGGGCGATCCGCACGTGTCCGGGCTCCACCTGCTCCAGGAAGCGCCGCCGCAGGAGCCGGGCCAGCGCGGGCGCCTGCCCCGAGGTGGAGACGGCCACGACGATGGGGCCCCGTCTCCCCACCGAGGGCAGCGTGAAGTCGCACAGCTCGGGAACGTCCGCCGTGTTCACCCAGATGCCGAGGGCCCGCGCCTCGTCCGCCACGGCCCGGCTCACCGCCATGTCGTCGGTCGCCACGAACACGACCGACTGCCCGTGCACGTCTCCCGGTGCATAGGCCCGCTCGCTCAGCTCCAGCCGGCCTTCCTCCGCGAGCCGGCGGATGGTGGGCGACACCCGGGGCGCCACCACGTGCAGCCGCGCACCGGCGTCGACGAGCTGCTGGCTCCGCTCATCGGCGATGTTGCCCGCGCCCACGAGCAGGACACGCTTCCCCCGCAGGCGGAGGCAGACCGGGAAGTCCACGTGCGCGCTCATGACGTGAACGCCTGGCTCTTGCGGAGCGCGGAGAGGGAGGGCATGTCCATTCCTCGGGCCCGCGGTCAGCGGCGGACGTGCAGTCCGCACTCCCGGTTCTCGGCGGACTCCCACCACCAGCGGCCCGCGCGCTCGTCCTCGTAGGGCCTCACCGCTCGCGTGCAGGGCGCGCAGCCGATGGACGGGTAGCCTCGGTC
>NZ_DASVSO010001043.1:0-22185 GCF_036388035.1 Archangium sp.
CCCTATATCCCAGACTTTGACACAGAGGCAATCCTCCACATTCTCAACTCAATCATCGAGAAGCATCCGGAGGGTTCGCCAGAGAGGGACGCAATCGAACTTGCGCAGATTGCATTGATCTACCCCCGTCACATCCGGAAAGAGGATGATTTTCGCAGGTTCTACCGGGACGTTTTTGACCCCTCATTCAAGCTCAAGGTCTCCCATGAGTTCGCCACCCGGGAAGAGGCAGACAAATGGCTGGCCAGCGGGAAGGCAGAGGACGCAGAGCGCGTCAGAATCGCCGGTAAGGGTTTCATGGTCGTTCGATTGCCTGGAAGGTATACCTTCATGAGCGCCCCCCTTGAAGGGGAAGACGTGGAGACAGACGAACCAGCCGAAGATTCCGAGTAGGCAATTCAAACCTACGCAAATGTTACCTTGCCGAGTGCAACCATGCGCCCCCGGCATCCCACAGCTTGAGGGTGTACGCGCCTCGGGCCTGATCCTTTGTCGCTTCAAACTCCACCACCACCTGGCCACCGTCCGCCCCCGGGTGGATGGGGCCCGTGTGCCACAGCGGGAGCGGTTTCAATTCCTCCCCATTGCGGCCCATGAGAGCGGTGAGTGTCAACGTAGTGGTCGCGAGAAGCTGACTCAAGCAGTGAGCCGAAACGAAAGCACTGCAGGGGTGGGGGGCGGGGAGGGGTTGAGGCGGACGGGGCCAGAGGGAGTCCAGTCGCGGGTGCTGCCGCGCCAGCGCTCGGGGTGACGGTGGCGAGCGCGCTGGTACACCTGGTGGCGGCGAGTCAGTAGTTGCCCCTCGCGGCCAAAATGCCTGTCATCTGGAGTGACGAAGTGGATGGCGCTGTGGCGGTGCTGGGAGTTGTACCAGGCGACGAAGGAGGTCACCCAGGAGCGCAGCCTGCGTCGCTTCGACCGTGTTGCCGGGGAAGATCCGGCAATTGACGTTCGCTTCGGCATGCTGCGGAAGCGCATGGTTGGCGTGTCCGCCCTCCAGCAGCGTGGCCACGCACGTCGTGCGCAGCAAGGAATGGGAGGTGCGGTCGCGACCCCAGGTTCGTCGTCTCCAGCCGATAGTTCTGAACCGCCTTCTCACCAACCTGGATGTTCTGGACGAGCAGCTTTCCCGTGCCGTCGGTGCGACCGCCGCGTTGAAGGCATCGGTGGTCTCTTCGCCGCAGGTGAGCGCGAGCTGCACCGTCCGTTCGAGCTTCGCGCCTTCCTGCCTCAGGCGGACCATCATGTTGCTCCCATGCCCACATGCCGGGCGGAAGTCCATCATCAAACACATGCAATCCATGTCAGACCCTGCGTGCAGCCTGCACTCGCAACCCTGACACGGAGCAATTGCATGACACCCCGAGAGTCCGCTGCCCAGCTCGCGCAGGAAGAGAAGAAGCCTGACCCGCAGGAGGAGTCCGCCGCCCCACGAGCCGTCCCCCCTCCCGGCGCCACCCGCGCTGACGCCGCCCAGTGGGTCCGCGAGGAGGCCGCCGCCTTCCAGCGCGGCATTCCCCTGCCCGAGCACCCCGACAATGGCGACGAGGCGCGCTACCCCAGCCGCTTCGCCAGCTACTCGAAGGGGCTGCCGCACGACTCGCTCGGGGACGTCAACACCGTCGAGTACTCCAAGCTGCTGACCGCCATCGCCAGCGGCGAGCCCGCCCACTTCGAGGCCATCAACCTGGGCGGGAGCCGCCAGCTCGTCAACCCGCAGTCGGCCTACGCCTACCAGCTCGAGGGCGCGGACTCCCACGCCATCGCCCTGGCTCCCGCACCGGCCTTCACCAGCCTGGAGACCTCGGGGGAGATGGAGGAGCTGTACTGGATGGCACTGGCGCGCGACGTGCGCTTCCTGGACTACGCTGCCTCCCCCCCCGTCATCACCGAGGCCCTCCAGCGTCTCAACCAGCTCGGCGTCTTCCGCGGCCCCCAGGTGAACGGGCAGGTGACGGTGGACACACTGTTCCGCGACACCCTGCCCGGCAGCACGGTGGGCCCCTTCATCTCGCAGTTCCTGCTCCAGGATGTCCCCTACGGCACGCAGACCCTCCCCCAGCGCATCCGCACGCGGGTGGCCGGGGATGACCGCGTCTTCACATTCTCCGAGTGGCTGCGCATCCAGAACGGCCAGTTGCCCTCCCAGGAGGAGACGCTGGATCCGACGCCGCGCTACCTGCGCAACGGCCGCGACCTGGCCGAGTTCGTCCACCACGACTTCCCGCTGCAGTCCAGCCTCAATGCCGCGCTCATCATCAGCGGGCAGAATGACACGGACCGCGACGGCAAGTCCTCGCCGCCGGTGCACGACCTGAACAACCCGTACCGCCAGTACCTGAAGCAGGACGCCTTCGCCACCTTCGGCAACGCCGACGGGCAGGACCTGATCGGCCGCATCATGAAGCTGGCCCTGCTGGGCGTCTGGTTCCAGAAGTGGCAGGTGCACCGGCGCCAGCGCCCGGAGGAGTTCGCCGGCCGCGTCCACAACACGAAGGCGGGCACGCGCACCTACCCCGTCAACGCCGAGCTGCTCGACTCGCCGGTGCTCAAGCGGATGTTCGATCGCAACAAAGAACTCAACGCAGGAGGCGCGGGCACGTACCTGTTGGCCCAGGCCTTCCCCGAGGGCTCGCCCCTGCATCCGGCGTACGGCTCGGGCCACTCCACCTACGTGGGCGCGGGCGTGACGATGCTCAAGGCGTTCTACAAGACGGACCTGCCGGTGAAGAACCCGGTGGAGCCGAGCGCGGACGGCCTGTCGCTCGTGCCCTATACCGGGCCCGCGCTGACGATTGAGAACGAGCTGGACAAGCTGGCCATGAACATCGGCATCGGCCGGCTGTTCGGGGGCGTCCACTGGCGCAGCGACCACGAGAGCGCGGTGCGGCTGGGCGAGCTCATCGCGCTGCGGGTGCTACAGGACCAGTCGCGCACCTACAGCGAGGACTTCTCCGGCTTCCAGGTGCGCACCTTCGGCGGCAACACCCTCACCATCAACGCCACCACGCCCCCGCTTCCCAACCACGTCAGCGCCGTCACCGGCTTCTGCCTGGTGGACGGCAACGGCCAGCCCGTGCCCGGCTACGAATCGCTGCGCAACGGCATGATGCTGCGGACGGACAGCCTGCCCCAGGGTTGGAAGCTCCAGGCAAACACCTTCCCGGCCACCGTGGGCAGTGTGAGGTTCGTCTGCGACGGCATCACCACGCACGACAATGCCGCGCCCTACACGCTGGATCCCACGGGTTCCCTGGCGGGGCCCGGCGCCCACACCCTGGTGGCCACGCCCTACAGCGGCACGGACGGGAGCGGCCTGGGCGGCGTCCCCCTCTTCCTCCGCCTCCAGACGGGCCCCTGGGCGAGGACGGGCTGGCTGAACAGGGGACGCATGAACCACGACGCCGTTCGGTTGGACAGCGGGAAGGTGCTGATCGGCCCCGCCTGGGACCAGCCCACCGCGGAGTTGTACGACCCGGCGACGGCGCGATGGAGCTTCACCAGCCCCCTGAAGCATGCCCGCGCTCACTACACGGCCACGCTGCTGAAAAACGGCAAGGTGCTCATCGCGGGAGGCGGTATGCACCAGAACAAGCCCGCCGAGAGCGAACTGTATGATCCGGCCACCGGCAGCTGGACCGTGAGCGGCTCCATGGTCCAGCCCCGCACTTCTCATACGGCGACGCTGCTCCAGGACGGGCGGGTGCTCGTGGTCGGCGGCTATGCCAGCAACGGGTATGGAGCGGCCGAAGTGTACGATCCGGTGACCCAGATGTGGTCCTCCCTGCCGCCGCCTCCCTATAACCATGCGCAACACACGGCGACGCTGCTCCAGGATGGGCGGGTGCTGGTGGTGGGCGGCGACTGGAATTACCCGGTGGCCTCACTCTACCACCCCACGACGAACACCTGGACCACGCCGGCCCTTCCCGGGGACCCGCTCGTGACCCATGCGGCGACGCTGCTGCGGGACGGCCGGGTGCTGGTGGCGGGAGGCCCGGCGCACTCCTGGCTCTATCTCCCCACCACTGGGCAATGGAAGCGCAGCGGCGACCTGTCCCTGGTCCGCAACGGCGCCAAGGCGACACTCCTGCTCGACGGCCGGGTGCTCCTCTCGGGAGGGGAAGCGTCCAACGGACTCGTCCGGGAAGCGGAGGTGTATGATCCGGCCACGGGAAGCTGGGCACCGACGTCACCGATGCTCGAGTCCAGGAGGGGGCACACGGTGACGCTGCTGCTCAATGGCAAGGTGCTGGCCGCCGGGAGCGACAACTACAACTCCCCCAGCCCGTCCTGCGAGCTCTACACGCCTCAACCCTGAGCCGCTGCCTGGCCGTGTCAGCCCGGGCATGACGCGAACTCCCCAGGCCGGAAGCCGCCCAAGGGCGGTCTCCGGCCCCCGAGGAGCTTGCCCGAAGCAGGTGAGGAGAAGGCGAGCGTGGCGCTTGAGGCAGCGGCCAGGAAGGAGCCGCTGAAGGAGAGGACGGCGCGAGTGGACCAGGCAGAGCTGCTGCGCGGGACATTCGCGCTGGACGTGTTGGCCTGCGTCAGGTGTGGAGGCAGGCGACGGGTGCTGGCGGGCCGTGAAGCAAGCGGGAGGGGTGCGCGCGAGTTTGGAGCACCTGGGACTGCCCCCGGCAGGTGCGAGCCTGACCCCGGCGCGAGCGCCACCCCAGGGCGCAAGGGGTGGAGGCTTGAGCCGCCACAGCCAAGAGACAGGGTGCGCCTGCCGCGCCCCTCATGGGAGGCGCGGCCCTGGGCAGGCCTGCCCAAGGAGGCTGCGTGGCCTCTCCACCGGCCCGGCTCACAGCTCGGCCGGCACCCGTCAGCGGCCGGGGCGGTGGACGTGGTGGCGCAGCCGGAGGCGCTGGCGAGCGTCAAGGACGACGAGCTGCCGCAGGAGCTGGCGGGGCTGGACGCGAAGGCGCGCGAGGCGAAGGTAAAGCAACTCGCCGACGAGCGGAAGGCACTGGAGGAGAAGGCGACGGAGCTGGCGGCGGAGCGTGTTGCTTGGAGGGCCAAGACCGTGGCGGAGAAGGAGGACTCCTTCGACGCGAACGTGATGAAGGGCGTGAAGGAGAAGGCGGCGAAGCACGGCCTGTCCTACTGAGTTCACCTGGGGCGGGGCGTCATTTCGGGCTTTGGGCCCGCTGTGGCCGAAAATGGGGATTATGGGTCTTCCCAGTACAACCCGTTCCCTGCCCCAGGAGCATCGCATGCGCTACTCGCGAATGAAGTTGGCCGCCGGTCTGCTGTCCCTCAGCACGTTCACGGGCGTGGCCCTCGCCCACCATGACCTGCTGTTCACCGTCAACGTCTCTCCCGCCACCGTGAGCGCCATCGCCGATACCACCAGCCACATCGAGTCCGGGACGAACCTGGCGGTCAACAACACCGTGCACCTGCCCCCCGGACACCTCGTGGCCCACGCGGCCGACTCGACCAGTCCGGTGTCGCCCCCGCCGCTCCATGGAGACGTGGTGGGCCAGGTGAAGAGCTACGGCGACCTGTGGAACGATGGCTGTGGCAACTACATCACCAGCACCTCCACCGTGACCTGGGTGGAGCCCATCGGCACCGGCGCTCCGGCGGGAACGGTGGCGGAGATGAAGATCCAGGGCACGCCGCTGCCGGGGCTCACCATCACCAAGCGTGCTTTCGTCGTGAAGAGCAGCGGTGACGCCTTCCAGTCCGGGGCCCACTACGACCTCACCATCCCGGACATGCCGGACGAGTTCGCGTGCTCCGGCTCCTCGTCCAAGAATGACATGACGACGTTTGGCTTTGCCCGGGCCGCGGGCGTGACGACGAGCCGCGTGGTGGCGCGCAACCCGGCGACGGCTGGCACCCACAATGTCTACGTCCAGTACAAGGACACCAGCGGCGCCCTGCATGAGGACGCGGCCATCTACACGCTGAAGTAGTCGTCCCGTAGAGGCGCGGGGCCCTGCGTCAGTGGACGAGCTGGCACAGTCGCTCCGGGTTTTCGAGGAACAGATGCCCGGTGGGGACGTCAGCGCGTGGGCAGCGGGTGGAAGGCAATGCCATCCAAGCCCAGGCGCTGGCAGACCTCGGCGAAGCGCTCGGTGCAGACGACGAGGGTGGAGAAGTCCTCCAGCCGGAAGACCTCCAGGTGGTCTGGCAGGCTGGAGGCCTCCAGCAGGAGGGGCTGAGCGGCTGTTGACGGTGAGGCTGGAGCAGGTGGCTGGGCGGGTGCGCATCTCCATCCACGACAACGGCATGGGATCGCGCCGGGGCTGCTCACGCGCATCTTCCAATTCGGCTTCACCACACGCGACGAGGGGCATGGCTTCGGCTTGCACTCCAGCGCCATCGCGGCCCACGAGGAACTGGGCGGCTCCTGGACGGTCCACTGTGAGGGGCCCGGCCACGGCGCCACCTTCACCCTGGAGCTTCCCTACGTTCCCGCCGAGCAGAACTCTTGAGTCGTGCCGTGTAGTCACCAAGTGGTGATAACAAAGGCTGTACTTCAAGGGCTGGGCTCCCCAGACAAAGGTTATACGGCAAAGAGCCATCCTTCTCACGGCTTCCCGCTGGGGGGGGCTGGGAATTACTTTGACCTGCATTGTGTCTCTGCGGACACTCAAACCTCTTCGCCCGTCGAGCCTGGGTACGTGCAGGTGATGTCTGACCTGCTGCCCACGATGTGCGAAGCCAGGTCGGTCCCTCACCATGCAGCCATCGTCCAGCCTTCGTGCTCCCCTGGCCCGTTCGACGCTCCTCAAGATGGGGACGCGTATCGGGGTCATCGTCGCTCTCTCCACCCTCTTCAGCTATCTCCACATGCTCCACGCCCTGCGCACCGAGGCGATCGAGCGGCTGGAGCAGCATGTCGTGGAGCGCGGCGAGCGCGAGCAGTCCATCTTCCTGTTGGCGGAGGACAACCATGCCCTCTTCAAGAAGGCCCTGGTGGAGCGGATCCGGACCCTCCAGCATGAAGAAGAGGAGGTGTATGCCCGCTTCGACACGCTCTTCGTGCGGTTGCCTGACGGCACGGTCCGCAACCGTCCCGAGGGCCTCGATGGAACGAGGATGGTGCAGGTCTTCATTCCCCCACAGGTGCCCCTCGATGCCGGGTTTCGCACCCGGCTGCTGGCCGCGTACGACGTGCTCTCCTGGTTTGGTCCCGCGTTCCATGTCCGCTTCTCGACGACCTACGTGACCTTTCCGGAGGGCGCGATCGCGGGCTTCTGGGCGGATCTCCCCACCTGGGTCCAGGAACTCCCGCCTGATTTCTCGGTCGCCTCCTACGAGGATTTCCCCCTGGCTCAGCCCGAGAACAATCCCCAGCGGCGCACCGCCTGGACGGGCATCTTCAAGGAGGTTGTCTCCAATATCTGGCTGACCTCGGTCACCACACCGGTGGACCTGGACGGCCGCCATATCGCTTCGGTCGGCCACGATGTCTTGCTCGGCGAGTTGATGACCCGCACCATCAATGATCACCTGCCCGGGGCCTACAACATGCTCTTCCGCGACGATGGGCAGCTCATCGCCCATTCCGAGCTGAAGCTGGAGGGCACCACCAGCGCCTACAACATCCTGAGCAACACCGAGCAGCCCGACGCCGCGGTCAACCGCCTCGGCTCCGCGGAGAAGGCGGCCCACCTGCGCGCCATCTTCGAGCGGGTGAAGAGCCGCGCGCCCGGTCAGACCGTCCTGGAACTGCCGGAGAACGATGAGTACGTCGCCGTGACGAAGCTGCGGGGCCCCGGCTGGAATCTGGTCACGGTGTTGCCCGGACACGTGGTGTCCCAGCCCGCCCTGCTCGCGGCGCGCCACGTGCTGTTGCTCGGCATCCTGTCGTTGCTGCTGGAGTTGGTCATCATGTACCAGGTGCTGCGGCAGCAGATCACCCGCCCCCTGCAAGCCTTCACCGAGGCGACGGACAAGGTGGCGGCCGGTGACTTCAACGTGGCGCTGGACACCACGCGCCATGACGAGCTGGGGCAACTGGCCCAGGCCTTCCGGCTCATGGCCGACGAGGTGCAGCGGCGCGAGGTGGCCCTGCGTGAGGCCAACGAAGGGCTGGAGCAGCGGGTGGAGGAGCGCACCCGTGAACTCAAGGACGTCCACCTGCAACTGGTGCAGACGGCCCGGCGCGCGGGCATGGCGGAGATCGCCACCAACGTGCTGCACAACGTGGGCAACGTGCTCAACAGCGTCTACACCTCCGCCCAGGTGGCCAAGGAGCGGGTGAATGGGATGCGGGTAGAGCACGTGGAGCGGGTGGTCCGTATGATCCAGGAGCACCAGTCCGACCTGTCCACCTTTCTCACCGAGGACGCGAGGGGGCGCCACCTCATGCCTTTCCTGGACAAGTTGGGGCAGAACCTGGTCGAGGACCGCCAGGAGATCGTCTCGTTGCTCGATGATGTGGGCCGCTATACCGAGCACATTGGCGACATCGTCAAGGTGCAGCAGAACTACGCCCGGATTCCGCGTGTGCACGAGCAGGTGTCGCTGCCGGGGCTGCTGGAGGACGCGCTGCGCATCAACTTCGCGGGGCTGGTGCGCCATCAGGTGAAGGTGCAGCGTCACATCGCGCCCCTGCCTCCAGTGATGACGGACAAGCACAAGACGCTGATGATCCTGGTGAACCTGATCAGCAACGCCAAGTACGCGATGGACGGGGTGGCACCGAGCGAGCGGCTGCTGACGGTGAGGCTGGAGCAGGTGGCCGACCGGATTCGCATCTCCATCCACGACAACGGCATGGGGATCGCGCCGGAGCTGCTCACGCGCATCTTCCAATACGGTTTCACCACGCGCGACGAGGGGCACGGCTTTGGCCTGCACTCCAGCGCCATCGCGGCGCAGGAACTGGACGGCTCCTTGGCCGTCCACAGCGAGGGGCCCGGTCACGGCGCCACCTTCACCCTGGAAATCCCTCACATCGCCGTTGCTCGGAGCGCGTGAGCCGGAGAGGTCGGCCGAAACGGCATTGAGAGTGCGGCTCGAGGCGTGCGTCGAGCCCCACCTCCGCGAAGAGACGCAGCCAGGTCGCCCGGGGAAACACGCCGCAGCGGTGCGCGTCGTGCGGTTTCATGACGGGACCTTTTCAGGCACCTACTCGGGTGTCAGGGGCGCGTTCGTGTGACGCAGGGGCTGCTCTGGCAGGAAGAGCGTCAGCAGGAAGCCCAGCAGCGAGATGACGATGGCGATGCGGTAGATGGCCGAGATGGCCCGGGTGAAGCCTTCCTTCATCGCCTGCTCCACCTCGCCCACCGCCGCCACGGCTCGTGCCTCCTCGGCCTCGAGCTTTGACAGGGCCTGGGTCCTGGCGGCGCCTTCGAGCTTCGCCTCCAGCTCGCGCTCCCGTGCCGCGAAGCCGCTCCGCACGTCCTGTTCAATCCGCTCCGCCGGGAAGGCCTGTCCGGCCCCCATGTCCTCGCCTCCGCTGCCTCCAGTCCCCGACGCTTGGAGCTGCGCGCGCACCTCGGGAGGCAGGCTGGCGGTGGCCCTCGCCGTGCCTGTGTCCACCGAAGCGGCGAGGGTGGAGGCGAACACCGTCCCCAGCAGCGCCACGCCGATGGTGGAGCCCATCTGCCGGAAGAAGGTGACCGAGGAGGTGGCCACTCCCACCTGCCCCGGTGGCACCGCGTTCTGGATGGCCAGGGTGTAGAGCGGCAGCGAGGGCCCCAGTCCCAGGCCCACGAGGATCATCTTCACCGTCACGTCGGCCTGGGTGGACTCGGACGAGAGGGTGAAGCCCATGATGGCGTAGCCCCCGGTGAGCACCACCAGCGAGCCGAGCATCAGCAGCCGGTAGCGCCCCAGGTGCGAGACGAGCTGGCCCGCCAGCACGTTGCCGGCCACCACGCCCAGGGTGAGCGGCGTCAGCGTGAGCCCCGAGCGCGTCGCCGACAGGCCCACCACGTTCACCATGAAGAGCGGCAGGAACACGATGGCCGAGAGGAAGCCCGCTCCGAGGATGAAGACGGTGAGGTTGCCCAGCGTGAAGATGCGGTTGTGGAACAGGCGGAGGTCGAGCAGGGGCTCGCTGGCGCGGCGCTCGGCGAGGATGAAGAGCACGAGGCCCGCGGCCGCCAGCGCGAAGAGGCCGAGGATGGGCGCGGAGCCCCAGGGAGAGCCGCCCGCGCTGGCGGGGGCGGAGCGGCCGTGGCCGAGGCTCAACGCGAGCAGCAGCGGCACCACGGTGAGTACCAGCGCGAGCGCTCCCGCCAGGTCGAGCCGGGGGCGTGTCTCCGCGGCGCGGGGGTGGAGCGCGGGCATGCGCAGGAGGATGAAGGTGAGTGCCACCACGCCCACGGGCAGGTTGATGAAGAAGACCCAGTGCCAGCTATAGCGGTCGGTGAGGTAGCCGCCGAGCAGCGGGCCCACCACGCTGGAGAGCGCGAAGACGGCGCCAATGAGCCCCTGGTACTTGCCGCGCACCGAAGGAGGGAACAGGTCCGCGACGACGGTGAAGGCCGAGGTGAAGAGCGAGGCGCTGCCCAGGCCCTGCACCACCCGGGAGAGGATGACGTGGAGCGTGCTCCGTGACAGCCCGCACAGCACGCTGCCGATGACGAAGAGGATGATGCCGAAGACGAGGATGGGCTTGCGGCCGAAGATGTCGGACAGCTTGCCGTAGATGGGGAGCATCACCGTGGAGGCCACCAGGTAGGAGGTGGTGAGCCACGGGTAGTGAGCGGGGTCGATGTGGAACTCCGCCTGCATGGCGGGGCCCGCGGTGGCGACGATGGTCTGATCGAGCGCCGCGAGCAGCAGGGCCATCAGCACACCGAGCAGCGTGAGGGCCTTCTGGGACCGGGAGAGCTCGTGGGCCTGGGTCGTCGTTGCCATCGTCGCGGGCCAGGGTAAGCACGGGTGGGCCCAGGTGGCGGGTGGGGCGTTGGCTGGAAGACGCCCCGGGACGTGCAATGCGTTGTTCTGCGCGAACGTGGGGCGGGCTAGCGTCCGGAACCCCTACCTGGGCGGCCCGCGTGGGCGGGTCCGAGGAGACGACAACATGCGCGCGGTGCAGCTCGAGCGGTTGGAGGGTCCCGAGGGTCTGAAGCTGGTGGACATGCCGGAGCCGGACGCCGGGGACCAGGTGCTCATCGACGTGGTGGCGGCGGGAGTGAGCTTCCCAGACCTGCTGCTGAGCAAGGGCCAGTACCAGATGAAGCCGCCCATGCCCTTCGTGCCGGGCGTCGAGGTGGCGGGCGTGGTGCGCAGCGCTCCGGCGGGCGCGGCGGTGAAGGCCGGGGACCGGGTGATGGCCTTCACCATGTTCGGGGGCTGGGCCGAGGTGGTGGCGGCGCCGCCGAACATGACGTTCCGCGTGCCCGAGGGCTGGAGCTTCGAGGCGGCCGCGGGCACGGTGATGAACTACCACACGGCGCACTTCGCGCTGCACCGGCGGGGCCGGCTCGAGGCGGGCGAGACGGTGCTAGTGCACGGCGCGGCGGGCGGAGTGGGGACGGCGACCATTCAGGTGGCGCGCGGCGCGGGGGCGCGGGTGCTCGCGGTGGTGAGCAGCGAGGAGAAGGCGGAGGTGGCTCGGAGCGCGGGCGCGGACCTGGCGTTGCTGTCCACAGGGGACTGGGTGTCGCAGGTGAAGGAGAAGACGCAGGGGCGGGGCGTGGACGTGGTGATGGACCCGGTGGGCGGGGACATCTTCGACCTGAGCCTCAAGTGCCTCGCGCCCGAGGGCCGGCTGCTGGTGGTGGGCTTCGCGGGCGGACGGATTCCCGAGGTGAAGACGAACCGGCTGCTGCTCAAGAACATCGACGTGGTGGGCGTGGCCTGGGGCGCCTTCATCATGCAGGAGCCCCAGCTCACGACGGAGATCGCCCAGGGGCTGACCGCGCTCGCGGACAAGGGCTTCGTGGAGCCGCTGGTGGGCTCGGTGTTCCCCTTGGAACAGGCAGCCCAGGCGCTGCGTGAGCTGGACTCGCGCAAGGCCACCGGCAAGGTGGTGCTGCGCGTCCGGCCGGAGTGAGGTGAACGTCCGGCTCGACGTGACAGGTGCATTCCGGCGAGTCGACTCGCTAGCATCGGTGCCCGTACTCAACGCAGGGGAACGCACCGATGCTCACCGGACGCATGATGGACTTCCCGCTCACGCTGACCCACTTCCTCGAGCGGGCCCGCACCTACTTCGGCCGCTCTGAGATCGTCAGCCGGCAGCCGGACAAGTCGCTCCACCGCTATACCTACGCCGACTTCTATCGGCGTACCTGCCAGCTCGCCAACGCCCTCACCCGGCTCGGGGTGAAGCCCGGGGACCGCGTGGCGTCGCTCTGCTGGAACCACCACCGCCACCTGGAGCTGTACTTCGGCGTCCCCGCCATGGGCGCGGTCCTCCACACCCTCAACCTCCGCCTCCACCCCAACGACCTCGCCTACATCGCTCGCCACGCCCAGGACCGCATCATCGTCGTGGACCGCTCGCTGCTTCCCCTGCTCGAGAAGTTCATCGCCTCCGTCCCCTCCGTCGAGCACGTCATCGTCATCCCCGATGATGGCCCCGCTCCCGAGGGTCGCCTCGACTACGAGAAGCTGCTCGCGCCCGAGAAGGACTCCTTCGCCTTCCCCGTGCTGGAGGAGCGCTCCGCCGCGATGCTCTGCTACACCTCCGGCACCACCGGCAACCCCAAGGGCGTCCTCTACAGCCACCGCTCCTGTGTGCTGCACACCCTCGTCGAGTGCATGAGCGACACGCTCGGTGTCAGTGAGTCGGACGCCATCATGCCCGTGGTCCCCATGTTCCACGCCGCCGCCTGGGGCCTGCCCTTCAGCTGCCTCTTCGCCGGCTCGAAGATCGTCTTCCCCGGGCCCCACCTGGATCCCCTGTCCATCCTGGACCTCATGGCCGCCGAGCGCGTCACCGTCGCCGCGGGTGTGCCCACCATCTGGCTCGGCATCCTCGCCCTGCTCGACCAGGAGCCGAAGCGCTGGGATTTGAAGTCCGTGCGCTCCATGGTCATCGGCGGCGCCGCGGCTCCGCTCTCCATGATCGAAGGCTTCCTCCACCGTCATGGCCTCCTCGTCACGCACGCCTGGGGCATGACCGAGATGAACCCCGTCGGCACGCTCGCACGGCCCCGGCGCCACCACGAGCATGCCCCCCAGGCCGAGCGGCTCGCCCTCCGCGCCACGCAGGGCTACGCCGTTCCCTTCGTCGAGGTCCGTCACGTGAGCGACTCGGGTCAGGTGCTCTCCTGGGATGGCGAGACCATGGGCGAATTGGAGGTGCGTGGGCCCTGGGTGGCTTCCTCGTACTACGGAGGAGAAGGCCCGGACCGGTTCACCTCGGATGGATGGTTCAAGACGGGCGATGTCGTCACGCTCGACGCCGATGGGTACGTGCGCATCACCGACCGCTCCAAGGACGTCATCAAGTCCGGCGGCGAGTGGATCAGCTCCGTGGCCCTGGAGAACGCCCTCATGGCCCACCCGGCCGTGCTCGAGGCCGCCGTCTTCGCCGCGAAGGACCCCAAGTGGGACGAGCGGCCGCTCGCCGCCGTGGTGCTCAAGCCCGGCAAGTCCGCCACCAAGGAGGAGCTCGCCGCGCACCTGGAGCAGCGCTTCGTGAAGTGGTGGCTCCCCGAGGACTACGTCTTCATCCCCCAGATTCCGCGCACCTCCACCGGCAAGTTCCTCAAGACGAAGTTGCGCGAGGACTACGGAGACTACCTCATGAAGCAGCAGCGTCAGAGCAGCTGAGGTTCCGCCGCCCCTCAGTCCGGGATGAGCAGCCGGTGATGGCGCAGTGGCTTCGCCACGTTCTTCACCGGCGTCTCCGTCAGCGGCCCGTAGGAGAGCGAGCGGATGAAGCCGTCCTCGCTCCCCTCCAGCGCCTGCTTCACCGAGTCCATCACCAGCGTCTCGCGGAAGCTCGCCAGGGATTGCAGCCGCGCCGTCTGGTTCATCCCCCGGGAGAAGCCCGTGTAGTCCTGGTTCGGTCCGAAGAGGCCGCACATCGTGTTCGCCAGGTTCAGCCCCACCGCCACGCCCAGCCCCGGCATTCCCACCCGCTCGCAGATGGTCCTCACCTCGGGGTCCGTGCTCATCGCCGCCGTGGTGCGCTGGATGTCACACGCCGCCCGTACCAGCGCCTCCGCCCGCTCGCGCCGCCCGCTCCGGAAGAACGGCGGGCCGAACAGGCCGATAATGCAGTCGCCCACCATCTTGTCGAACACGCCCCCGTGCCGCCACAGCAGCTCCACCATCCGCGCGCTCCACCGGTCCACGAAGCGGCCGATGCGCACCGGGCTGTCCAACTGCTCGCACAGCCGCGTGAAGCCGTTGATGTCCGCGAAGAGGATGCCCACCTCCTCGTCCCGGCTCGTCAGGTAGCGCGTCCCGTAGTCCGGAGACTGCAACAGCTCGTCAATGGTGTCTGCGGAGAAGAACTTCGAGAGGTGCGTGCGCTCGCGGTTGTAGTCCACCAGCCGCTGGCTCAGCGTCGACGCCAGCACCCGCATCAGGTCCATCGTGTAGCTGGAGAAGCCCTCCTCGCCCGACCACAGCAGGATGCGGCCCAGCGGCTCGCTGTGCAGGTGGCTGGAGATCAGCACCGCCTCCATCACCCGAGGCTCGCCCAGCGCCCGCTTCAGCCGCTCGTCTCCGCGCGCCAGCAGCTCCGGGCCGTGCGCGCGCAGCACCGCGTCCAGCACCGGCAGGGGCTGCTCGCCCGACTCGTGCTCCAGGTGGCCATTGCGGTACGAGCGGTAGTGCAGCACCGAGGACCTCAGCGCGTCCCGGTACACCAGCAGGAAGCCCGGCACCCGCACCCGCTGCGCCAGGGCCAGCACCACCTGGTCCATCCCCACCTCGAAGACGGGGTTGGCCAGCAGGTGGTTGAGCTGGAGGATGAGCTCCTGTTTCTCGCTCGCGGTGTGCACCAGCAGCAGCACCGTGTCGAGCTGCTCGGCCACGGTGTCCAGCAGGCGCTCCAGGCGTCCCGCGTGCTCGGGCCGGGTGTGGTCCCCCACCAGGTACAGGCCGATGCGTCCCACCGACTGGCCCACCACGTCCAGCTCCTGGCTCACCACCGTGCCCTCGCCCGCGCGCCGCGTGCCCAGCGCGCTGGCCAGCAGCGTGCCCGGGTAGGTGCCTCCGAAGTCCCCCGCGTGGAAGGTCTCCTGCACCAGCTCCTCGTTGCGCGTGGTGACGGCGACGCCCTGCGCCCCCGTCTCCCGCAGCACCAGCGGCAGCAGTCGCTGGAACGTCTGCGCCAGCGAGGCCCGATCCCGCACGCACCCCTCCAGCAGCGAGTCCACCTCGCGGTTGAGCGCGTGCAGCATGCGGAGCTCCTCGAGCTCCGACTCGGCGGTGGCCACCGGCGTGGTGTGGGCGACGGTCATGGCTTTCCCCTGGAGGGCCCCGCCCTAGCGGCAGTTCTGGTTGGCGTCGAGCGCCTCGCGCAGCTTCTGCGGCGGCGGCAGCTTGCGCGCGGCCATCATCTCCGCGAACGCCTGCGCGTTGGGCACCTGCAGCCGCGGGTTGGTGCGCTTCTCCCGGCCAATGGTGCTCGCCCGCTGGCCCTGGTAGTCGTGCGAGGGCAGCACCACCGTGTCCTCCGGCAGCGCCATCAGCCGCTGGAGGCTCTCGTACAGCTTCGCCGAGCTGCCCGAGGGCAGGTCCGTCCGGCCGCACGCGCCAATCAGCAGCGTGTCCCCCGTCAGCACCCGCCCCGGCAGCACGAGGCACAGCGCGTCCTCGGTGTGGCCCGGCGTCCCCATCACCTCGATGCGCAGCGTGCCCAGCTCCAGCGTGTCCCCGTCCTGCAGCCGCTTGTCCACGCACGGCGGAGTCGCCGCCGAGTGCATCAGCATCAGCGCCCCCGTCAGCTCCTTGAGGCGCATGGAGCCCGACAGGTGGTCCGCGTGGGTGTGCGTCTCCAGCGTGTAGCGCAGCCGCAGCCGCTTGGACTTGAGCAGGTCCAGGTAGTGGTCCACATGCTCGCGCAGCGGGTCCACCAGCATCGCCTCGCCCGAGTCCTTGTCCGCGATGAGGTAGCTGCGGCACGCCCCGTCCGGCTGGAGCACCTCGAACTCGTAGCCGTGGATGTCTCCGTCCGGCTGCGTGGTGTTGCTCTCCTGCGTGGACTCCATCCACTTGTCCGCGCACCGGCCGGCGAACTCGGCGCTCACCGCGTCGCCCTTCACCTGGTAGTGGCCGCGCCACTTGCGATCGCGCACCCGCTGCACGTACTCCAGCAGCCGGTCCACGTCGCTCTCATCATTATAGAGGCCCACGCTCGCGCGCACCGCGCCCGTGGGAGGCGTCGTCTGCCCCGCGGCCTTCGCCTTCGCCGACAGCAGCTTGTCCATGTACAGGTGCGAGCAGAAGCGGCCGTTGCGCACCGCGATGGCGCCCTCCTCGGAGAGCACCGCCGCCGCCAGCAGGTCCGACACCCCGTCCACGTTGAAGGTGGCCACGCCCAGGCGCTTGCTCGCGTCCGGCGGCCCGTAGAGGGTGATGCCGCCCATCTCCTGAAGGCCCTTGAGCAGGCGCTCCATGAGGCGCACCTCGTGGGCGCGCACCTCCTCCATGCCGATGGCCTGGAGGAAGGAGAGGGCCCGTGCCATGCCCACCACGCCCGCGATGTTGGGCGTGCCGCCGTGGTGCCGGTCCGGCGCCGGGAGGTACTCGGCGTCGCGCGGCGTCACCTTCGAGGCCGTGCCGCCACCGGGGAGGTACGGCGGGGCCTGGCTCATCAGCGCGCGAGGCCCGTAGAGGAAGCCCGCGCCGAACGGGGCGTAGGCCTTGTGGCCCGCGCCCGCGAGGAAGTCGATGTGCTCGACGTCGTCCGGGTCACGCACGTCGATGGGCATGCGCGCCAGCGCCTGCGCCGCGTCCACGAGGATGAGGGCGCCGTTCTCGTGCGCCATGCGGGCAATCTTGCGCAGGTCCGGCATCACGCCGGTGACGTTGGAGCCGGCCGTCACCGCCACCAGCTTCACGTCGTTCTTGCGCAGCAGCTCTTCCAGGTGGTCGAGGTCCAGCTCCCCCTCGTCCGTCACCCGGGCGCGCAGCGTGGGGCCGCGGCGGCGGTGGGGCAGCTCGTTGGAGTGGTGCTCCATCTCCGTGGTGACGACCTTGCCGGGCCGGTCCGCCATCACGTGGCTGCACAGGTCGATGGCCTGCGTGGTGTTGTTGGTGAAGCAGATGGCCCCGCGGCGCAGCTCGGCGCGCAGGTAGTCCGCGATGATGTAGTAGCACTCCTCGAAGCGCTCGGTGGCCTTGCGCGACAGGTGGTGCGTGCCGCGGTGGATGTTGGCGTACTCGCGCGCCACGAACTCGGTATAGGCGGTGAGCACCGAGGCCGGCGCATGCGTGCTGGCCGCGTGGTCCATGTACACCAGGTTGCGCTCCCCCGAGCCGAGCACCGGCACGCAGCGCGCCACGATGGCGAACTCGTGCCGCACGTCGTCCCAGTTGAGCTTCGCCCCGGGCAGGCGGCACACCACCGCGCCGCCGGACACGGGCAGCCCCAGGTGGCGCCAGCGCTCGATGCCACCGGCGAGGCTGCGCACGTTGGTGAAGCCCATCCTCAGCATCACGTCGCCGGCCAGCGCCGAGCGGTTGCCCGTGGCGCAGTAGAGGACGACGGGCGTGTCCCGCTTCGTCACGTGCTCGTGGACGTTCTTCTCCAGCAGGCCGCGCGGCAGGCGCACCGCGCCCTCCAGGGTGCCGTCGGTCATCTCGTCCGACTCGCGCACGTCGAGCAGCACCACGTGGTGGCGTGCCTCGGCGCGGCTGAGCTCCTCGGCGGAGATCTCCGGCACGCGGCTCAAGGCATCCTTGACGAAGTCCTTGTACGTCCAGGCCTGTGACATCCTGCCTCCCTGTGGGTGTAGCTCGTGGCGGTCCGCTCCTGCCGTATCGCGGGGCGCACGGAAGGGGGACCGGTGCCCCTGATACCACGCTGGGAGCGAAGGGGTACCGGCATGGAGGGGGCCGGGCGCCAGCTCACCCCCGGGGTCGACGGAGAGCAGACGGATGGTGCGCTGTGACCTCTCTGGCACACGGGGATTCCCCGGCTCTTGACGCGGTGTGCGATGCTCGCGGGCTGCTCGCTCGGTGCGTCATCAGGACTCCGAAGGAGGCCTCAGCAGGTTGCTCGCCGAGCGGTGGAACCACCCCCTCGTTGCTCCCGGAGACTTTCCCCATGCGCACCCACTTCTCCCTCGTGACGGCCGCGGTCGTGGCCCTGACGTTCGTGCTCGCTTCGCCCGCCCACGCGCAGTCCGCCAAGGCCCACGCCGCGGACGAGGCCGCCCTCCGCAAGCTGGTGGCCGATCAGACCGAGGCCTGGAATCGCTCCGACGCGGCGGCCTGGAGCAAGGACTTCTCCCCGGATGCCGCGTTCATCAACATCGCGGGGGGCGTCTTCAACGGCCGGGCGGAGATCGAGAAGCGGCACGCCTTCGTGTTCAACACCCTCTTCAAGGGCAGCCGGACCGAGGTGACCGTGACGCGGCTCGTCTTCGTGGATGCCAACGTGGCGGTGGTCGACATGGAGCACGTGGTGACGGGGTTCACCGGGCTGCCTCCCGGTGTCCAGCCCACGGAGTCCGGCGTGCTGAAGACCCGCATGCGCTACGTGATGAAGAAGGCCGGCAAGAAGTGGGAGATCGCCGCTGGCCAGAACACGGACGTGAAGCCCGCGCCCGCTCCGGCCAAGGACGCTCCCGCCGGCAAGTAGCGTGGTGCGACCCACCTCACTCCTGACACCCTGCCTGGCTCAGGGCTGTTTCTTCCACAGCTCGAACGAGGTGGCGTACCAGGCTCCGTAGGTGATGGAGCTGGCGTAGGAGAAGGGGGTGTTGGGGGAGAGGGCCGCGATCGCCGCTACCTCGAAGAGGTGGGTCTGCTGCGGATCCAGCGCGAAGCCCACGCCGGCCACCAACTGCATCGTGGGCTGGAACGAGGTCGACGGCGAGTGGGTGATGGTGAGGTAGGGGTCCACCTCGAAGACGGCCCAGACCTGGGGGGTGAAGGCATACTCGCCGGAGAAGTAGGCGTAGGGGGTGGTGGAGGTGATGCCACCCCCATTCAGGTCCAGGGAGGGGCGCACGCCCGCGTTGACCCAGAGGGTGAACTTGTCCTTGTTCCAGGAGGTGTGCACCTCCGGGGAGAGCACCAGTGACTGGCCTGGGGTGTAGATGATGCGGGGCGACAGGGCGAGCTGCGGTGTCACCAGATAGCGGGGCGTCACGTCCACCACCCCGAAGGTGACCGAGCCGGGGTTGAGCGTGAAGTTGCCCGAGGCCCCGGCGATGATATCCCACCGCTCGGACAGCCCCAGGGCGCCATAGAGGTAGGTATTGATGAGCTTTCCGTCACCCGAGACGAAGGTGAAGGGAAAGACATACAGGGTGCCCGCGGGGAACGGGGACGCCGGCCACGGCAGCATGGGGTAGGCCCGGGCCGGACGGGGGGCGGCCAGCAGCACGCTCAGGACAACCAGGGCAATGACAGACGCAAGACGACTCGGAAGGGGGCGCATGGACCTGCTGGGGACGTGGTGCGTGGGGGCGGGGAGGAGCGATCCGCTCGCCCATGTTGCCGGGGCCCAGGGGAAAGGTCACTGCGGCCCCCCTGGCGGAATGGCCCCCGGTGGGAGAGGGAGCGAGAGGGCAATCCGCTTGTCATGGCCTTGCTCCCCCATCCGTACCCCGAGCGGGCTGGCACCTTCGCTCCGTGTCACCGCGTGCGACCAAGGACCTCTCGGGCCAACTCCACGAAGAGCTTCAGGGGTCCTGAGCGCTGCGCACGGCTCGGGTAGTACAGGAAGAAGCCGGGGACTTCGGGCGCATAGTCCTCCAGCACCCGCACGAGCCTTCCGGACTGCAGGTGGTCTTGGATGGCGGGCTCGAGGGCATAAGCCAGTCCCATTCCCTGGACTGCGAGCGTCACGCCCGTCATCTCGTCATTGGTGGCAATCCCTCCCTGCACCTGGATGCGCCAGGACTTGCTCCCGCGCTCCAGCTCCCAGGCGTAGGGCGTCCCGGTCGTCTGCGAGCGTAGGACGATGCAGTCGTGCTGGGCCAGGTCCTGCGGACGCTCAGGCGCGCCGCGCCGTTCGAGGTAGTCGGGCGCGCCGACCACGACGAAGCGGAACGCCCCGGTGAGGCGCACCTGCACCATGTCGCGCTCGATGGTCTCGCTCAGGCGCACGCCCGCGTCGTAGCCCTCGGCGACGATGTCGATAAGGCGCTGTTCGACGACGACTTCGACGTCCACGCGGGGGTGGCGGGCCCGAAAGGCTGGCAACACGGGCGCGATGACGAGTGCGACCGCTGAGCGCGGTACGGACAGCTTCAGCCGCCCGAGGGCCTCGCCTGGCTGGGCTGAGACTCCCTGGAGGGCAGCCGCGGCCTGAGCCAGGCCCGGGCCAGCCTCCTCCACGAGCCGCCGCCCTGTGTCCGTTGGCGACACGCTGCGGGTGGTGCGGTTGAGCAGGACCACGCCCAACTGCGTCTCGAGCTGACGTACCGACTGGCTGACGGCGGCCGTGGAGACGCCGAGCTCGCGCGCCGCGCCTCGGAAGCTCTGCAGACGCGCGACGGCGAGGAACACGTGGAGCTGCTGGAAGAGCGAGGTCTTCATCGCAGGGGTTTCCTCCGTGGCCCTTTGGCGGACGCCGAGGCTTCGTCAACCAGAGCTTAACAGCCCGTTCACGTCCGGCAGGTCGCTTCGAGCGGAGCCGGAGGGTTACTCGTGGAGCACGTTTCCGAATCGCCGACAGCCGGTCCGTGGCCGCGCTGCCAAACAACCCCGAGAGTCCCATGACCCCTCAGCCCGCCAACGCATCCGTGACGCCCGCCCCGCGCACCGCATCGTGGGGCGCCGTGTTCGCGCTCACCTTGTGCGTCTCCACGCTCATCGCTTCCGAGTTCATGCCGGTGAGCCTCCTGACGCCCCTCGCGACCGACCTCCACGTGAGCGAGGGCCGCGCGGGCCAGGCCGTCAGCGTGTCCGGCCTCTTCGCCGTCCTGACGAGCCTCGTCATCGCGTCCATCGCCCGGGCGGTGGACCGCAGGCGGCTCCTCCTCGTGCTCACCGGCGTGATGCTGGCCTCGGGCCTCGTGACCGCCCTGGCGCCGACCTTCACGGTGCTCATGGTGGGCCGGGCGCTTATCGGCGTCGTCATCGGGGGCTTCTGGTCGCTCTCCACGGCCACCGTCATGCGGCTGGTGCCCGAGCGCGACGTGCCGCGCGCGCTCGCACTGCTGAATGGCGGCAACGCACTGGCCACCACCGTCGCGGCGCCCCTCGGCAGCTTCCTGGGTCAGTACATCGGCTGGCGCGGCTCCTTCTTCGCTGTCGTCCCGCTTGCCGCCATCACCCTCGCCTGGCAGTTCTTCACGCTGCCCGCGATGCCCACCGAGCGTGACGCTCGACCGCCGAGCACGCTTGCCCTCCTTCGCCGCCCCGAGGCTCGGTCGGGCATCCTGGCGCTCAGTCTGCTCTTCATGGGCCAGTTCGCCCTGTTCACCTACCTGCGTCCCTTCTTGGAGACGGTCACGCGCGTCAGCGTCTCCACCCTCTCGCTGCTCCTCTTGGGCATGGGGGCCGCGGGGCTCCTGGGCACGTACCTCATCGGTTTCTTCATGGCCCGGCGGCTGTCCGCGGTGCTTGTGGGCGCGCCTCTGGCCATGGCGCTCGTCGCCCTCGCCCTGGTCGTCTTCGGCCACTCGCTGCTGGCCACTGCCGGCCTCCTCGCCCTGTGGGGGCTCATCGGCACGGCCGCACCGGTGGCGTGGTGGACGTGGCTCAGCCGCACCCTGCCAAACGACGCGGAAGCCGGCGGCGGCCTCATGGTCGCGGCCATCCAGCTCGCCATCACGGCGGGCGCCTCACTTGGTGGGCTGCTGTTCGACCGCAGCGGCTACCAGAGCACCTTCGTCGCGAGCGCGGGGCTGCTCGGCGGAGCGGCGCTGCTGGCCCTGTGGGCCTCGCGGGCACTGCGCACCGAGCACACCGGCGCCGTCGAGGCCCCCGGAGTCACGCTGCGGAACGCAGCCCGAGAAGGGGCGTGAGGGCCTCCTCCACTGTCAACGCACGCCGACCTTCTTGCCCATGAGGAAAGCCATGATGAACACGACACCGCCAGCTGTGACCCACCGGCGCCGCCTGCTCGGGGCGCTCTTGCTCGGCACCTTGACCGCAACCGCGGCCTACGCACCGTCCGCGGGA
>NZ_DASVSO010001044.1:0-5558 GCF_036388035.1 Archangium sp.
GACTCATCTCACACAATCAGTTCCAACTCCTGTGTGAGTCCACGCTCAAATCGGATAGCGCTTGGCCAGGCGTGCCAGCACGATTTGGGAAGAGTAGCTGAAAGCGGCGCTCCCCTGAGCGGACTCGGCAGCGTGTACCTCAGGGTGCGAGTGTGCTCCATGAAGGAGTTCAGCTTGGAGGGAGCCTGCTCTGGGCAAGCTGGGGGGCAGTGAAGATGACGCCCCAGCAGCCCCCTGCCGTGGACTCTCCACCTCTGTGCGGCCAGTCTTCCATGAGCGTGGCCCGTCAAACCCCGCGTGCTCCTCGGCATAAGGCTCATGGCGGTCATCCCCGCTGACGTCCTGGCTGGTCGGCCAGTGCGTCCTCATCCAATCCACCTGAGGAGGAACGCAGATGGAACACATCAGCCTCTCGGCTGAGCTGGGGGAAATTTGTTACGCCATCGAGGGCGCCCACTGGATCGCGGACAGCGTCGCCATGGGCGCGGTGCCCGACCCGGATCGGAAGCAAAGCGCGCCCGTCATCATCAGCGCCATCCTGCTGCTGGTGGAGAACAGGCTGCATCAGCTCGGCCGTGTGCTCCGGGGCGAGGAGAACCCGGCGCACCTGTTGACGCCGCACAACTCCACCTCCGGGAAGTACGCGGACAGGGAAGACGTGGTTCTGCGGGCCTGGGACTGGAGCGGAGCGGCGAGACAGTCTCCGTCCCAGAAGAAGGAGAACGAACAACCCCGTCCAGTAGCGGGAACGGAGCCCTCCCGTCCATTGGAGGAAAGCACTCCCGCGCAGCCCGGCACGCAAGGGGAGGAGTCGCCACCCACCGAAGAGCAAGGTTGACGGTCTGCTGCCCATATCGTGCCTGGAGTACCAGGGGAAGGGAGGTGAAGACGATGCTGGGCGCCATGAAGAAGCTGGCTGCCTCACCGCTCACCCGCCGGGTGGCAGCGGCCATCTTGAGCGGGATGGCCGAACACCTGCGGGACGTGATGCGGCATGGACGGTGAAGATGCCCGGAGGTGAAGCACGGTCCCCGCTGCACCTGCACCCACCGTGGTGTTCCCGGTCTCGTCCGGGTGGTGTGGCGGGGGCCGGGTTGTCGGACACCAGCTCCGGTGCAACTCCACCGCCGGAAGTCCCCGGTCACTTCTCCCGGTAGTCCTCAAGTTTTTAGGTGTCAGGGGCGCCCGTACCCCTCGTGCGCGAGGAAGAGGCACGGCTTACCCTGGGTCCCCCATGGGGAAGGCCAGGGCGTAGGCCAGCAACCGGGAGGGTGTGCAGCTCGCCAGCTGGCCCCCGAAAAAATCGAGCTCCACCCCATGCCCAGGGGTTCTCGATGAAGACCGGGGGCCTTGCAGATTGGACCCGAGACAAGGGAACCACTGTCCCCCTGGGGTGGGGGGGTTCACCCGATCTCGATAGCCCTAGCAATTGGCGAGGAAGGCGAAGGGGGCCGGGAAGGGCCAGCAGAACGAACCCGGGCCAGTTCACCAGGGCCGTTGCACCCGGGCTTCTACTTCACGAGGCGCAGCTTCACCCTCAACGCCTGCGTCTCGGACGTGTTCTCCGTCGTCGTGTTGGCCATCTCAGCGCGGAGCTGGTGGAAGATGCCGAGCTGCCGCTCCATGGTGGTCTCCAGGGTCCGGCGGTGACGCTCCAGTTTCTTCAAGTCCGCGTCTTCGAGCAGCAACACCTCGGCGGCGAGTCGTTCACGGACTGGCCCGAGGGCGGCTTCTTCTTCGGCCAGCTTCACGGCGAGGGCGCCCTTCACCACATTGGCCATGTTGCCCAGGTTCTCGTAGCTGGCCGCGTCGAGCTGTTCCGTCTCGCCGTTCTCCTGGGCCGCATCGAGCGCGAAGGCCAGGGGCTCCACTACGGCCATCGGCAGGCCCGGCACCTCTCGCAGCTCCCTCACCACCTGATCCACTCCGGAGAGAAAGGCGCTCGTCCTGTCGAAGTCCTTCGGCGGTGAGGGAATGGCTTCCACTGTCATGGCTAGGGCCCCCACCATTTCCAGCGCCCGGCGGGAGAGGGCCAGGGTCTTGCCCTCGTCCGTCTTCTCCACTTCCTCCTCCAGCCGGGCCAGCATCCTGCCGTTCTCCACCCGGCTCAACCTCTCCAGCTTCCAAGCCGTGTCCGCGAGCTGCGCGACGCTGGTGGCCTCGGGCATGGTGGTTGGAACCAACGCGGAGAACCACGAGTCCAGGAACGCCTCGTAGGCGGCTGGGTCTTCACCGGGAAGAAGAAGATGCGCGGCGGTGAAGCCGAAGCGGATGGCGTTGAGCGAGGAGGTGGCCTTGCCCTCGGCGCTCTTCGGGCCGTGGGACCTGGCGCCGTTGAGAACCGAGGCGGCAGCCTGGAATGCGGAGCGGACGGTGGGGTTCATACGAGGATTGTCCCGCCGGGCCAGCTCGCGTGGGAAGGGCGACTTCTTGGGCCGGGAAGAGGGGGAAGAAGACGAGGGACTTCTTCACGGTCTCGTCTTCTTCATCTTCACCAGCTCGCCGTCTTCTTCTTCACTCCGTCTTCTCCCGAGGGCTGATTCGAGGAAGACGCCGGTAGTCGCGCCAGCGGGAAAGGGCCAGATCCACCGAGGGCCGCTTCTTCATCTTCTCCACCACGCCCACGGGAATCTCCAGCTCGACCGCCACGGCCCCATTGGGCTGGGTGTGCATCCGGTGTTTCACCAGGGCCCGGACGAGCGCGGCCTCGGCGGAAGTGCATCCCCTTCTCTCCGCCCTCTTGCCCAGGCCCAGCTTGATGTCACTCCCCCGGCGCTGGGTGTTCACCCTTGGGATGGGCTGGCCGCTGTCGAGGTGATCCACTTCTTCCGCGAGACGGGGCAGGGCCGTCTTCAGCTTCTTCTCGGCCTCGCGGAACTCACCCTCTTCTTCCGGCGGACGCGGTGAAGACGAAGAGGAGGGGCGCGTGAGCTTCCCCCGCTTCAACAGCCGCACCAGCTCCGTGAAAGACGGCTCGCGCACCGGGCCGGGTGCATGGGGACGGTACAACCCGCCGTAGTCCTCCCTCTCCCGGGGCGAGAACTTCTGCCGCTCCAGCCGGTGACGTTCCGCATGGACGCGACGGTGAAGAACTTCGAGATTCGAGATCTGGGCGTTGAGCTTGTCGTGATCCCGATGATGGATGACGTGGCCCTGGTTGATGGGCCCGTGGTGCTGCATCCACACGAAGACGTGCAACGGGCAGATGGGCTTGTGCGTCTCCTGCTGGAACACCCACGGGTAATCCGGGTCATGCTCGGGCGCGAGCAGGAAGTAGAAACCGTGGGCCACGATCTGATGGACCATTCTCCAGTCCAGCTTCATGCCCTCGTAGGTGAAGGGCTTCACTCTTCTATGCGGTTTCACGGCAACACCAGCGGTAGGTGGATAGTACGGGGCTCGCGTAGCGCGTGAGGGAGGAAATGGGCCGCGCAGCGGCCAGTTTTCCCCTCTTGGATACACGCGCAGCGAGCCCCGTCTAAGTAGACGGAACTTCCATCGGCTTTCTCACGTGGAGACCGATGGAGAAACCTTCAGGGCGCGAAACTGGTCCAGACCCAACCCCCCCACCATCAGCGAGCTTGTCCACCTGTCCTTGGTGGCTTTCTCAGGGCCACCCCACTCACTCCGTCCAGCAAGCTCCCCCTGCCGACCAGGATTCGGCTGCGGCCGAAGACTCCAACGCATCCCCCTCAAGGGGGAGCCAGGGATGCGTCCTCCGTGGCGTGGAGGCTACGTTTTCCGTCCCTTCATCACGGGGAAGAGAAGCCCGGCATCGTTCACACTGATGCTCGCCTCAGAACTCCGTAACCCTCACGGGGGAGCACGGCCCGGCCTCTGACTTCGAGTGCCCCGAAACCCATTAACCAACTCGAGGTCGCACCAGCTCGGGGTTCACTCCGTCTCCCTCCGTTTCCGCGCCCATTGACCAACCGTTGGTCGCACCGGCGTTGCTCGGCTAAGGCGGAGGGTGACGGTTTCCGTCAGAGAACGATTTGAGGGTAACGCCACCCGCACGAGTGTGCAAAGCACGACGTGGTGGGGGCACCAACGCCGTGAAGCATTTCCGTCCCGTGGACAAGCAGGCGAGCTGCCTACCCGTGAGATCCCGGTCCTAGTGCCCTACCTTTCACTGATACGAGGGCGGTCACCATGGACGAGAGCGAGAAGAAGGACGGCTCGGCCACCTCCCAGGGTTCGGCGGCGGACAACCCGCCCGCCACGTCGCCTCCTGCTGGCGAGCAGCCCAGGCGCCGGGTGTTGCGAGGAGTGGCCTGTGCGCCACCTCCACCCCCTCCCCCGGAGTACCTCCGTCTTCCGCTTCCCGTGAGGCGGGGGCGTCCCGATGGATGGGTGTGCCGACGATGCACGGAGTGGTGGGACTGGCACCCATACCGGCCTCCGACAGAGCAGGAACTCGATATGCCCTGTGTTGAATGCCACAAGGCGATGGAGCCCGAGGAGCGCGCGGTGGAGGTGAACCGGCACCTGCTGGCGCGACTCAGCGCGGGCTCGGCCCTCCCGGTCTTGCCGGTTCCCGCTGTGCCTCCAGTCCCGGCCCGTCAACAGCGCAAGGCCAGCTCTGGGCTGTTGTCGAAGAAGGAGGCTGCCCGTCGCCTCGGGGTGGACCGGGCTACCACCCTGGCGCAGTTCATCACCTCGGGCCGCATCAAGACGGTGGACGTCAACGGGCACCAGCGCATCCCCGTCTCCGAGATCGAGCGCATCTTGAGCGAGGGTGTCCCCGCTACCGGGCCGCAGCCCTCCAGGTCGCGCCGTCCCCCGAGGACGGCCACGTCCAGGCCCTCGGAGTCGCCTGGGGCGGAGATCCGCAAGTTGAAGCTCCCCTCGCCCGGGAACCGCCGTTCCTCTCCGGACGGGGAGACCCGTTGACCACCCGTGGGGTGGGCCGTGGGCAAATTACGGGCAACTACACCGCCCATTTTCGACCGTTCCAACCCCGTCTCCAGAGGAGAGTTGGAAGGGCCTCTGGCCCTTTTGCGGACTGAAAATCCCCGTGTCGCTGGTTCGATTCCGGCTCTGGGCACAGAATCTCAAGAAATTTCAGGGCGTCAGGCTTCGGTCTGACGCCCTTTCTTTTTGTCCGCAGGGCTCACGGCGGAGCCGGGGCTGGAGGACGAGAGCCCGTCCTTGGCCACGGCGGTGGAGGAGCCCAAGGGAGTTCAGCCACCTGTTCTGTCGCAACAGGGGAAGGAGCAGTGCCAGTCCCGCCAGGGCCGCGCTGCTCCCAGCCACGCTTGAGCAACCCCCTCCGGACAGCCTCAACTGGCCAGGGCCGCTCGTCGAGAGTGTCTCCTGATTGTTTTCGGGGGCGATGTCGAATCCCCTGCCTGTAGTGGTGGCGCGGATATCAAACGTTCCGAGCGGCTGCGGTGGCAGGAACGCCTCCACCGCGACGACAGCACTGGCGCCAGCGGCAAGCGGAAGAAGGGGGCAGTTGATGGCGCTGCCCAAGGTGGAGCATGAGTGCTCAGCTCCCATGGGCTGTCCGGAAAGAAAGGGGGGCAGCTCGATGGCCACCGTCACGTCCTCCGCGG
>NZ_DASVSO010001045.1:0-30867 GCF_036388035.1 Archangium sp.
CCGGCCCCGCGCCCTGGCCCGCAGCGAGCACCAGACTCCACCGGGTGGTGACGAACCCGCGCCGAGCGTGAAGCGGTACAGACGAAGACAAGGGCTCTTTCACGCGCTCGGGTTTAACACGGAGTGAAATCCCAGGCTGGGTGAGCATCGTCTTCACGCCACTGCTGCGTTCATGGATCAACGTCACCGGCGCGCCTGTCCATCAGGGCACGAGAAGCCAGGCGCGGTCCGGCTCAGCTCAGCAGCTCGTACGGGCCGCCCTTCTCCAGGGCGCGCTGGTAAGCCGGCCGCGCGTGGATGCGCTCCAGCCAGGCCGCGAGCTTCGGCCGCTTCTCTCCCAGCGCGCCTCGCGCGCCCGCTGCCTCGACGGGAAAGCTCATCTGGATGTCCGCGGCGCTGAAGGACTCGCCCGCGAAGTACGTGCTCTTGCCCAGCTCGCCCTCCATGTAGTCCAGGTGCAGGCGCAGCTGCGGCCTGACGAACGTCTTCATCACCTTGTCCGAGACGCCTCGCACAATGGGGCGCAGGAAGAAGGGCATGGGCGCCTTCGGCATCCGCGAGAAGACGAGGCTCAGCAGCAGCGGCGGCATCGCCGAGCCCTCCGCGTAGTGCAGCCAGTAGGTGTAGCGCAGGCGCTCTGGCGTCCCCGGCGCGGGTGCCAGCCGGCCCTGGCCATGACGGTCCACGAGGAACTCGATGATGGCTCCCGACTCCGCCAGCGTCAGCGTCCCGTCCGTCACCACCGGAGACTTGCCCAGCGGATGCACCGCGCGCAGCTCGGGCGGCGCCAGCGCCGTCTTCGGGTCGCGCTCGTAGCGCTTGATTTCATACTCGAGCCCGAGCTCCTCCAGCAGCCACAGCACGCGCTGCGAGCGGGAGTTGTTCAGGTGGTGGACGGTGAGCATGGTGCGCGACTCCCTGCGTGTGGGTTCCCGGGGTGATAGCCCAGGGAGTGGGCCACCGGGAAGCTCGTGGCCTGCTCCGTCCCCTGGCTGAACTCCGGCTTCAGGCCCTCATCCCGTCGGGAGCTCCGGGCGGGCGGGCTTCCCCTTCACCTGGCGAACACCTTCAGCACCTCGAAGCGCTCATTGAACACGAGCGAGTCGTCCGTGAACTCGAGACCGAGCTCACGTGCCTCGCGGCTGAAATAGTGGACATGGCCCTCGTGCCAATCCTCGAAGCTCAGGTCCCCCTCCCCTTCGCCAGCGGCGACGTCGTGCCTCACGTCACCGAAGTGCACGCGCCGGACCTCGGCCGTCTGGATGAGACACAGGGGAATCCCGAAACCATCGGTGACGATGGACTGGAGCCCGACGTGAGGAATGGGGGCACCCTGCCGTTCCATGGCGGCGATGAAGCCCGTGGTCCAGCGCTTGTTCCCCTTGATGACCAGGTGCGCGAGCTGCGCCGCCATCCGGGCTCCGGCCCCGAAGGAGAAGACATCGAGCGCGCGCGTGGAGGGCCGGTGGCCGCCCAACATCGCGCCACAGTACAGGTCCCACCACAGCTCCTGCTCGCCCGCGGGCGTGAGCAATTCCGTCAGCGTGGCCAGGGGGAAGAACCCGGCCGCGGTCAGCCCGGCGGCGCGAGCACTCCGCTGGAAAGCCTCCGCCCCGGGCGGGCCTGATTCGCCGCTCATGAGAAAGGCGAAGTCCCGCGCCTGTGCCTCCCCGGAGCCGTGCGCACAGGAGCCGGCGGGCGCGGGGATGGGCATTCCCAGCAGCGCTTCGAGGTGTTCACTCAGCACGAGGAGCGGCCGTCTACCCGACCGCGGCTCGACGACTGGCAGCCTCCAGGCAGGAGCATCCCCCATGCCGTCGCTCACGAGGAGCACCCGGTGCTCCTTCGTCAGGACAAGCCCTCGGCTCCCTCTCCCCACCATGTTCCCTCCGGTATCGCACCTGCCGCCAACCTCGTCCCACTTCATCCGGCCGTCATGCCCGGCCGCGATGAAACCGCCGCGCTGGACGCGCGCTTCAGGAAGCTGCTGGTGGCGCTGGAGACTTGAACTGTGGAATGCGCTCGCCGATGCGGGCGCCCATCGCCGCGCCCAAGGCCTGCAGGCCGCTCAAGGGGCGCACCATCACCTCGAATTCGACGATTTTGCCGTCTTCATCGAAGCGGATGAAGTCGATGCCCTTCAACTGCTTGTCGCCCACGCTGGCACTGAATTCCAGCACCACGCTCAAGCCATCGTCGGCCGCCAGCTGGCGATGATATTGGAAGTTCTCGAACACCTGGTAGGCGGTGTTCAACACCAGCACTACTGCCGCCGCGCTGGCGTAGGGCGTGTGCGCGATCGGCGAGCGGAAGACCGCTTCCGGGTGCACGATGGAAGGCAGTTCTTTCAGGTCGCCCTTGGCGACCATCGCGTGCCAGGTATCCAGCGACTTCGCGGCAGCAGGGTGCAGCTGCATGAGTTTCTCCTCTGATGGACGCGGCAGGGCGGGTGCCCCGCAGGATAGCGCGTGTGGCATCCAATTCGGCCACCACATCGGCGCCGCCGATCAGGTGGACACGGGCCCGAGGATTTCCTCCTCCCGCGCCTGAACGAGTGTCAAAGAACTTGAGCTGAACGCGTGTCAGCTGCTCAAGTGGCGCATGGGGGAACTCCTTGGACTACCCCACCCTGCTGGCCGAGCTCGCGGCTGAAGTCCGGCCGCTGCTGGGACAGGGCCGTGTGGCGGACTACATCCCGCTGCTGGCCCAGGCGGCCCCCTCGCTTCGGCCTGGCCCTGGCCACCCTGGAAGGCGGGCTGTGCGGCACCGGCCCCCTCTGCGCTTCCCGTAGTGCCACCTCTGCCCGCTGGAGCCTTGCCGCTAGTTGCTTGGGCGCACAACGGACACTTGGCGCCCAAGCCGTGCATTCCAGAATGAAGGCTCTGGCGCGGCTCACTTGTAGACGTCTACAAGCAAGGTAGTGAAAGGTGGCTTTTCATGCCACCTCACTTGTAGACGTCTACAAGTGAAGTCGCCTCCGTGCCGTCAGACGAAAAGCGGGCCGGGGCTCCAGTCCCGCCAGATTCCACAGTAACACTCCCCTAACGAGTCCCTTGGGTGAGCGCCCGCGCGTACTCGGCGGCCACGCGGGTGAAGCGGGCCCCCGCGAGTCCGCTCACGTACTGGCGCACCATGGCCCGCGTGGCACCCACGTAGAAGAGCGCGCGGCGCGTTCGCTCCAGCTCTCGCTCCGTGCGCCCCGGCTTCGTCTCCATCCACGCCATGTCGTCCAGCGCGTCCACGCCGCAGAAGAACACCACCGGGCTCTCGTGTCCCTTGCAGGAGAAGGCCGTCGTCACCCGGACGTAGTCCACCTTCCCCACGCTGAAGCCCGACACGTCCTGCCCGCTGCGGCCTCCGAAGGCCACCGCCTTGAGCCCCTCGCGCTCCAGGGCCTCGGCCAGCCGCGCCGGACGCACGGGCGCCACCACCAGCACGTCCGAGGGCCGCACTCCCTCCTGCTCGCCCAGCCGCTTCACCTCGCGCACCAACCACGCCTCCTCCGCCTGGGGTGAGTCGAAGCCCCGCACCACTGGCACCACGCCCTCGCGCTCGGTGGCCTGCAGCCGGTACAGCCCATCGACTCCTGGCACCGGCTCCTCCAGCAGCCCCTGCTCGCGCAGCTCGTTGGCGCGCATGAACTCGCGCATGCCGGGGTTGGACAGCTGGTGCAGCCCGAGCGGATCCAACACCACGTTGAAAGCCAGCTCCGACACCTGGCGTGTGGAGCGGAAGGCCTCGCGCAGCACGCGCACCCGGCCGGTGAAGTCGAGCCCGTCCGGCAGTTGCTGGCGCAGGGCATCCACCGCGCTGTGCCCGTAGACGTTCTGCGAGTCGTCCGCGAAGAGCAGGAAGGTCTTCTGTGGCGGGCCCTCGCCACGCGAGAGCGGGCGGGCCAGCGTGTACAGGTGCGCGAGCTCGGTGGCGCTGAGGTCCTGCGCCTCGTCCACGAAGACGGCGTCGAAGCTCTCGGGGGCGAAGGAGCCCGTGCCCGTCATGTGCGTGAGCGTCACCCGCTGCGTCATCAGCGGCGCCCGCTTGCCGAGCCGCTGCCGCAGGGCCGCCACCAGCAGGCGCGACAGCAACGGCGTCAGCGCCTTGTTGAAGAAGGACACCAGCACGCGCGAGTCCGGGTGCTCGGCGAGGTAGCGCGCCACCCAGTGCGCCAGCACGTACGTCTTCCCGCTGCCGGCCACGCCGCGCACCAGGTGGTGCCCCTCGTCGAAGCGGCGCTCGAAGAGGGCCACCTGCTCCTGGGTGAAGAGTGGCCCCATGCCGCGCAGCGAATCAATCTCCTGCCCCAGGCCCTCGGGCCGCCGGGCCACCTGGGCGCGCACGCCCGGCATCACCAGCAGCGGCTGCAGCGAGAGGCGGGGCTCCAGGCTCGGCGCCACGGGCGTGAGCAGCTCCAGCAGTTGCGAGGGGATGGCGGCCTCGGACTCGGCGCGCGAGGAGAGGACGAAGAGGTACTCGCGGGCGCGGCTGGCCGCCACGTTGAGCATGGGGGTGAGCTCGCTCGGGGCGAAGGGGCGCCCGGCGGCCACGGTGTCCACGATGACGACGTCGTACTCGGTGCCCTGCTGCCGGTGGATGGTGGAGGCCTGGAAGCGCGACTCGCTCCACCCCTTCTGCTGGGCCAGCCCCCGCAGCAACCCCGCCTGCGCCCGGTATGGCGTCACCGCCAGCACCTTGAGGCCCGCCTTCAGCGCCGGCTCGGCGATGGCCACCAGCAGCTCCGCGGAGAAGGGCCTGCGGTAGCCGCGGCCGGACTCGCCCCGCTCGTGGCAGACGCGGCGCGCGTCCCGGGTGGCCTCGTCCAGCACCACCCAGCACGCACGCGCCGCCGGGTACGCGTCCACCGTCTTCGGCTGCCGGGTGCGCGGGCCCTCGCCGTCCTCGAGCATCCCCGCGTAGCAGAAATGGCTCACCACCGAGCCAATCTGCGGGTGCATGCGGTGCTGGGTGCGCAGCAGCAGCACGTGCGGGGACTCGGACGCCGCCCGCGCGTCCTCCAGGTGCGACAGCGGCGAACTGCGCATCCACGTCTGCACCGGCCGCTCCACGCCCTCCAGCGCCTGGCTGACGGGGCCGATCTGCTTCGGGTCCCCGCCCAGCAGCACCTTGCGCGCGAGCGGCGCCATCAGCCCCACGGCGGCGCGCGACACCATGCCCGCCTCGTCCACCACCAGCCGGTCGAAGCGCTCGGCGCCCTCCAGCTCGGACACGAGCCGCAGCGCGCGGTGGACGGTGAGCACCATGAGGGTGGCGAAGCCCTCCCGGGCGACGAAGAGCGTCTCGTCCGTGAGGCCGTCGCGCACCTTGCGCAGCTCGGCCTTCACCGTGGCCATCCGCGAGGGGGGCGCGCCGTTGAGGAACTCGCGGCGGACGCGCTCCTCCATGTGCTCGATGCGCGCGGCCTGCTTCTGGTAGCCCGCGTCGTGGAGGACGGCGGGGAAGACGTTCGTCAGCTCCTGGCCCACGCCCAGGCCCCCACGGAAGATGCGGCACGTGGTGTCCGGCGCGTGGAGGGCCCCGGCCTTGGACAGCATGCGGGCCACGCGCAGCGCGAGCGTGTCGGCGGCGCGGTTGGTGGGGGCCACCGCGAGGATGCGCTCCTTGGGGTTGCGCTGGATGGCCTGGGCGAGCAGCCGCGCCACCGTCTCCGTCTTGCCCGTGCCCGGAGGGCCCCAGAGGAGCGTCCAGGGCTTCTCCCACAGGTGCTCGGCGTCGGGCGGGGGGCCGGAGCCGTCATCGGGGATGTCGCCCCGGACGCGGTCCAGGGCCTCGCGGACGCGGGGCCCACGCGAGTCATAGGCGCGCGAGGCGGCGAGGAGCGCCTCGGAGAAGTCATAGGGCTGGAAGGCCCAGCGATCGGCGGAGATGACCTCGGGCGGGATATGGCTCAGCGAGCGCGTGGAGATGAAGACGCGTCCGTTGGTGGGGTCCACGTGGACGACCTCGCCCACGAAGCGGCGCTCGCCCGGGAGGAAGCCGATGAGCTGGCCCCCGCCCCAGCTCGGGTCCGCGGCGGGCTGGGGCGTGAGGCCGAGCATCGACTCGTCCTCCAGCCGCACGTCCGTGGCGCCCTTGAGCATCACCCACCGGTACAGGGAGCGCTCGCTCTCCAACGCCGCCAACAGGTCCTCCGGCAGCACCGAGCGCACGATGAGGTCGGCGGGCTCGGTGGCCGGAGCGGAAGACGGAGGAGCCTGGGGCGCAGGCTTCCGGGCGTGACGCGCCTGTGCGGACTCGTTCCTCATGCGTGGGACTGAACCGATGTTCCCCATGGTGCCCTGACGGCGCTCGGAGGGAAAGCACGGTCCCGCGAAACGCCGGAGCGGCCCAGGAGTCCAGTAATGTGGACGGTTCGCGCCCCTACCCCACCATGAAGCTCTACGCCCTCAGTGACCTTCACCTGCGCTACGAGCACAACCGGCGTGCGCTCGAGACGCTCGCCCCCCATCCCGAGGACTGGCTCATCGTGGCGGGGGACGTGGGCGAGACGCGAGATGACCTGGACTTCGCGTGGCGTACGCTGACAGCGCGCTTCCGCCAGGTCGTGTGGGTACCAGGCAACCACGAGCTGTGGACGATGAGCCGCGAGCAGCCCTCGCTGCGAGGCGAGGCCCTCTACCAGCAGGTCGTCGCCCAGTGCCGCTCCCACGGGGTGCTCACCCCGGAGGACCCCTATCCGCGCTGGCCGGGCGAGGGCCCGCACCGGGTGCTGGTGCCCCTCTTCCTGCTCTACGACTACTCCTTCCGCCCGGACCATGTCGCCGAGCAGGACGCCCTCAACTGGGCGCTGGAGACGCACGTGATGTGTACCGACGAGGCGGTGCTCCATCCGGACCCGTACCCGAGCCGCGCCGCCTGGTGCGCCGCGCGGGTGGAGCAGACGCTCGCCCGCCTGGAGGCCCTGCCCGCGGACTGCTCCACCATCCTCATCAACCACTTCCCGCTGCGCTACGAGCACGTGCGCCTGCCGCGCATCCCCCGCTTCTCCCTCTGGTGCGGAACGAAGAAGACGGAGGACTGGCACCAGCGCTTCCGGGCCGAGGTCGTCGTCTCGGGCCACCTGCACATGCCCGCCACGCTGTGGCGCGACGGGGTACGCTTCGAGGAGGTGTCGCTCGGCTATCCGAAGCAGTGGAGCTGGCGCGGTGACATCTCCGGGTGCCTGCGGGAGATCCTGCCCGGCCCCGAGGCGGGTTCACGCCTGGGCACTTGATCGCCCCGGCCAGTTGCGGGAGCCTCGCGGGTCACCCGTGAGCCATCCCCGCTACTTCGTCCCCCACGCCGCGAGCCCGGCCGAGGCCGTCCAACCCGACCCGGCCGCGGTGGTGCATGCGATGGACGCCTTCCGCCTGCAGGCCGGATACGTCGGCGAGCAGGAATGGATTGTCTGCACCGACATCGCGGGCAACGTGCACGTGCTGCCCGCGAGCGAGCGTGAGCACCTGCCGGCCAGCACCAAGGCCCAGCTCACGCACCACGAGCTCGCCTCTGGCCGGACGCCCCGGCGCATCTCGGCGTCCGAGCTCTTCCTCTTCTTGGTGGAGCTCGTCGAGCACCCGACGGACGCGGAGGGGGCCAATGATCCGGTCTACCTCTATGGCACCCTGATGGGGCCCTGGCCGAGCGCCTCGCCCATGCGCGTGCCGGGGCAGCTCACCGTGACGCGCGGGGACCTGCTCGCCGGACTGGTGCAGGGCGCGCCCGATGCCTTCCAGTACGTGCAGGATCCCGAGAGCAAGACGGCGCCGCGCAGCTACCACGCGCTGCTCCCGGGAGACCGGGCCGAGCGCATCGCCGAGGGCCGGGGGCTGGTGCTGGCCTACCCCGCGGTGCCTCCCGAGCTGCAGGCCCACAACGTCGCGAACGATCCGCTCGTGGCGACCATCCTGCGCGAGGCGCTCGACCAGCTCCAGGAGTACGCCCGCGAGCACGGTGGCCCCAAGGCCATCGCCGAGATGGAAGTGCCCGTCCCCAGCCGCCTCATGGCCATCGCGGAGCTGGAGTCGCGTGGCTACGAGGTGAAGGGCGACATGGCCACCCTGCGCCGCAACCACCCGGGGCTGGTGAACCGGCTGGCGGAGTGGCTGCGCGCGGAGAAGGTGAAGGTCCCCCGCGAGGCCACGACGCCCGAGTTCCTCGAGCTCGCGCGCCGCGCCCTCGAGGTGCTTCCCGGCTGGCCCAGCGACACGGAGCGTGCGCTGCGCGCCCTGGTCCGCCCCGGCAATGGCGCGCCTCCAAAGCCGGGGTTCATCCCGCCCGTCGCCGCCGCGCAGCCGCTCCCGACCCAGCGGGTCATCCCTCCCCGACCGCCTCCGTCGCCCGCCCGCCCGAACGACTGGATGCAGGACTTCCTCGACGCGCACACGCCCCCGGGCGGCAAGAAGAAGGCGAAGCTCACCCGCGCCTCCGAGGTGACTCCGCCGCCCCGGCGGGCCATCTCCACGCCCAAGCAGGCGAGCTCCTCGAAGGACTGGATGGGCGACTTCACTCCGGGTCCGTCCGCGCCCCCCGAGCACAAGCCTCCGAGTCCGTCCACTCCCCCCGGGCCCAAGCGCCGCGAGCCGTCCGCTCCCGCTGGGAATCCGGCGAAGAAGCCGGATTGGATGTCCGATTTCGAGGACTGATTGGGTTGCGGTCGTTGCCTGCTGGACGCTAGCGTCTCGGCACTTAAGAAAGGGGACAGATGGGACACGAGAAACCCGTTGAGCCGTTTTCGGATCTCCACCTCGAGGACGGAAAGGTGCGCGCCGTGCTGCTGCACGATCCCACCGTCGAGGGCCTGGACATGGCCATCTACATGGACGCGTCTGGCAGCATGAAGGAGGAGTACGAGTACTCGCGGCCTTCGCGCTCCTTCACGGAGTGGCTGCGCGGGGCCCCGCTCAAGGCGGAGTCCAACCAGGTCGAGCCCCAGGTGCAGTGGATGCTCGAGTACCTGGCCACGAAGGATCGCAACGGTCTGCTCCGCGTCGCCTACTGGGCCTGTGGCGCCTCTGGCAAGGACGTGGAGATCGTCGGCGAGCTGAAGGGCGTGGACGTCAAGACCTACAAGTTCCCGGGCGCCAAGCGGCTCGGCAACTACACGCACCTGGCGCCGGCGCTCAAGGACTACGTGCGCTACCTCAAGGAGCAGGTTCCCCAGGGCGCCAAGCGCGGCTGCGCGGTCATCGTGACCGACGGCAAGCTGCACGACCCGGAAGAGGTCGAGGCCTTCTCGGCCGAGGTCGCCAAGGAGATCCGCGCGGGCCGGCTGCCGCGGATGAACTTCGTGCTGGTGGGCGTCGGTGACAACATCGACGAGGAGCAGCTCGAGCACATCGCCCACATCGAGTACCCGGGCGTGGGGCACCTGTGGTGCCACCGCATCGCCCAGGAGATCACCCAGGTCGCCGAGCTGGTGGCGGTGCTGGTCGACGAGACGATGACCGTCGCCGCCGGCGGCACCATCTACGACGACAAGGGCAAGGTGCTGAAGAGCTACGAGGGCCGCCTGCCCGCGGTGCTCGAGTTCGACGTGCCGGAAGGCGCCAAGAGCTTCACCCTCGAGGTGAACGGCCAGCGCTACACCCAGCCGCTGCCGGACGAGGACCACCACGACGAGGACGAGGAGGATCATCACTGATGGCTGGCCACGAAGTCATCGCGAAGCCGTTCTCGGACGTTCACCGGGTTGGCAACAAGGTCACCGCCACGCTGCTGCACGACCCGACGGTGGAGGGGCTGGATGTGGCCCTCTACATGGACGGTTCGGCGAGCATGGAGGACGAGTACGGCCCGCGCGGCATCCTCGCCAAGCTGGCGCCGGTGAAGAACCTCGTCGAGCCGCAGATGCGGTGGATGCTCGAGTACCTCGCCAACAAGGACCGCGACGGCAAGGTGCGCGTCGCCTACTGGGCCACCGGAGACGGGAGCCAGTTGGAAGAGGTCGGCGAGCTCACCGGTCCGCAGGCGAAGGACTACCGGTTTCCTGGCCCTCGCTTCTACGGGAAGGCCACGGTGATGCTCCCGGCGCTGCGTGACTTCGTGGCCCACATGAAGCAACAGGTCTCGACGGGTGCCAGACGGGGCCTGGCGGTGATCATCACCGACTCGCAGATCAACGACAGCAACGACGTGATGGCCTACGCCACGCAGGTGGCGAAGGAGATCGCCTCGGGCCGCCTGCCCCGGATGAACTTCGTGTTCGTCGGGGTGGGTGACCAGGTCGACGAAGAGCAGATGGAAAGCATCTCCCACGAGACGTATCCGGGGGTGGGCCACCTGTGGTGCCACCGCATCGCCGACCGGATGGAGGAGATGGCCGAGCTGGTCGCGGTGCTCGTCGACGAGACGATGACCGTGGCCGCTGGCGGCACCATCACCGACGAGCAGGGCAAGCAGCTCAAGGTCTACGAGGGCCGGCTGCCCGCGGTGCTCGAGTTCGACGTACCGGCCACGTGCAAGGCCTTCACCCTCGAGGTCGCGGGGCAGCGCTTCACCCAGACGATTCCCGAGGAGCACGAGGACGAGGATCACCACGAGGAGGAGGAGAAGCGCGCACCGGAACCGGTGAGCGCCCCCGCCGCCCCCGCCCCGAAGCACCGCGGTCACCGTCACTAGGAGCACCATGTCGGAGCATAAGAAGATCGTAGGGATTCTCGGGGCGGCGCCCGCGCATGTGCACGGTCCCAACTGCAAGCACGACCACGGCCATGACCATGCGCACGACCACGCGCATGAGCAGGGCGAGAAGCACGTGCACGGCCCGGGGTGCAAGCACGACCACGGCCACGAGCAGCATGCCCATGCACACGAGCACGCCGAGAAGCACGTGCACGGGCCCGGCTGCAAGCACGACCATGCGCACGAGCACGCGCACGCCGAGAAGCACGTGCATGGGCCGGGGTGCAACCACGATCACTCTCATGCTCACGACCATGACCATGAGCACGGCCCCGGCTGTGACCATGGTCATGACCACCATCACCACCACGCCCGCCCCAAGCGGATCCGTCCTCCCGGGCACCGACCCGCGGAGGGCGGAGGCGTGGCGCTCCAGCTGGATCTCGAGAGCGCCCTGCCGGGTGAGACGGACGACGTGGGCCGCTTCCAGAAGCTCGAAGCCGCCCTCGAGTCGCAGCGCGGTATCACCGACGTCCACCTCCGGCGTGACGCGGGTCATGCGGAGATCTGCATCCACTACCAGCCCGAGCGGGTGAGCGCCTCGCACCTGCTCGAGCTAGCGCAGAGCACCGGCGCCGTGGTGGCCAAGCGCTACAAGCACCACACCTGGTTCGTGCGCGGGATGGACTCGGCCGACTCGGCGACGGTCATCGAGCACGCCGTCAGCCGGACGAAGGGCGTCCTCTCCGCGAGCGTGGCGTACGCGAGCGAGCGCCTCGTCATCGAGTACGACAGCGAGGAGCTCCAGCTCCCCGACGTGGAAGCCCGGGTGAAGTCGCTCGGGTATGGGCTGGAGGTGCCCACCGCCGGTCACGTCTGCTCGCACCACGCCCACGGCGGCGGCCTGGCGCCCCTGCTCGAGCTGCCGCTGGTGGTGGCCTCGGGCGTCCTGCTCGTCGCCGGCTGGCTGCTCGAGCGCTTCGCCCCGGTCTCGCCCCTGGTCCCGACGATCGTCTGGGGCCTGTCGATGGTGAGCGGCGGCTTCTTCGCCATCCGTGGCTCGATCCAGTCCATTGCCCAGCTCCGCATCGACATCGAGACGATGATGGTGGTGGCGGCGCTCGGCGCGGCGTTCCTGGGAGCCTGGTTCGAGGGCGCCTTCCTCCTCTTCCTCTTCAGCGCGGGCCATGCGCTCGAGCACCGGGCGATGGAGCGCGCGCGCCGGTCGATTGAATCGCTCGCCGAGCTCCGCCCCGAGGTGGCGCGGGTGCGGCGTGGCAACGACGTCGTCGAAGTCCCCGTGGGCGAGGTCAATCCGGGAGAGCGCATCGTCGTGCGCCCGGGTGACCGCGTGCCGCTCGACGGCATCATCCGCGAGGGCAAGAGCTCGCTGGAGCAGGCGGCCATCACTGGCGAGTCCATCCCCGTCCCCAAGAAGCCGGGAGACGAGGTGTTCTCCGGCACCATCAACTGCGAGACCCTGCTGGAGGTGGAGGTCACCCGCCACGCCTCCGACTCGGTGCTCGCGCGCGTGGTGGACATGGTCGCCCAGGCCGAGGCCCAGAAGGGTCCCAACCAGCGCTTCGCCCAGCGCCTGGAGCGCACCTTCGCGCCACTGGTGATGATTGGCGCGGTGGTGTTCCCGGTGGTGCTCATGCTGCTGGGCACGCCGTTCAAGGAGGCCATTCTCCGGGCGGTGTCCCTGCTGGTGGCCGCCTCCCCGTGCGCGCTGGCCATCTCCACGCCCTCCGCCGTGCTGTCCGCGGTGGCGGCGGCGGCGCGGGGTGGCGTGCTGGTCAAGGGCGGCATCTACCTGGAGCTGCTCGGCGGCGTCCGGGCCATCGCCTTCGACAAGACGGGCACGCTCACCGTCGGCCGTCCCAAGCTGCTCACCACCGCTCCGGCGCAGGGAGTCACCCGCGAGGAGCTGCTCGGCACCGCCGCGTCGGTCGAGTCGCTCTCCGCGCACCCGCTCGCGCGCGCCGTGGTGGATGCCGCAACCGAGCAGCGCATCCAGACCGCGGCCGGCAAGGACCTCGAGGCCATCCACGGCAAGGGCATCCGCGCGAAGGTGGGCGAGGAGCCGGTGGAGGTCGGCAGCCTCGCGCTCTTCGAGGGCGAGACCGTTCCCGCGGAGATCTCCGCGGAGGTGCGGAAGCTGGAGGAGGCGGGACAGACCACGATGGTGGTGCGCAGGTCGGGGCGCTACCTCGGAGTGCTCGGCGTCGCCGACACCGTGCGCAGCGGTGCGTCCCACGTCATCCAGACGCTCAAGCAGGCCGGCATCGAGCGCACCGTCATGCTCTCGGGCGACAACGCCCTCGTGGCGAAGTCGATCACCGCGCAGGTGGGGCTCGACGAGGCGCGCGCGCCGCTGATGCCCGCCGACAAGGTCACCGTCGTCCGGGAGATGGGCAAGCAGTACCCGGTGGCGATGGTCGGTGACGGAGTGAATGACGCGCCCGCGCTCGCCGCCGCCGCCGTGGGCGTGGCGATGGGTGGCGCCGGCTCCGATGCGGCGCTTGAGACCGCCGACGTGGTGCTGATGAGCGATGACCTCTCCAAGCTGCCCTTCGCGCTGGGGCTCGCCCGTAAGGCGACCGCGGTGATGCGGCAGAACCTGGTCATCTCGCTCGGGGTCAGCGGCGTGCTCATCGTCGCCGCCGTCTTCGGGCTCACGCAGATCAGCCACGCGGTGGTGCTGCACGAGGGCAGCACGCTCCTGGTGGTCGCCAACGGGCTCCGGCTGCTCGGGTACAAGCCCCAGGCGCCCGTGGCGGCCCACTTAGAGGCGGTCGGCGTCCAGGCCGCCGCTGGGTAGAGTGTTGGTGGAATGTTGAAGTCGGACCGCTCACATCCCTCCTGGCGAAGGGGGGATGTGAAGGCCCTCACCCCCCCGGAGTGAAGCGGTTCACAGCGCCAGCACATCGCTGGAGGCACGCTGGGTTCCAGCAGCATCCACGTGGGGGGAACCATGAATAGCACCGCCGCCGTCTGGTACGAGGGGTCCTACGATTGGAGCCAGGACTGGCAGCATCGGCAGAATCTGGCCTCGCCGGGTGATACCGCGCGCGGGCTGTTCATCAACGGCGTGCTGGACGCCGTGCGGACGCTCGGGGGCGAGGAGCTGGTGATGCGCTGCCTGGAGGCCTGCGGGCAGGACCGCTTCGTGCCCACCTTCAGCTACCCCATCACCCAGCAGATGCGGATCATCTCCGCGGCGATGGAGACGCTGGCGAAGCGGTATGGAGCCCCCGAGGCGGCACTCCGGCAGCTCGGGCGGCGCTCGGCCCTGGACTTCATGGAGTCCACGGCGGGGAAGATGATGATGCGGCTGGCGGGGAGCGACCCGAAGCGACTGCTGGCCAGCCTCCCCTCGGCCTACCGGGTGTCGATGAGCTACGGCGAGCACACCCTCGTGTGGACGGGGCCCCGGAGCGGCCGCCTCGTCATGAAGCGCGAGTTCATGCCCCATCCCGTCCACGCGGGCGTGGTGGCGACGCTCCTCGAGGCAGGAGGCGCGCGCGAGGTGCGGGTGTGGGGCCGCCAGACGGGCCCGCTCGACTGCGAGTGCGACTTCTCTTGGAGCTGAGTCGCGCGGGGCGCAGGAGCATGGCCCCGGAAAAGCAAACGGGCCGGAGATCCGAAGATCTCCGGCCCGTTTTGCATGGTCGGGGAGACAGGATTTGAACCTGCGACCCCTTGGTCCCGAACCAAGGCCGGGGAGCGTCCAGGGGTTACCAGCGGTTCACAACCCTTCGTAAATACTCGAGTTTCTGGAGCCGGGCCTGTCCAGCCGTCCCATCCGGTACGCGAGGACACCAAGGATTTTGCTGCTATCTTGCTGCTGGGCTCCACCCAGGCGCCGTCAGCCAAGCGAGTTGGGACGCGGCCTGCCCCGGTACGTGGAGCGGGACTTCGCCAGGGACCTGGAATGCGGAGTTCTGGCACACGGCTTCGCGGGTGCGCTGCGAGAGTTGCAAGGACGAACTGCTCGTCGCCCTCTCGTGCAAGGGACGAGGGGTGTGCCCTTCCTGTAACGCAAAGCGGGCGCAGGTGACGGCGGTGCACCTGGTGGAGCAGGTGCTGCCGCGCGTGCCCTACCGTCAGTGGACGCTGTCCTTTCCGCATCGGGTAGGGTGGGTGCTGCGCAAGGACGTAAGACTGCTCTCGGACGTCCTCACCGTCTTCCTGCGCGCGAGGGCACGCCCTACAGCGTCGGCGAGCGCGCAGTCAGAGCATCAACCCGATGGGGACGTGTAATTGTCGCCAAGGGGAAAATGTAATTGACGCTGGGCACAGGCCGGAGCCGTGTAGTTCATCCAGTTCTTCGGCTCGGCCTTGCAGGTGACGCCTCACTTCCACTCGCTGGTGCCGGACTGCGTCTTCGTGCCGGGGGAGGGAGGCGTGTGCTTCGAGGCGTTGCAGCCGCCCAGGCAAGGCCAGGTGGGACGGTTGCTGAGGGTGGTGCGTCACCGGTTACTGCGCCTGCTGGAGAAAAGAGGGGCCCTGCCCGCGCAAGGGCCCTAGGACGTACGGCAGGCGTTCGTGACGTCGCCGAGGCGCGCCCACCGAGGGCCCCCGATCAGCCAGCGGTTCATCGAGGCGCTGGTGCGCGGAGCACAGAGCGCGGGCCTGCCGGCGGAGTACATTGAGTGGCTGCGCCGCAGCGAGTAGGACCCTTCAGCTTGGCCGACTTGGGAGAGGGAGTAGGCAGCCGATGGGGAATGGCAGCCCCTTGACTTGGCTGGGGCCACCCGTGACGTGTCGCACATGACCTGCTATATCTATTGTCGTCCTGTTAACACTTCTCCCAGGCGCGGCAATGAATGGCTCCATCGTGGTCGTAGGGACCGGCATCCAGTGGGCTGGTCAGACAACCCTCGCGGCCCAGGCTGCCATTACCCGCGCGGAGCGGGTGCTCTTCGCAGTGGCGGACGCGAATGCCGCGCGCTGGATTCGTGAGCTGAACCCGGCCGCAGAGTCGCTGCCCTATCCCAAGGGGGCTCCAAGGCGGCGCGCCATCTATGAGGAGATGGTCGAGCGCATCCTCTCGGAGGCGCGCCAGGGCCACAAGGTATGCGCCGTCTTCTACGGCCACCCCGGCGTGCTCACCCGAGCCTCCCACGAGGCCATCCAGCGCGCCAGGCGGGAGGGCATCCCCGCGCGGATGCTGCCAGGCATCTCCGCCATGGATTGCCTCTTCGCCGACCTGGGGTTCGATCCGGGCAACGACGGCTGCCAGACCTACGAGGCCACCGACTTCCTCCTGCGCCGCCGCCGGGCGGACGTCCACACACCGCTGGTGCTCTGGCAGATCGGCCTCATTGGCGAGTCCGGCGTCTTCGACGCCACTCAGCAGGGGCGCATTCGCCGTGGGCTCGCGGTGCTCGCGGAGGAGCTGCGCCGCGACTACCCGCCCGAGCATGAAGTCATCGTCTACGAGGCTTCCACTCATCCGCTGGAGCCGTCACGCCTCGAGCGTCTCCCGCTGGCGAAGCTCGCCGACGCGGTCATTACCGACATCTCCACCTTGTTCCTGCCACCTCTGGGGCCCGCCCCTATTGACCCGTCCATGCTCGTCCGACTGGAGCTCGGTCCGGACGCCGGAGCGTCTCCACGCAGTACCGTGTCCCAAGACATCGCAACTCGCGATGAGTGAGGAAGAGTGCATGACTTCGCAGAACATTAATTCGTCCGTTCCGCCCAGGGAGCGGGCCTCCCAGATCGCCCGGGAGGGACAGAAGCTGCTGGAGAGCCATCAGTACCCGGAGGCCATCTGTCAATTCGACGGGGCGCTCGCGGTTGGGCTGGATCCCCAGGCCGACAAGAAGCTCCTGGCGTGGATTCATACGCACCGGGGCTTGGCCTGGCTGCAGCTTGGCATCCCCCGTGATGCCGTCTCCGCCTTCAACAAGGCACTCGACTTCGACCCCAGCTACATCCGGGCGCTCGCGTACCGGGGAGAGGCCGTGCGCTGCTACGTGCGCGACAACCTCCCAGCGCTGGAGACGCGGGGGCTGCATTGGGCCTACATCGCCGACATCCTCGCGGACTTCAAGGCTGCGGAGCAGGCCGATCCGTCCTCGAAGAACGCGTGGCTGGCGGCGCACCACGGTGCCGCCTGGGCGCTCGCCCAATTCACCGCTCAGCACGTGCCCCTCGTGTTCACCGCCTCCAACATCGAGCTGAGTGGCAAGGAGGATCTCTTCCCCATCCGCGTGAGAAGCTCCGTCGAGGATATCAAGACGCTCGCGGTGCAGGCCCAGGTCGCTCCGAGCAAGTTCGCCGACAACGCCGAGAGCTACTTCAAGCGAGCCTGCGATTTCAAATCCACCTATGGGTGGTCCTACGCCTTCTGGGCTTTCTCGCTCACGCTGCGCAGCACCCGGAAAGACCATTTCTACGAGGAGGCGAAGCAGAAGCTGGAGCTTGCCAAGAAGCACGGGCTGGGCCTGGAGATCCTGGCCACCCAGGGCCTCTTCAAACTGCTCTCCTACAAGGGGGCCTACATCGACGCCCTCAACATGGCCATCCAGGCGCTCAACCTCAACCCGCAAGACCCCTTCGCGCCGTACTTCATCGCCACGAGCCTCCACCACATCGCCGAGCAGCAGAAGGGCCTGACGGATGAGGCCAGCTGGAAGCACATGGCTCGGGACGCCACCGCCACCGCCCGGAAGCGGCTGGAGACGGTGCGGCTCATGGTTCAGCTCATGGAGATGGGCCTCGACCGCATCGCGCCTCGAGTGGCGGGACCCTCGGAGGTGCCAGTACAGGACCCCGGCGTCGCGCTCAGGCTCATCCTCAGCCGGCGCGACCCCGAGGCCGTGTGCCTGGTGAAGAACGACCCCACCCTGGCGCAATTCCATGACGAGCCGTGGTTTCAGCAGATCTGGGATGACCTGCATCAGTCACCCGAGCCCAAGAATCCCGTCCAGTAAGAGGAGAACATGCAAGACACCTTCACGCTGTTGACCCGCTTCGCGGTGGACCCCTTCCTGCAGGACACCTTCGCGCGTGACCCGACCTCGGCGCTCGTCGCTGCTGGAGTTGCTCCGGATGCGCACGCCGCGACGCTCCAGGAGCTGCGTGCCCCGGGCCAATTCACCGGCGAGTGGAACAAGTGCGCGGCCTGTTTTGACCCCGGCACCGACCCGGAGCCCTGGCCTCAACCGGATCCGCTGCCCACCCAGGGCTAGTCGAGCCCACCGCCTAGCCTCGCCGGTTCGGCCTCGCGCCACCGGCGGGCCCCGCGTCTTCCGAACCCTGTGCCGGCAAGCCCCTCGTGGTGGCCGCCGGACCCCATGTCGCCCCTCTCCAAGAGCCCCTCATGCTGACCTCGCTCGCTGGTCACGACCTCCTCGAACAGCTCCACACGGGTAACAGTGTGGTGATCTACCGCGGCCGGCGTCGCCTGGATGGCGCTCCTGTCATCCTCAAGGTGCTCGACGAGGAGCATCCGCCCCTGGCAAGGTTGCTCAGCCTCCGGCACGAGCACGTCCTCCTGCGGGAGCTGGACGGCGACGGCGCCGTCCGCGCCCATGGCCTACAGGAGGAGGGGGGACGCGTCGCCCTGGTGCTTGAGGACCGTGGCGGCACGTCCCTCAAAAGCGCCGGGCTGCTGGGGAGGCTGGGGCTGGCGGAGGCCCTGGAGCTGGCCATCAAGCTCACGCAGGCCCTGCAGCGCGTCCATAAGCACCGCATCATCCACAAGGATCTCAATCCCTCAAACATCCTCCTGGGCGCTGACGGGAGCGTCGCGCTCATGGACTTCGGCATCTCCACCCGGTTGTCGCAGGAGACCACCGAATTCGGCAGCCCGAAGGCGCTGGAGGGTACGCTGGCCTACATCGCCCCGGAGCAGACGGGACGGATGAACCGGCCTATCGACTACCGCACGGACTACTATTCGCTGGGCGTCACGCTCTACGAGCTGCTCACGGGCCGCGGTCCCTTCACCACCACGGACCCGACGGAGCTGGTGCATGCCCACATCGCGCGTCAGCCGCCGTCCCCCAGCGAGCTCGTTCCGTCGATTCCCCGGGCCGTATCGGCCATCGTCCTCAAGCTGATGGCGAAGAGCGCGGACGACCGCTACCAGTCCACCCGGGGGCTGCTGGCGGACCTCCGCAAGTGCCTCGACGTGCTCCGCGGCGGCGGGCAGTTGCAAGACTTCTCCCCGGGCCTGGACGATCTCTCGGAGCGGTTCCGCATTCCCCAGAAGCTCTATGGCCGAGAGGCCGAGCTCGCCCGCTTGATGGAGGCCTTCGAGCAGGCACGCGGCAGGCCCGTGCTCGCCACGGTGGCGGGCCCCTCCGGCGTGGGCAAGTCGGAGCTGGTGCAGGAGCTGCACCGACCGCTCACGGTGCAGCGTGGTGGCTTCGCCGCAGGCAAGTTCGAGCAGTACCAGGATGGCACTCCCTACGGAGCCTTCCAGCAGGCACTGCACGCGCTGGCGCAGCAGTTCCTGACGGAGAGCGAGGAGCGGCTCACCTCCGTGCGCGGGCGGCTGCTGGCGTCGCTGGGCGGAAACCTCCGCGTGCTGGCAGACTTCTGCCCCCCCGTGAAGTTCATCGTTGGCGAGCACCCGCCAGTGCCCATCCTGGGGCCCATCGAGTCACGGGCCCGCTTCCACCGCGCGCTCATCGAGTTCGTCTCGACGCTTGCCTCGCCAGAGCACCCGCTCTGCCTCTTCCTGGATGACCTGCAGTGGGCGGACCTGGACTCGCTCAAACTCCTGCAGGAGCTGCTGCGGGCCGGCGAGGGCGTGGCGCTGCTGGTGATTGGCGCGTACCGGGACGACGAGGTGGGGGCATCCCATCCACTGCTGCCGGTGCTCCAGGAGTTGGAGCGCGAGGGCACGAGCGTCCATCGCCTGGCGCTCCGGCCGCTGGGGGCGGAGGAGCTGCGCGAGCTGGTGGCGGACACGCTCTCCGCCAGCGTGGGCGACGTGGTGTCCCTCTCTGAGGTGGTGCTGGCGCGCACCGGAGGCAACCCCTTCTTTGTGCGGACCTTCCTGGGCTCGCTTCATGCGGAGGGACTCATCACGCCGGGGCCGCGGGGCTTCCGCTGGGACCTGGAGAGCATCCGGCAGCGGGGAAGCACGCGCAACGTGGCGGAGCTGCTCGTCAGTCGTCTGGCGGGGCTGCCCCCGGAAACACGCGCGGCGATCGAGTTCGCGGCGTGCATCGGCCTCCATTTCGACCTGGACCAGCTCGGCGTGGTGATGGGGCGGCGCGACGGCACGGTGGGGCTTGCCCTGTGGGCGGCCGTGGAGCAGGGGCTGCTCGTCGTCCTGGATCGGGCGCACTCCGCGGTGGAGCTGTCGCAGCCGGGCACGGCCATCCGCTGCCGCTTCGTGCATGACCGCGTCCAGCAGGCCATCCTCGATAGCCTTCCGCCCGCGCGCCTCGCGGTCATGCACCGCGACGCCGGCACGCGGCTGCTGCGCCATGTGGGGCCCGAGGGCCTGCAGGCACACCTCTTCGACATCGTGCGCCAGCTCAACCTGGGCCGGGCGGCGATGACGACGGCGGAGGATCTCGATGCGCTGGCCCGTTACAACCTCCAGGCCGCGCAGGCCGCGCTCGCCTCCACCGCGGCGCAGAAGGCGCTGGAGCTGGCGCGGGCCGGCCTCGCCTTGCTCGACGCCGAGGCGTGGGGGCAGCGCTACGAGCTGACGCGCGACCTGCACCTCGTGGCGGCCGAGGCAGCCTTCCTCACGGGGGACCTGGACACCTTCGAGATGTACTTCCAGCGCGGCATGAAGAACGTGCACACGGTGCTGGAGGAGGTGCAGCTGCGCAAGATTGAGGGGCCGGTGCGCCTCGCGCAGGTGCGCATCACCGAGCTCATACACATCTACCTGTCCATCCTGGAGCGGCTCGGCTTCGGCCTTCCGGAAGGGTCACCCGCGGAGTCGATGGGCCTCGCGGTCGGGCGGGTGGAGGCGCTGCTCGCCGGTCGGACCATCGAGGAGCTGGAGCACCTGCCCGTCTGTGGTGAGCCGCTGGCGCGGGCGGCCATGGAAATCCTCAACCGGCTGCTGCCGCTGACCTTTGTGTCCACCAGCGCCCTGACGGGCCCGGTCATCTGCAAGCTCACGGAGCTGTCGCTGCAGCACGGGAACACGCCGGACTCCTGCATGGGGTACATCTTCTACGGCGTCGTGCTCTCCAAGCAGGGACAGATCGAGCGGGCGTACCGCTTCGGCCGGCTGGCCCAGCGGTTGTCGGAGCGGCTCGGGGACAAGAAGGTCATCGGCTTCGTCGCCCAGTACGCGAACTACCAGCTCATCCATTGGAAGGTGCCGCTCTACGAGCTGTCCTCCGGTCTGTTCGAGGCGTACCGCCACAGCGTGGACGCGGGCAGCCCTTACGAGATGGCGTCGAGCAGCTGCACGTACTGCATCAACCGTTTCCACGCGGGGGACGAGCTGGGCGCGCTGGCCGAGGACATGAAGCAGTACGGACAGCTGGCGATCCGGCTGCGGCAGCAGATGGTGGTCAACTGGCACCAGATCCACCAGCAGACGGTGGCCAACCTGCGCAACGACGGCCCGGAGCCGGTTCGGCTGCGGGGCGAGTTCTACGACGAGGAGCAGCGCGTCCCCGAGCACCAGCAGGCCCACGACTCGGGCGCCCTGTGGCTCTACCACCTTTGCAAGACGTACCTTGCGTTCCTGTTCGAGGACGCCCCAGCGGCGGCGACGCACGCGGAGGCGGCAAGCGCCTACGCGCAGATTGGCGCGGAGGCCATGTACGCCGCGCTCTGGCGATGGCTCAACGCCATGGCGCGCCTGGGCGTGCTGCGGCAGGCCGCGCCAGAGGAGCAGGCCCGGCTGCTCGGCATCGTCGAGGGCGCCCTGGGCGAGCTGCGCCACTTCAGCGAGCACTGCCCGAAGACGTACGAGCACAAGATTGCGATGATCGAGGCCGAACGGGCGAGGGTGCTCGGGCGGACGGACGAGGCGCAGGCGGGCTTCGAGAAGGCGGTGGAGCTGGCGCGGCGCAGCGGCTACCTCCAAGAGCATGCAGTGGCCTCCGAGCTGGCGGGCCGCTTCTACCTGGAACAGGGCGAGCAGCGTGTCGCCCGGGTCCACCTGCGCGAGGCCCACATGGCCTGGCTACGTTGGGGCGCGGTGGCCAAGGCAAAGCGGCTGGAGCAGCAGTACCCCTACCTCCTGCCCCGGGTGGCCACCGGCACCCTAGGCGCCGCGACGCTCTCCGCCAACCGCAGCGGCGAGTGGGACTTCAACGTGCTGGACCTCGTCAGCGTGCTGGACGCCTCCCAGACGCTGTCGCGCGAGGTGGACCTGCAGCGGCTGCTGGAGCGGCTGATGCAGCTGCTCGTCGAAAACAGCGGTGCCGAGGTGGGCTACCTCCTTGTCGAGCGCAATGGACAATGGGTCGTCGAGGCCGGAGGGGGTCTGGAGCGCGAGCGGGTGCCGTCGCTGCAGTCCATCCCCATGGCGGAACTGGAGCGGTACGGCGCGCGCGGGCTGGCACAGTCCGTCGTGCTGTACGTGGCCCGCACGCAGCAGAGCGTGGTGCTGGACGACGCGCGCACCAGTACCCAGTTCGGCAAGGACCCCCACATCGCCTCGGGTCGGCCCCGCTCCATCCTCTGCTTCATGATGGCAGGCCACGTCGGGCGGCGCGGGCTCGTCTATCTGGAGAACGGGCTGACGCAAGGTGCCTTTACCCCGGGTCGCATCAAGATTCTCCAGCTCCTCTCCACCCAGGCTGTCATCTCTCTGGAGAACGCGGAGCTGTACGGCACCCTGGAGAAGAAGGTGCACGAGCGGACGCTGCAGCTGCAGACGAAGAACCAGGAGCTGGCGTCGGCGCTGGAGCAACTGCGCGAGGCGCAGGACCGGATGATGGTGCAGAACCGGCTGGCCGCGCTCGGTGCGCTGACGACGGGCATCGCCCACGAGCTGCGCAACCCCCTCAACTTCATCAATAACTTCGCCGGCATGTCGATGCAGCTCGTCGAGGAGGTCGCCACGGAGCTGGCCGCTTCGCTGGCGGCTCCCTCGGCGGGCGTGGGGGGCTATGTTGAGCAGACGCTGGCCGACCTGCGCACGAACCTCACCACCATCAACCAGCACAGCCGGCGGATGGAGGGCATCATCCGCTCGATGCTGGACCACTCGCGCGGGGGGCAGGGCAAGGCGGAAGAGACGGACCTCAAGGCGCTGGTGACGAGCTTCGTCAACGTGGCTCACCAGGCGCAGCGTACCAAGCTGCCGGTGCTCGACGTCGCCCTGGAGCTGGTGATGGAGCCCGAGCTGGGCCGAGTGGTGCTCGTGCCGCAGGAGATCAGCCGCGTCATCCTCAACCTCGTGGAGAATGCCTGGCACGCGGTGCGCGCGAGAGCGCAGCGCATCAGTGACACGGAGTACCGCCCGCGCATCCGGGTGAGCACCCACGGGCAGGGGGACGCCGTGGAACTCCGGGTGTGGGACAACGGCACGGGCATTCCGAAGGCGATGCTCCACCGCATTTTCGAGCCCTTCTTCACGACGAAGCCGACGGGGGAAGGGACGGGGCTAGGGCTCTCCATCTGCTACGACATCGTCGTGCAGGGGCACCGGGGCAGCCTGCATTGCTCGTCCCAAGAGGGCGAGTTCACGGAGTTCACCGTCCGCCTGCCCCACCGCCGCGTGTGAGACGCCAAGCGGGCCCTTCGTCGTCCCGCCCCGGCTCGGACGAGTTGGGCTTGCCCCAATTATGTGGACAGTAGGGTTATGCTGCCAACTTTTGCGGTAAGGCGGCAAGCTCAAAGTCCACAGGACTGAGGTAGCCCAGCGAAGAGTGGCGCCGCTGGCGGTTGTAGAAGACCTCGATGGACTCGAAGAGCGCCGCCCTGGCCTGCTCGCGCGTGGCGAAGTCGGCGTCGTGGACGAGTTCCATCTTCACGCTGCTGAAGAAGCTCTCGGCCACGGCGTTGTCCCAGCCATTGCCCTTGCACGACATGCTGCATTGGATGCCGCGTGCGGCCAGGGCCTGCTGGTAATCGTCGCTGGCATACTGGCTGCCCCGGTCCGATTGGTGCAGCAGTCCTTGAGGTGACTGCCGTCCCTTGAGAGCCATGTCCAGAGCGCGCAGCACCAGATGCCGGTCGATGTGCTCGCCCATGGCCCAGCCCACCACCAGGTGAGAGAAGAGGTCCAACACCACGGCTAGGCCTCCTCCTGCACCAACCGGACTGCCTCCGCCTTGAACTCCGGGGTAAAGCTGCGGAGCGGCCTTCTTTGTTTCTTCTTTGTCGTGGACATCCCAGGACTCCGTCATCACATCTTGGGTGTCCACGGAATCAGAGCAGGCACACACCACGGCCCCCCTGCTGCTCAAAGCAGGCGTCCCACTGGCCACCGTGCAGCGCATCCTCCGCCACTCGGACCCGGCCATCACCACGAAGGTGTACGGCCACCTCGACGTGGAGGACATGCGCAAAGGCCTCGACCGGCTCGACTTCGCAGCGCCCGAGCTAGCCCCAGCCGAGTAATCCCAGGGGCCGCCGGAGGTGAACCCTCGCCGCTTGCTGCTAGTTTGCTGCTGGCTTCTTGGTCCCAGAAAGACGAAGGGCGCGGACCCGAGGATTTCTCCAAGGATTCCGCGCCCTTCTGATGGTCGGGGAGACAGGATTCGAACCTGCGACCCCTTGGTCCCGAACCAAGTGCTCTACCAGGCTGAGCCACTCCCCGTTACCGATACCTTCGCCGGAACTGCTCTCGGGCCGTCGAAAGTGAGCGGTCATGTATCCGAGCCGCCCGGCCTAGTCAACGGCCCTGGATCTCCTTTTCATCCCTGGAGTTTTACAGAGGGTGGCCCTCGCCCCATGGGGCAAGACGCACCCAGCCCCCCCTCGCGTAACCTCGCCATTTCGCGAAGGAATCCATCAGGAACGCTGCTTGCTTGGCTAACCACCGAACAGCGAAGCCACCCCGGGGTCCCATGCCTTCTCCGGTCGTCCTCATCGCCGATGACGAGCCGCTCGTTGTATCCGCACTGACCCGCGCGGCCCGTCACTCGGGCCTCGACTCCGTGACGGATACCACCTCCGAACATGTCCTGGATCTGGCCCGGAAGCACCGGCCCGCCGTCATCATCCTGGACCTCCACCAGCACCAGGATGGGAGAGATCTACTCGCCCAGCTCAAGCAGGACCCCGACACGCGTCAGTGCAAGGTCATCATCCTCAGTGGCGTGGAGGACCAGTACACCCGCCATGTGTGCTTCGAGCTCGGAGCCGATGCCTACGAGGTCAAGCCGTTCGACCACACCTTCATGACCCGGGTGGCCCGGCTCGCCGGCGTGAAGGAGCTCCACCCCGTCTGAGCCCCCCTCAGGGACGCAGCGAGCGGATGGCGGCGGCGTAGTCCTTCGAGCCGAACACGTACGAGCCCGCCACCAGCACGTCGGCCCCGGCCTCCACCACCCGCCGGGCCGTCTCGGCGTTGATGCCTCCGTCCACCTGGATGTGCGTGGACAGCCCTCGCGCGTCCAGCATCGCGCGCAGCCGGCGCACCTTGTCCACCGTGCGCTCGATGAAGCTCTGCCCCCCGAAGCCGGGGTTCACGCTCATCAACAGCACCATCTCCACGTCGCCCAGCACCTCCTCCACCGCCGACAGCGGCGTGGCCGGGTTGAGCACCACCGCCGGCTTCGCCCCCGCGTGGCGGATCTGCTGCAGCACCCGGTGCAGGTGCGTGCACGCCTCCGCGTGGACCGTGAGGATGTCCGCCCCCGCCTTCGCGAAGGCCTCGACGTACTTCTCGGGCTCGACGATCATCAGGTGGACGTCGAGGGGCCGGGTGGCCGACCGCTTGATGGCCTCCACCACCACCGGGCCGAGCGTGATGTTGGGCACGAAGCGGCCGTCCATCACGTCCACGTGGACCCAGTCCGCCCCGGCGGCCTCCACCGCCCGCACCTCCTCGGCGAGGCGGCCAAAATCAGAAGACAGCAGCGAGGGGGACACGAGGACGCGGCGCATGGCGGCTTCATAGCCACTTCCGCTCGCCGGTGGTACCCGCCTGTCAGGGGGGCGGACGGCCTGACTGTCGGCCCCCGACAGGCGGCATCCAAGGAAGCTCAACCGCCCCGGGGTGGGCGAGCCCTCCGGGTCCCGTGCTAAGAAGGGGCCTCCCAGGCCGTGCGCCGTCCCATTCGGAGCCAACTCCCGGTGCTTCCACAGACCCACCCGCCCGATCCGCCAGACCTCACCCGGCGCCTCAAGAAGCTCACGTCCATCCTGGACGTCACCAAGGCCATGAGCGCCGAGCGCGATCTGGACCTGCTGCTGCCGCTCATCCTCTACGAGGCCAGCAAGGTGGTGGAGGCGGACCGCTGCTCGCTCTTCGTGCTGGACCGCGAGCGCAACGAGCTGTGGAGCAAGGTGGCCCAGGGCTCCAAGAGCGAGATCCGCCTCCCGGTGGGCAGCGGCATCGCCGGCCAGGTGGCCCACACCGGTGAGGTCATCAACCTCCCGGACGCCTACGCCGACGAGCGCTTCAACCGCTCCTTCGACACCCTCAGCGGCTACCGCACCCAGAGCATCCTCTGCGTGCCCATGCGCGACGCCAACGGCGAGGTCACCGGCGTCATCCAGGCCCTCAACAAGCTCAGCGGCCTGCCCTTCGACTCCGAGGACGAGGAGCTGCTGCTCGCCCTGGGGGCCCAGGCCGCCGGCGCCATCGAGAACGCCCTGCTCCACGAGGAGATCAACAAGCTCTTCGAGGGCTTCGTCTCCGCCTCGGTGGTGGCCATCGAGTCGAGAGATCCCACCACCGCGGGTCACTCGGGCCGCGTGGCCGACCTCACCGTGGCCATGGCCCGCGCGCTCGAGCACGTGCACGCCGGCCCCTACGCCCATACGCGCTTCAGCGTCACCGAGCTGCAGGAGCTGCGCTACGCCTCGCTGCTGCACGACTTCGGCAAGGTGGGCGTGCGCGAGCCGGTGCTCGTCAAGGCCGAGAAGCTCTACCCCCACGAGATGGAGGGGCTGCGCTCGCGCTTCCAGCTCGCGCGCAAGGACCTGCAGCTGCAGAGCTACCGCCGCCGGCTCGCCGCCGCGAAGCTGCGCGGCACGCACCACATGGCGGAGATCGACGCCGAGGAGGACGAGCGGCTCGGCAAGGAGCTCAAGCAGCTCGACGAGGTGCTCGAGTTCGTCCTCACCTGCAACCGGCCCACGGTGCTCGCCCAGGGCAACTTCGAGCGCCTGCACGAGCTGCGCGGCCTGCGCTTCCTGGACGCCTTCGATCAGGAGAAGCCGCTGCTGCTCGAGCGCGAGGTCCAGTCGCTCTCCATCGCCAAGGGCACCCTCTCCCTCGAGGAGCGCCGGGAGATCGAGAGCCACGTCGAGCACACCTACCGCTTCCTGTCGCAGATCCCCTGGACGCGCACCCTGCGCCGCGTGCCGGAGATCGCCTACGCGCACCACGAGAAGCTCGACGGCACCGGCTACCCGCGCGCCATCCCCGACAACACCATCCCGGTGCAGTCGCGGATGATGTCCATCGCGGACATCTACGACGCGCTCACCGCCAGCGACCGGCCCTACAAGAAGGCCGTGCCCCACCAGCTCGCGCTCGACATCCTCAAGAAGGAAGCGCAGAGCGGCCAGCTCGACATGGAGCTGTACCGCATCTTCGTCGAGGCCGAGATTCCCAAGCGGGCCCTGCAGGACCCCCGCGGGTAGGCGGCAGGAGGGGCCCCACCCCGGGGCCCTCTCCCAGCAGAGGAGAGGGCCGGGCTCCGGGGCCCTCTCGGACTAGCCGCCGATGGTGTGCAGCCGCAGGCTGTTGATCTTGCCCGGCTGACCCACCGGCGCGCCGAACACGATGACCACGCGGTCACCCTTCTGCGCCAGACCCCGCGCCAGCAGCTCCTCCTCCACGCGGCGCACCATCGCCTCCGTGTCGAGGATGGGCTCCAGCACCCGCGGCACCACGCCCCACAGCAGCGCCAGCCGGCGGCGCACTTCCTGGTTGGGGCTGAAGGCCACGATGGGCACCGGCGGCCGGTAGTGCGCCAGCAGCCGCGCCGTCACACCCGACAGCGTGAAGGCGGCGATGAGCGACGCGCCCGCCTGCTTCGCCGCGTAGCACGCGCTCGCGGCGATCACGTCCGGGAAGTGCGAGGGCAGCCCCACCGGCGACTCGTTCGGCGTCCACAGGCCCTGCGCCCGGATGGTGGACTCGGCCGCCAGGACGATGCGGTCCATCATCTGCACCGACTCGATGGGGAACTTGCCGCTGGCCGTCTCGCCCGACAGCATCACCGCGTCCGCCCCGTCGAAGACGGCGTTGGCCACGTCGCTGGCCTCGGCGCGCGTGGGCCGCGGGTTGTCGATCATCGAGTTGAGCATCTGCGTGGCCACGATGACGGGCAGGCCGCGCATGTTGCAGCGCCGCACGATGTCCTTCTGCACCGAGGGCACCTCCTCGGGCGGAATCTCCACGCCGAGGTCACCGCGCGCCACCATCACGCCGTCCGTCTTGTCCAGGATGGCGTCCAGCCGGGCGATCGCCTCGGGCTTCTCCAGCTTGGCGATGATGGGCACCGAGCGGCCCACGTCGGCCATCGCCGCGCGCGCCATGTCGATGTCGGCCGGCTGGCGCACGAAGGACAGGGCGAGGAAGTCCACCCCCGCCTTGATGCCGAAGATGAGGTCCTCCTTGTCCTTGGGCGTCAGCGCGTCGGCTCGCACCGCCACGCCCGGCAGGTTGATGCCCTTGTTGTTCTTCAGGGTGCCGCCGAAGATGACCTTCGTGCGGATGAGCTGCTTCTTGTCCGTCTCGAGGACCCGCAGCTCCAAGAGGCCGTCATCCAGCAGGATGCGGTCTCCCGGGTTCACATCCGCCGCCAGGTGAGGGTACGTGGTGGACACGATCTCATCCGTGCCCTTCACGCTCTCATCCGTGGTGATGTGGAACTCGCTGCCGTCCTTCAGCTCCGTGCTGCCGGTGATGAAGCGGCCGGTGCGGATCTTCGGGCCCTGGAGGTCTCCCAGGATACCCACCGCCTTGCGGACCTTCATCGAGGCCGCTCTGAGCTTGGCGATGTTCTCGGCGTGCTGCTCGTGGCTGCCGTGAGAGAAGTTGAGCCGGGCTACGTCCATCCCGGCTTCCAAGAGGGCCTCCAGCATTTCCTGGCTCTGGCTGGCCGGACCAAGGGTGCAGACAATCTTCGCGCGTCGCATAGGGCAAAAGAGGATTGGGTCGAGGCACGCGCAGGGTCAAGCAACGTCCGCACGAGGCCGTCGATCGGTAAATTGGTAAAGCAGCGGGCAGGGAAGCGGTCTCAGCCCCGCAGCAGCAGGTTCAGGTTCTCGCGCTCCCAACGCAATGCGGCACCGTAGAGCGGAAAGGCCTTCTCCCGGTCTCGGAACGCCCTCGGATGGTGCACGCGACGACCATGGCCGTTCGAGCTGGGGAAGAGTTGGTGGAGCATCTCGTGAAAGACGATGAACTCCACGAAGTAGGTCGGAACTTCCAGGCGATCCAACGCGGGGTGGATGCGGATCTCCCGCGTCTGGTGGTCGTACACGCCCAGGCGGATGGACTTGCGCCGCCGCCGGGGAGGCATGCGGCCCCAGCCGATGCGCGCCTGGATGCCCCCCTGGAAATAGGTGTGGTTGAGCGAGTCGAAGAGGGCCTGCAGGTCGAAATAGCGCCCCCTCGGCTCCAGGTCTGCCTCGGCCGCGTGACGCTCCTGGCGGATGCGCGGCTGCTGGCCCCGGATGTAGTCGTCCAGCACCCCGCCGGCCACGCGGTTGCCACGGCCCGCGTAGTCCGCCACCGCGCGCACCACCTGCTCGGGCGCGTCGAGGAACATGTGGTGCAGGCGCAGCTGCAGCACGTTGGCACTGCGCCGGAAGGACACCATGGTGGAGCGGTTGTCCGTCACCGCCAGCCGCACCGGCAGGCGCAGGTCCGCCGAGAGCCGGAAGGCGAGCGCCTCGGCGCGGGCCCACAGCTCCTCCCGGGTGGCCACCGACAGGTGCGCATCCGTGTCGCGCGAGGCCTCGAGGTGGAAGTTGTCCGCGAGCGGCACCTCCTCCTCGCGGAGCGCGGTGGCCAGACGGTTGGAGGACTCCGCCGCACGGCTGCGCGCGGGCAGCGACGCGGGCGTCTCGCGCACGGGAGGGCGCGGGAACAGATGGAACTGCTGCTGGGGCGGAAGGGACGACACGCGGGGGGCATCGTACCCGTCGGCACCGGGGACTCAAGGCCAGCCGAAACCGCCTGCTCGCCCACCGTCGACCCGTCAACCCCGCCCGTGCGCCCTCGCTTCAGCGGCGAGCTGCTCGCCCAGGGCCTCCACCGTCTCGTGCGTGGTGCCAAAGGTCGCCAGCACGTCCTCCATGCTCTCGGCCTCCTCCACCGCGAGGCAGGCGTCTCCGCCCGCTCGCGCCTCGGCCAGGTCCCCATAGCGCCCCATCTGCACGCTCCAGCTCCCGTCGGGCCAGCGCTCGAACGGATACAGCCGGCAGGCCACCGGCCGGACGTCCGCGGGCAGGCCGCATCCCCTGCCCCGTTCGTGGAAGACACAGGCCCCCGCGCGCATGGCCAGCGTGAGGCGCACCGGCCCCCGGCGGAAGTAGCCCCGGTAGAGGGGACGGCGCGTCTCGTAGTCCGCCGCCTCCTGCTCGGAGAGGCCCTCCTCGACGACGAAGCGCCGGGCGGCGAGCCGCGCGTGCGCGGTGATGCGCTCCACGTCCGCGCGCGTGAGGGTGGCCAGCTGCTCGTCCTCCTTCGGCTCGCAGCACGAGGCGCCCAGCGCCACCGGACAGCGGGCACAGGCCGGGCTCGTCGGGGGCTTTACGCTCATGGGGCGGCGGGCGGGGCCTCGCCTCCGCGCGTCTTCAACAACCGCTCCAACCGCTCCGGCTCCATCCGCACCACCAGCGTCTTCTCCCGGGTGTAGAGCACCTGTCCGGGCGCCCCCCCCTTCACCTTCTTCACGAACTTCACCGGCACCCAGCTCACCTCGCCTCGCGGCTCGCCCTTCGCCCCCGAGTGGTGCAGCGCCAGGTGCGCCGCGTCCAATAGCACCTCCTGCGCCACCTCCACCCCCTTCTCCAGCGGCACCACCACGTGGCTGCCGGGCAGTCCCCGGGCGTGCAGCCACAGGTGGCCCGGACGCGCCACCTTGAAGGTGAGCGTGTCGTTGTCCTCGCCGCCCTTGCCCACCCAGATGCGCTGGCCCCCGTGCCCCACGTACTCCTTGAAGG
>NZ_DASVSO010001046.1:0-35127 GCF_036388035.1 Archangium sp.
CCCAGGTTGACGCCGAGCTCCTCGCCGCCGTCCAGCACCAGCATGGGGGTCAGTTGGACATAGCGCTCCACGCCGCCCGTCCCGCCACCCGGCAGCAGCGCCAACCCGGTGGCCTCCAGGCGCGCCAGGTGGTGCAGGCGCCCAGCCGAAGAAGCCGATAGCGGTGGCTCCATTGCCCCAGCAGGCGGGTTGTCGGGCCCTTCCGCCTGCGCGAGGAGCAGTAGCACCAGCAGCGTGGATGTCATCAGCGCCTCCGATGGATGACGCCCACTCTATCGGGTGGCCCTGACAAATCCGGACAGACTGGACAGCGCGGGCAAAAGGCGCCTCGTGTCGTAGGGTCCGCAACCCAACCGCACGGGTCGCCTTGGCAGCTCGATGCACCCCGGTGCAGAAGGAGAGCGCATGCCACTTTGCACGGTCCGATCCCACCTCGCAGGAGTCGTCGCGACCGCGCCGCCTGCTGCGCACCCTGCGCCAGTTGGACGACAAGCAGCTCAGCGCTGGCGGTTACATGGCGCGCAGCCTCGTGCAGCCCGAGGCCCGTTAGCTCACGTCGGAGAGGTGGGTACCGGCCGTCTCCAGCAGCTTGCGCAGGAGCGCCAACCTCTCCGGCGGCCACCCCTGCAAGATGTGGATGATGCGGCTGAGCTCCGGGTGCTCACCGGCCTCGAGCGGAGGGGTCGGCACCGTTGCCTCGTGGGCCTGAGTCCCCAGGGACAGGAGCAAGTCCGAGGAGATGGCCAGGGTCTCGCAGATGCGCCGCAGCGTGGGCACGCTGGGCACCATCGCGCCCCGCTCGACCCGGCCGTAGACGCCGGGCTTCAGGCGCACCTTCTTGGCCACCTCCGCCTGCGTGAGGCCCAGCCGCAGGCGAGCAGCCCGGGCCGCGTCCCCCAGCGCGTGTCGCAGCTTCTCGTCCATGGTGTGCGTCTACCGCAACAGGAAGGGGACCGCGACGATCAACATCAACACGTGACGGGGACCTACCTGATGGCGGCTGCTCCCCCCTCTATGACAACTTCGAGCTCGACTGGTGAGCAGCTCGGGCAGGTGCGAGCCCAGGTGGCTGCGCCCAAGCCCGAGGCGCAGGACCAGGCCAAGGAGCTGCGCGTGATGCTGCGGCTCGTAGGGAGATGCTCCCGATTTCGTTCTGTCAGCCCTCCCGCGGTTTCGAACGCCCTCGGCCACCTCGCCAATCGGTAGGGTTATCCGAATCCGAGCAAGACCCCCGCCCCTGGGGGACAGGGGTTTCCTTCTCACGGGTCCAATTTCAAGTGGGTCCCCTCCATCTTCGAGATGGCCCCAGGGGTTAGGGGGCCTTGAATTTTTGGGGGACCATTGAGGCAGGGCCGTCAGGTACACCAGCCCCCGGCGCTGGCCTCCACACCTCACGCAGACGAACACGTCGAAGTCGAACGTCCTTCTGAGCAGCTCGGCCCAGTCTACTCGCGGCGTCCTCTCCTTCCTCGGCTCCTCCACCGTCGCGGCCAAGGAGAGGCTCTCCTTCTGTGGGCCCGCCTCCGTCCCCGCTTGAGGGAGCGGAGGAAGGTCTCCAGCAGCGACTCGACGTCGGCGTCCTCGGACGGAGGCAACGGGTGGAAGGTGCCGCCGTCGGCGAAGAGGCTTTCGGGGACGAGCACGTGGAAGTGGACGTTGAGCTGGAGGGCCGAGCCGAAGCGTTGGACGAAGCTGACCGCGCCGCACTCACGGGCGGGAAGCACCGGGCTCCGCGCACGGGTGCGAAGCGCGTTGAAGAGCGTGCGAGAGAGGGGCGGGAGGAGGAATGACTATGAACGGTGCTTGAGGGCCTATCCTCCGTTGTCGCGAGGCTCGTCTCCGTGGACACGTTCGACCGACGCGGACCATGATGCGGGCAGATTGGCGGACGAGACTGGGGTGACATGTGGGGATACTCGGGTACCAGTTGGCTATCGTGGCTTCCTTGATCCTGGTTCGACTCGTTGCCCCTCGGCGCTTGCTCGGGGCCGCCCTGGTCTGGACTGCCCTGTCAATCATCAACCTGTTCTGGCCGCCGCTCATCGCGCTCCAGTTGGCCGTTGTATGGGTCACCTACGGTTTTCTTGTGCCCTCCGCCGTCGCTCCGGACAAGGGGAAGCCGGCCCATCCGCCCGAACCGATGGGGAGCGTCCTTTCGGTCCTCGACGAGATGAACAAGGCCGTCGAAGAACTGCATGAAACTGTTTCGCTGAAGCACGAGATACAAAAAGCGACCATCGAACTCCAGCTGGGATGCGACATTGAGCGCGATCGGATCCGGTCCGTCCTGAAGGGCTCCGAGGAGCGCCTGTCGGCGGACCGGTACCGGATGTCCCTGAGCGAAGACCGTCGCGCTATGTACGATGCCGAGCACGCCAAGCTCAGGGTCGTCATCGAGAAAACCCGGAGCGAGTTGGCTGAGTCGATGGGCGAGAGTCCTTGCCCGCCTCGCCAGATCTCGCTGACGGACCTCACGGCACCCGCTCCCCACAAGAACCCGGAGGTGGCAGCGGCTGTCCAGCGGCATCATGCCTCCCTCGTGAGTGAGTACTCCAAGTTCCTCGCCCGCGTCGTGGGGCGACTGCAACAGGAGACGGAGCTGCGCTCCATCTTTGAGACGCAGATTAATGCGCTCACTCCGGCTCTCCTCTGGCGCATCGAGTGCTTCGAGGCGGGTGGCGACTGGCGCTCCGTCGCGAGCGTCGAGAGGAGGCAGATCGTGTCGACCTCGCCGCAAGGAAAGAAGCCGGAAAGCAAGCAGGAGAGCACATCGCCGAGCCAGTCCGACTCGAAGGAATCGAAGCCGAGCGATAGCGCGGCTAAGGCCAAGCGGGTGACGATCGACGAGCTGGCAGCGATGATTGACAGGGGCGAGGTGAAGGGCCCGCTGCAGATCCAGCGCTTCGGCGATCTGCCGCAGGAGAAGGTCGACGAGCTCAACCGGTCAGTGCTGGAGTGGCAAAAGAAGAGTCCGGAGGAGCGAGAGCGGGAGCTACGAAAAATCGAGTAAGTGTGTCGTGGTGGACGGGCGCTGGGTCTTCGTGACGTCCGCGAACTTCACCGATCGTGGCCAGACTCGGAACGTCGAGGTGGGCGTGTTGCTCGAAGATGCCCGATTGGCGGCAGTGCTCGAGGCCCAGTTCGTCGCTGGAGAATGGTTCACCCGGGTCTCGTGACTTCGGCCGACGATTCGGAGCGATTCCACGCGCGCTTGGGAGTGGTTGGGACAGTCTCATTGGAGATCCGCAGGCTCCTGCGGTCGCAGTCCCAACACCTTAGAGCGCCTAAAAAGTAAGGACTGGAGCGTTCGTCCGAGGGGAAAGGCCGCCGAAGCCTGAATTTTGTTAGGAGTTATTATGCGGCCAAGCTGGACGGGGTCCGTTATCCCAATGGGAACGCCTGAAACATGGGAACGCCTGAAACTGGCCGGACCTAAAGAAGTTGCTCTTTGGCAGAATTCCTGCTCGTTACCGATAGTGACGGCAGGCGAACAATACTTTGGAGGATGCAGACGTGACAGAAATCTCATTCAGTGTTGAATTGAACCACCGGAAGCGTAAACGCCGTTTCAATGACCCATACCGCGGGTGGCTACGGTGGATTCATGAGAGTTACCACACGCCTGAGGGCGCAATAAATATCCCCAAGACCCAGTTTTGTACGCAGGCAAAGTTAGACGACATCACGTTCAATTTCAAAAATGGAAACCTGGAGCAGGTAAACAGAAAGCCCCGGCTCGGGGGCATATTGTTGCTGCTTGAGTCACCTCACAGTGAAGAATACGACTACGACGTCATGAGCGGGACGATGATTCCGCTGGAGCCTCTAACCGGCCAGAGATGGCGGTTGAGATACCTCTCCCTGGTCTTGGCGGCTGTCGCTGACCACTGGAACCTGCCAAATTTAACAGATGTAGATGTAACGCTGTGTAACCCTATACCGTGGCAAGCCTCACTGGCCCGCCTCTTGAAGGTAGATAAGCTTCGTACGAAAATTCGAGATCGTATCTGGCTGGAGCTTTGGCATCTAGGTTTTGTTCGACACCATTTTGCGGAAAGAGTGTGGGAATATCAGCCCGGAATCATACTCAATGGCTGCACAGATGCACTAAAGCCTAATGTTTACACCTTCTTGTGCCGACTTGGATATGCGGGGCAGATCGCTCCGACGCATCACCCTTCCGGGTGGATGTACAACGAAGACGAGCGGTTAAGAGCGAAGCTTATGACAACATGGGCTTGCGCTTGGCAGTGAACTTGAGCGCCTAACGAAAAGTAAGGACTGGAGCGTTCGTTTGAGGGGGAAGGCCCCTCAAGCCTGACTTTTGTTGGGGGTTCTTATGGAACGTTCCAGAAAGCGATCTGAGCCCATAGCCCTGACGAGCCCGAACTCGCACGAATCAGGGAGCCTGAAACTTTTTGCACCGACCCGGCGGGGCTTCCTGCCCAGCACCATCCGTTACTTGTGTGCTGCGCGTTGATAATCCATGCACCTGACGCGCGCGCGAGCTTCGGAAATGTCGTGGGGAGCGTTCGACCGAGGCCCCCATGGGCCAAGTGGACGATGAGGTCTATACCGTGCTGACCTCCGAGAACCCCACGAAGATGTGAGTTGAACAGCTCTCCACATGCCAGCAGGTAGCAGTTCAGCCCCGAGCAATGGACCGTCCGTTTCTGTTTTGCTGTCACAGTAGGGGTTGGCATCATCCCGGCATTTTGTGAGGTCGAGCTCCGCTGACGGAACATATCGAGAACTATCCCTGCCGGATTGCTGGCGAAAACCCAGAAGGGAAGTGTGCCCTTCCGAGTCCAATCATCCAGAAGCTGCCTGCTATCGGACTTCGAGTGCCCCAGTTTCGCCGCGCTGCGTGAATCAATTCCCGCCGCGAGTGACATGCCCTTGAAACGCCGTGCGAGAGCCTCTGCCTCCTTCCTCACGGTCGACTCGGTATCGCTCGTCGCGAGCAAATAGCCAGCTGGGAGGAGCACGACCTCGGCGCGCTGCTGGTAGCAGTACGTTGCGATATCCGCTGCAAAGCTCCTCCGGTCGTCTTGCGCCGCTGGGTCGCGGAATCCGTCCCAGCTCACGAGGACACTTGCAACCTTCTTCATGATCTTCCTCTTCTCAGAGTGTGTCGGGGTAACCGGAAGAACTTACTTGGAGAGTGGGTGGGCGAGGGCAGAGACGGGCATTGGAGTGTGCATGGGCTGGCTCAATGCTCCACCGCCTGGAGGCGCCCCACGGAAGGCAAGCCTCGGAAGTTGCGTGAGCGTTTCGGGTGCGTTCGTAAGTGGGTTGGCGTATTGTCGCCATCACTTGGCGGTTTTCCGCCAACTCCAGGGGGGCACCTCGTGAAGATCGTAGGAATTCCGGGTACTTGGCCTGGGCCTCGCGGCTAGCACGGCTCCTGCTGCTCAGGGAGCATGGTCACCTACCACGAGGAGCAGATGGCTCGCCTCTATTACATGTCGTTGCCTGGGGTCGGCACCTGGGATGCCGCCATGCGCGAGACAGGCGCCCAGTTAAGGCCCTATCACGACTACCTCCGCACCGCGCTCAATTCCGCCAACCGCAACAAGCCGGTCCTCGCTTGGCGCGCTGCGGTGCAAGAGGAACAGCGGACGTTTCATGCACGAATGAAGGCCCGTTATGAGCGGCAGGCGCGACGGGCCAGCCAGGCTCAGAAGCGGCGCGAGAGGCACCTGTCTGCGCTCCCCACGGGGGTGTGGCTCGTGCTCGAAGCACCTCCGTGGAGGCCCGAGGAGCCCGACGAGACCTTCGATGCCTTCTTCGAGGCGAAGGAGGCATACGCGGACCCTGACTGCCCGCGGGATGGGTTCACCGAGATTCGTGAATACGACCGCGAGGGCCGTGCACTGCTCGTCGACGCGCTGCCCCCGCTCGTAGAACCGGACGGGGAGGGGGAGGAGGAGCCGCCTCCCCCCTCACTCTCGCATCCCTGGGGACCGCTGCTCTGGTTGCGTCCCAATACCCATACCCTCCAGTGCCAACTCCGGGTGTTGCAAAACCTCGACAACCGACCGGCGCCCCGCCTCGCATCCCTCACGCGCCTCGTTTCCACGCGCCCCTCCTGGGAGTCCGTCCGGCCAGTGGACATCGGAGAGGAGGAATGGATTTTCCTCCGTGCCCCGGTGCCAGGCGCACCGCTTCGAGATGGCACTCAAGAGCAACGTCAATTCGTCCGGGTCGCGCGAGGCACACCGGATTTTGCCTTGCTGGAGGGACCGCCGGGGTCTGGCAAGACGACGGCCATTTGCGAGCTCATCGTCCAGCTCGCGCGGCAAGGACAGCGGGTGCTGCTGGTCGCCTCCACGCATGTCGCCGTAGATAACGTGCTGGAGCGCCTGCTGGAGTGGCAGGACACCCTTACCGAGAAGCCGCTGCTCCCCGTGCGGATAGGTGAGGAGGACCGCATCCGGGCTGAGTCCGTCATTCCCTGGACGTACCAGCGGTTGCTTCGTACGTGGCGCGACGAGCTGCTCGACTTCTTGGATACTCCTGGCGCGGGCGTCGAGCCGGAGGGAAGCGCTGCCCGGCACATGCTCCAGGAGGCGTTGAACCATCCCAGGCCTGGGGAAGCTCCCCCCATCACACGGCTGCTGCTCGAGTCCGCCAACCTCGTCTGTGGAACGACGATTGGCATTCTCAAGCACCCCGCCATCCAGCAAGCAAGCCGCCAGGGCGAGCCCTTCGAGCCCTTCGATGTGATGATTCTCGACGAGGCCTCGAAGACGACCTTCACCGAGTTCCTCGTGCCCGCGCTCCACGCGCGCAAGTGGATCATCGTCGGCGATGTGCACCAGCTTTCGCCCTATGTCGAGGAGTCCAACCTCGCGGAGAACGTGCGCGGACTGCTCCCCGAGCCCGAGGCGCGCGCCGCCGCTCACGCTTTTCTCGCCTCGCGGAGAGGCAGGGCCCGCCAGCCGGGGCTCATCGCAGTCCACTCCGCCAAAGAGGCTGAGCTCCTGGCCATTGAGGCCGAAGCGCGGGATGTCGCGCATGTCGACCTCGATAGCGCTCCCCGGACGGCGCTCCGCCACTGCCCGGGTGCCATCCCGGGCCTGCTGTACGCGGAGCTGGTGTTCGGCTCGCCCGAGACCCTCCGCGCCTTCGAGCACCGCCTCCCTGGGGACCTTGGGGCAACGGGGGGCGCGCTACCGGCTCTGCCCGACTGGGAGGCTCACCGCCTGGCCCTGAAGACGGAAGTGGCCGAGAGGCCCGTGGACTGGGCCTCTGAAGTCGCCTGGCGTCTGGTGCGGTCGCACGAACTGCGCCAGAGCGCGGACCGGCGGCAACGCTACCTCGGCGAGCTTGAGGAACTGCAACCCGCGTCGCTGGATGACAAGGCGGGTGAGCGTCTGGAGCGCGATCTGCGCAACATCCGGCGGGTCGCCCTGCCCTCCATCCTTGAATTGTTGCAGAAGGGCTTCGAGCGATTGGCTGGCTGGCGCAACGATGTGGCCCTCACGGCGGGATTGCCTCGGGAGCACCTGGCCCAGCGGCTGGTCTCCTTGCGATTCCAATACCGGATGCATCCGCACATCTCGGCCTTCTCGCGAGAGCACTTCTACAGCCAGGGCGCCGAGCCGCAGCCTCCTCTCGATGATTTTGAAAACTCCTACGCGGAGATGTTCAGGATCGACGAGCCCCGGGACCAGCTCGGGCCCCGGGTGTTGCTTCAGGACGCCACGTCTCTGGAGGCGGAACGCGCTTGGTCCTACCGGCGCTACGCCCGGCGTGCCCTCTGGCTGGACGTGGCTCCGGCTCCAGGGCGGCGCAACGCCCTGGCGCGCCGCAAGCCCAACGAGAACCCGTCCGAGGTCCAGAAGGTCCTTGGAGAATTGGCGGCCTTCGTCGAGTGGGCGCGCGGCAATCCCCGGCGTGACAAGCAAGGACGTCCGCGCCCCTGGGAGGTGGCGATTCTGACCTTCTACCGAGGCCAGGAATCCGCTCTGCGCGATGCCCTTCGCAAGCTTCCCGGACAGGGCGGCAATACCCACAACTTCCACCTGCCCCAAGCGGAGGAGGCTGTGCAGGTGAGCCTCGCGACGGTGGACCGCTTCCAGGGGCAGGAGGCGGATCTCGTCCTGCTGTCCTTTGTCAAGAGCGGCTCGGTGGGGTTTCTGGACAGCCCCAACCGGCTCAACGTCGCGCTCACGCGGGCACGCTACCAGCTCGTGCTTATCGGCCACCGCACCTGGTTTGCTTCCGAGCGCTGCCCGGTGGAACTGCTCCGCTCGCTCGCGACCTCACCCCACTACGTCACCGACATTGGTTGGGAGGAACAGGAATGATCCGGCTCGAGAGAAACATTGATGTCCGTACCTTCGACGTCGAGGCCACCGTGGCCGTGGGCCGGGACCGGCCCGAGTTCCTGGCTGTTGCACGCCTCGCGGCGGATCTGCGCCGGCCTGTGGATGGCCGCACCATTGCCCGCGAGTTGCTGGGCGGGCTCCCGGAGCAGACCGGCTGGCGTGTCCTCGACCGGTGCGTGGCTCTGGGCCTGTTGGAGCAGCAGGGGGACCGCGGGCCCGCGGTGCTGTCCGAGAGTGGAGCGCGGGCGCTCGAGCAGGGGGCGGTCCTCGTCCCGGAGGAGGGCGTCTGGCGCTTCTACCTGGTCGAGGATCCGCTCGTCGACGTCTCGCTGGTGCATGTAGCGCGACTGGAAGCGCAGACCGCGAAGGATGAGCGCAACGCCTTGTATGAGGCGAAGCGGGAGGGCGCGAGCCGTCCTACCCCGGGCGCACCTCTTCCTGGCGCACTCGCCCAGCCGGCACTCGTCCGGCGCTTCCTCACGTCCATCGCGACTGGGAAAGGCTTCGAGCTGCGGCACATCGCCCGGCGCGGCGAGTCCGGCCCCTCCGGCACGCTTCGGCTCATCCTTGAGTGGCCTGAGGCCTCACCGCCCCAGCTCATCCTCCGGGGCCAGCTTCCGCAAGATGGCCAGGATGCACGGAGCAGGGTGGACCACCGGGCCGGAACCCCAGCCGCATGTGCCTCCATCCCATACGATGGGGTGTGGCGGGCACTCCTCATCGCCGCGCGCGGCGTACAGGCCGCGGAGCTGGCCCGCTGGCACGATCTCGCTGGGCACCGGGTGCTGCCCGTCGCCTTCGATGACGGGCTGCGCGAGCTGTCCCGGCGGACGATGCGGCTGGACGTGGACGTGCCGCCCACCAACATGAATCCTCTGGGGCGCTTCGATGCAACGCGCCTCGGAGACGTCCAGGTTGTCCCCCGTTCGGATGCCGATGCCCAGGCCTGGGCGGAGTGGCTCCAGTGGGATGCCCTCGACCGCTACGCCACCCCAGCTTGGCTCACGAAGATGGCGGAGGAACTCACCCGCCGTTTCCCCTACCACCGGCCTCGTCTCCCCAACTCCTCGGCGCTGTTGAACCGGGCCCTCCGCGCTCCCATGGAGCCCCGTGCCCGATTCCTGCTCGCCCCCGCTGACCTCGGACTCTGGAGCTGACCATGATTGCTCCCCTTCGACTCTCTCACGTCCTCTCCCTCGAAGATGAACGCCTGCCGCCCTCGTGGCTGCGACGTGCTCCCACGCGGCCCGATACTTCGGAGACCCCCGCTCCCGGCTTGTTCCGGGTTGGACCCACGGGCTCCTTCCGACAGACGCTGCTCGCCGCCATCGACAGCGCCCGGGAAGTGGTGCTTCTGGCATCGTTCCTGCTAGCGGATGAGCAGATCGCCGAGGCCATGGAGCGCGCCGCCCACCGAGGTGTGCGCGTCTACGCGCTCACAGCTTCTGAGCACCGGCTGGCCACCCTGCCCAAGGAAGACGATGCCTTCGAAATGGGTATGGTCGATCAGCACAAGCGGTTGTTGGACAGGTTGGCCGGCAAGGTCCTGCTACGCAGCGCTGAGCACTTCCATGCCAAGTTCCTCGTCGTGGACCCGGCGGGCGCCGCGAGAGGCTGGGTGTCCACGGCCAACTTCAACTTGGCGCTCCAGAAGTCCGTTGAACTCGGGCTGGCGGTGAGCCCCGAGTGGGCCAAGGGCCTGGCGGGCTGGTTCTCCTGGGTGTTCTGGCGGGAGGCGGAGCGCGAGCTGGTCACCAAGGGACGTCTCGCCGGAGTCGAGCAGCCGCCCACGCTCCCTCGGGAGCCCACGCAGGCAGGCGTGTTCGTCACGACGCGTATGCACCAGTTCCTCCGGGAGGAGGTGCTCCGGCTCATCCGGACCGCACGCCGGGAAGTGCTGGTGAGCAGCTACGGACTCGAGGCCGGCTACCCAGTGGTACAGGCCCTCGCGGACAAGGCCCGCGGCGGCGTGCCGGTGACGGTGCTGACGCGGCCTCGGCCCGCTGTGCTCCCCGCCATCGCCGCGCTGGCCGCGGCCGGTGCCCGGATCGCTGCCCATGACAAGCTGCACGCCAAGGCCGTGGTCTCCGATGCGGGTGCCTTGGTCCTCACGGCGAACCTTGAGGCCCAGGGGCTCGAGCATGGGTTCGAGGTGGGAGTGCACTTGGAGGCTACTGCCGCGAGTGCGCTCCGCAGCACCCTGCAGGAGTGGGCGGAAGACTTTCCCTGGACCTTCTCCCCCTCGGCACGCCGAGGAGACCACCTCGGAGAAATCTGGATTGCCGACCGAAGGCAAGGCGAAGGTCTTAGGGAAGTCATTCCGGAACAGTCCGTTCCCCTCGCTCCCGTGGTGGCCCCCAGCGCGCTCGACCTCACGATGGCTCCGACTCCGAGCCTGAAGGCACCCGAGCCCGGGCAGCGTCTCCCGAAGCGGCTCCGTTTCGAGTGGGAGGTGCGTCCCCCCCGGCTGCCCGAGAAGGCGAAGGAGCGCCGCCGCCTCGTGCGGCGAGAGGAGCCCGGCAAAAACGGCAAGCTCCGCGCCGTGGAGGTCCAGGAGTCTTACGAGCCCCCAGTCTTTGAACATGGTGGCAAGCTCTACGTCGCCGTCCAGACGCCCGAGGAGTTCGAGCCCGCGCGGCGACTGGCGGGTGAGCTGGATGCGACGGTGGTGGTGCGATGAGCTTGTCGAGCAAATCCTCGAACGAAGCCGTCCTGCTCTCATGGGTCAGCGTCAATCACCGCGGGGCCCCCTTCCTCACGGCCTTGGATGACCCCAAGAGTCCGCTGCGAAACCGGGTAGGCACGATCTACCTCTGCTGGCGTGATGGCGCATCGCCCGAGGACAATCGGGATCTCCTGGCGCTGAGAGAGACGCGGGAGCAGCTACTTCGGCGGCTCGGCTCGGCCTGTCCCGTGGTGGAGGAGGTGGCCTGGAAGACCGCAGACCCGCCTACGGACCATGCCGCCATCCGGCCATTCGCCGAACGGGTACTACGCAAGGTTCGGGACCGGCACCCGAGCGCACATGTCTACATCCTGGTCTCGCCCGGGACTCCCGCCATGCATGCCGTGTGGCTGGTCCTTGGGACGACGAGTTTCATCGACGGGCCCGTTACGCTCATCCAGACCGCCGACGAGCGAGGCCGCGCGGCGGGGCAGCCCCCCGTCCAGGAAGTCCGTTTCACGCTCGATACCTGGCTGCATCGCTACCGACGAGCACGGCCAAAAGCCACCGGAATGGAGGACGATGGACAGCTCTGGGACCCGGCCCGCGCACGCAGCAGGCCCTTGCGCGAAGCGCTCGAACAGCTCGTGCGGTGGGCACCCCTGCGCGCTCCGGTCCTGCTGATGGGCGAGAGGGGGACGGGTAAGACGACGCTGGCGAACTTCCTGCGAGCCATGAGCCCCTTCCAGAAGCATGGAGATGGGGAGTGGCCCGTCGTTGTCTGCGGGCAGTTCCGCGTGAATCGGGAGCTGGCCCGCTCTGAGCTCTTCGGCCACAAGGGCGGTGCCTTCACGGGGGCCACGGCCGATCGCAAGGGTCTGCTCGAGGACGCGGACGGCGACACGCTGTTTCTCGATGAAATCGCCGATATCGACCATGATACGCAGCGACTGCTCATGGCGGCCGTCGAGGGCCGGGGTTTCCACCGACTCGGCGACAATCAGCGCCGTCACTCCAGCTTCCGCCTCGTCTCGGCGACCAACCGCCCCCTCGAGGAACTCATCGGAGGCGTGCTCGATCCGGATTTCTTCGACCGGATTGCCGTCTTCACACTTCGCGTGCCGCCTCTGAGGGAGTGCCGAGAGGATATTCCCGACCTGTGGCGGAGTGTACTCGGGAGGACCGCCCGACTCGTGGGCACCCTCGTGGAGGGCTGGGGAGACTTCGCCGACAACGAGGTTCTGCTCGAGGCACTTGCGAGCCACGTGTTGCCTGGAAACCTTCGCGACCTCCAGCGGGTGGCGTTCCATCTGCTGGCGGCACTGAACGCCCGCGAATCGCCTACCATCGCTATTCGCAATGCCCTGAACAGCCTCGCCGAGCAGCCGTTGGCGCCCAAGGGGCTGCCGAGCATTGCGGAATTGAGGGCGCGGCTCCCCCTCCCTGGGGGACTTGAGGCGCACCTGTGCTCCTACCGTCACCGATGGGTGGATGCCGCCCTCGCTGCGGCAGATGGCAACCAGAGCCAGGCGGCCCGTCTGCTTGGTGTAAAGCGGGAGACTCTCCGCGATTGGCAAAGGAAAGATCTGGGGGAGGAGAGGAGAAAGAATGAAGGCAATTGAGTAATGGGCTGGTCACTGCACCTCCGGCGCCTAGCCCTCCTCGGCTGCTTGCCTTTCTATGGGAAGTCTCCGTCCTTCCTCTCCTGTCACCTCAACAGAATGCCCGATCCGGTCTCTTCCGAATTACGATTGTAGTACAAGCAGGCTATGGACGGGGCAGCAGCCGGGCCAGGATGGTCGCGAGCGCGCCCTTCGAGTGGGGTGAGATGGACGAGGGCGAGATGGGCCCGGGCTGCAGGAGCGTGTACCGGCGTCCTCGCGGTGCACGTGCAGCATTCGGCTCCGCGAACCGAGCCGCGCGCAGGATGCCGAACAGCCAAGCGCTTCTCTCGCCGCGCGCGGGCAGAGGCGGAGACCGGGGCGATAGAAGCCACGGATTGCCGAGCCCGGAGAACCGGATTAAAACCACGTGAGAGGTTCTCTCTGTGCCCATCGACTTCGCCGCGAAGGTTCTGGCCGTCCTTTCCGAGCACGGCTCCGTGAAGAGGATTCAACGGATCGAGGACGCTCCAGCAACCGGCTTCCATGTCTACGTCGTCTTCAACGGTCCCGAGGTGCTCCAGATCGGGCACGGTAGCGATGAGAGGATGCGGAGCTGCATGCGCAGTGCGCTGGCGAAGCGCCACAGCAAGGCCTTCATCTGCGCCTTTGGAGAGCGGGTCCTCGGAAGGCCGAACGAATACGCGTTCATTGAGGTCGGCTCGAAGGAAGAGGCGGAGCGGATCGAGGAGCTCGTGCACGGGCACTTCGGGATCCGCACTGACAGAAACGCGGCCTGTCTGATTTCCGGCCTTACGGATGCGGGACCGGTATCTGTCGCGCGCGTGAACCGCTGGCTTTGGGAGAGGGTGGTGGGCCTTGATGCCTATCGCGGCTTGTCGCCCGGCCGCAGGGTGATGGCCGAGGAGCTGATGGACCTGGTGACATGGGGCACGGTGCGTGAGCGAAAGCCGGGGACGGATCGGCGGACCGAGCAAGGGGACCTGCTCGAAGGTTACATCCTCACGAAGCTCGACAAGGCCCATCTCATCCACGTCTTCCAGGAACTCACGGACGATTACCTGCGGTACGGTAGCCACAAGCTCACGGATGAGGAATTCCGGGCCCGTGAGCGGGGCTATCAGTACGTTCCCAAGGGTGAGCGCTTCGAGATCGTGCTCGACGGTGAGCGACGTGCGGAAGAGGCGAGGGAACGTCCGGTGCGTCGACGCAGGATCATCCCACCGGCCCCTGCTGCGGCGGGCGTGGACGGAGCGCGGGTCCTTTCCCGAAAGTCCCGGCTTGAGTTCAGGAAAGCCGAGCTCGACGGGCTCGCGCCGGATGCATGGATCGAGTTCACGGTCTTCAATGAAGGAACCGGGAGCGATCCCCGCCGCATCGACTTGGTGTTTCGTTGCCAGGTGCAGGACGTCCACAGTTTCTTCCCCATCGAGCAGGACGAGGACTGGAGAAAGAACGGGAGGCACAGCTGGTCGAGGTTTCCCCAGTGGGCCATGAGCTGGGTCGTTCGGGGCGGAATCGTCGCTTAGCCTGTTACGCGCGCAGTGACCCGCGCACGCGATCGCGGCGATGGCCACCCGTATGGGCACTCCCTTCGGCGCCCGCCTGCCCTGAGGAGGAGTCCACCGAGCCAGCAGAAGACACGGGGAGAGGGCGAAGCGCAAGCGTCCCCAGCAGCTGGAATGGGCCGGACTGCTGCGACGCTCTCGCCGCAGCCCCAGATGCACAGGGATCCTGTTTGTCTCTTGCTCGCCGTCAGGTTGCCGGAGTTGTCATGCACGCCATGGGCATCGCCCTCCGGGCACTTACCCAACCTCCCTGAAGGGGGTAAATACCGGTCCGAGTACTACCCAGAGCACTGGGGCCTCCAAATCTTAATGACGAATGGAAGGTTTTTCAGTTCTGTCTCACGCTGAGCGGATCAGCCGTTTCTCGGATGATGGATGCACCACCGTTACCGCCCGGATGAGGAAGGTGCTGATATCTTCCGGATCGGTAGAAGCCGCCAGTTTTGCCTTTCCCTCGCGCACGCTGAGCGTCACGAAGACGCGACTCCCCGCTATCACCAGTGCGCCCAGGCGGAGACCCGAGGTGGATCCGGACCTCGAGTCCGATGCCGGAACCGGGCTGGCTCGGGCGATCAATGTTCCCCAGGCCACGACCCGCTCCAACCAGAGCCCGTGCTCCACACCACGGCGTGGCGTGTCCCCCAGCTTCTCCGCCAGCCCGCTCACCGCGCGCTCGTCCATGGCCAGTTCGAGTGCCACCGGAGCGAGCCGCGCGACCTGGTGCGCCGCCTCCTCGGTCGCCTCCCTCGGCCACACGTCCATCCCGAGGTCCCATGCGAGCCACCCCAGTCGTTCACGCAGCACCGACAGGTCCTCGAACGGAGTGCCCTCCTGTTCCTTCACGGCTCGCAGGATGAGACGCCCAGGCCCCAGCAGCGTCTGGAGGAGCTTGGGCAGGAACTCCTCCTGCGCCTCGGCGTCCACCAGCTTTTCCGCTACGGGACGCCAAGTGTCATTCGTCTCCGCCTGCCGCAGAGCCTGGATGAGCCCGAGCACAGCCGAAGTCTGGAGAATGGCCGTGGTCGCCACGGGATTCGCATCCTTCTGGGCGTTTTCCAGTTGCTTCCCCAGCTTGCGGAACAAAGCTCGAGTCTTCCTCCTGCACGCCAGCGCCAGCGCGTGGACATCGACCTGGAGCTGGATAGTTAGTTCCTCGTCCTCGGTACCAATGAGCGACTCGTCGCTCCGCTGCGGCGCGCTGGGACCCTCCGCCGAGGCGAGCCCCTGGCTGAGCTTTCGCAACAGCGCGTCCAGGAGCACCGACAATTCGTTGCTGCACCACCGGCGCGCCCGCCGCTCCTGCGTGGCGCTGAGGCTGACTTCCAGCGGCACGGTCTCCGCGGCGGCCGCCTCCTGCTTCACGGTTCCCGCCGTCCCGGCCCGCACCTGCTCGGCCTCGGGTTGCCCATCGAAGATGACGCGTTCCACCAGCGCGAGCAGTTTCTCGATCTGCGTCGGATCTCCTCCTCCGAGTGACCCCAACGCCTCGCGGAACTGCCGTTGCCGGTTCGATACCGCGAGTTCCCGGAGCTTCGCAGTCCGGTGCACGATACCCCAGCGGCTCCGGCCATCTCCGTACACGATCCGGATCAGGTCCACCGCTTCGCGCAGCGTGGAGTCCTCGATCCGGATCCGCCCTGCTGCATCGGGGGTCGGCTGGAAGACGGCGCGCGAGTTTCCATGCGCATCCAGCAATTCCATCGCCGTGATGGGCTCCGTGCCCAGCCGCTCCTGCTCGACTTCGAACCCCTCCGGCGTCTCCACGAAGCATACCGCCGCAGGCACCTCAACCTGCTCTGGCCTGTCTGGCTCCGTGTCGGAGTCCTGATCCACTGGCTTCCACCGCCCCGCCACGGACACTGCCTCCGCCAGGGCCCTCAACCCGAGCTGTTCGTCCAACGCTTCGGCGGATGCGCCTGTCCGGACGATGACCGCCTCCGCGTTCCGCTGCCCGGGCGCCGCGAGCCATGCGGCGGCGCTGGGATTGGCGCTGCCGGTGATGAGAACGGCGCCATCGCTCGTTTCGAACAGGAGTGCCTTGGCGTGCAGGTAACGCCGCTCGCCCGTGGCACCATCCAGTTCCGACGCGTCCACGAACCTGACGCCCACGAGTGCATCCGCAGTGGTCCCGTCGATTTCAACCTCGTCCGGTACGACCCCCACGACCAGCTCCGCCGCCGGAAAGTCCGCCTTTAGGCGGCGCAGGAAGGCCAGCTTCTGGTCGAAGAACGGGCCGACGACGGTGATGCGCCGAACACCCCCTGGCAGCAAGGGCCGTACCCGATCCCAAAGCGACGCACCCTCGGGTCGGGACCCGACGAAGCGCACGGGCATGTCCAGGGGAACCGGTCCGCCCAACCACGGCGCGAAACCGTGCAGCGCCTTCACCGCGTCTCGGAGGGGCTCCGCCTGGGTGGCCGTCCAGGCAGTCACGAAGTCCAACGCCTCACGGAAGGCCGCAGTGCCCACGCGATCCCTTGCACCCTCGATCTCGAGAACATTGGTCAGCTCGTGATTGCGGCCATACCCGGCGTAGGTGAGATTGTGGCTGCCCACCAGCAACCGCCCCGCTTTGTTGCCCGCGAGCAGCAGGAGCTTCGGATGGAAGGCGCCCCCCTCGGCCACCGGCACCAGTGAATACGTGCTGCCCGCTCGTCGCGGGCGCCGCTCGGGGGACGCCAGCTCCTGGCCCAACTGTCGAGCGTCCATGGCTAGGACCACGTGGCGGCACCCACGCGCGGTGATGCGGCGCAGCACCACCTCCTCGAAAAACGGTAGGTAGCTGTTGTACGTGGTGAGAAGAGCGGCTTCGTATGCGCCCTCTTCAAGGACTTCCAGCAGAGACACCCCCTTTTTCTTCTCAGCCATGCAACTCCTCCAGCATCTTCTGGCCATCCGGTGTGACGGAGAGCGAGCCGTGCTCACCCAGGGCGACGAGGCCGAGATCGATCAACATGCGGAGCGCGGTCCTCAGACGCGGTGATGTGAAGCCCGGCGGAGGCGCCTCCGAGACGACGTGCAGCGCTCCGTCCATGGGGCGCACCAGGAATGTGTCCTGCGAGTCCTGGTGCAGCTTGCGCAAGGCCACCCGGAGGTGTGTTTCGACACCCCAGCGTGCTGCGAGCCACCCAGCCAGTTCCTCAAGCGACAGTGAGCTCCAGACCTCGCGTGCACACCTCCGGAACTCCCACAGGTTGATGCCGTACGCCCGGAAGTAGTCGCTCGGAAGGAAGCCGCGGTACGGATCGCCGTGGCTCTCGTCCCGAGTGGCCAACGCCACCATCACCTGGAGCGACTGTGCGAGGACCTTCTCGGTTTCACCACGCCGGACCGCGTCTTCCATCGCCGTGGCAAGTGACTGCTCGTGCTCGGTTGCGCGCCAGTCCACCAGATCGGGCAGCTCCAACCTCTTTGCTGCCACGGCCTGGCTGAACGGGAGGGAGGCTCGCGCTTCGAGCACTTCTCGGGCGAGCTCACGGACGCGCTGCGCCACTGCTGCGCTCCCCTGAACACGCATTCCCTTTCCCACCAACCGCAGGGCCACCCAGAACACCCCCTGGACCGCGACGGAGAGCAACTCGCTTCGCTGGTACACGGCCCATGCTTGGCGGGTGGCCTCCAGCTCTTGAGGCAGGCTCCACGTCTTCCCGTCATGTACCGAGCCCGCGTAGACAGCCGCGCGAAACAACGCCTGCGGGTTTTCCTTCGGCTGGAGTTGGCTCAGCAAATCCAGGAGCAGGGCGAGGCTGTTCCTGCGCCACCGGCCCGTCTCCCCATGGACCTGTTTCCGATCGAAGAAGAGCTCCAGGAGGGCCGTATGCTCACGGGTGCTCGCTGGCAGGCGGCAGGGGCAGAAGTCGGCCAACGCGTCCAGGGTGGCCTCATCCACGGACCCGGCCTCCAGCACGGAAAAGAACGCGTTCGAGTCCGCCCCCGCCTCCATGTTCTCCGCCAGCGGCCCCCCCCGTTCGGTCGTGAACTGCGGGCCCTTGCTGGAGTCCCCGGCGAGGACGCCGAGTTCCCGGAGCGGGCCCAGGTAGTACTGGCCGAGCCCCCCGTAGCGGTTCTTGAAGTAGCGCTTCGGGTGCTCGCCCTCGAGCGCCGCGTATGGGAGGAGATCCAGGTGGCCACCGGACTCCAACTCCCGTTGGGGAGCCATCAGCGTGTTGCGGCCCACCATGGCCACGCCGTGGAGCGCCTCGTCCTGGCTCAGCTTTTCCGCGTGGCGTGAAGCGATAAGGGTGAAGAGGCACTCGCCGCGCCGGACAACCTGGAGCGGTGTGAGCGCCAAGCTGGGCCGCCTCTTCAGGTTCCAGAGAAGCCACGGATAGAAGCTGTAATAGCGAGCCCGATCCGTGACGTTGCTGATGCCGGGCAGGAGCTGGCTGTAGAGCGCAACCGAAGGCGCCTGGACGGCTAGGTGATCCTCCCCCCGCTTGTCCGCAGCCAGCCGAACCCACTGGGTGTCGATCCGCATACAGCGAGCATACTCTCGTCCGGCACCACACCCGTCGTGGAGCGGCTGGGGGCTGGCCAACGTGCTTGGCGACGCGCGAAGTGCCTACCTATGGGGTGCAGCGTCAGGCTCAGAGTGAGCGGTTTTCATGTGCCCCCAGTGTGCCCCTCCAGCGCGGATTCAGAGGGAACCAGGGGGTATGACACGGCACGAGACGGGATGACGAACCCGAGGAAAATCAGGGCGGTAGCGGGTAAGGGCGCGTCCTGCTTGAGGTTTCCTACCGCCCTGCCTAGGGTTCGATCCCCGGCTCGTGCATCCCGCTCCCCTGGCGGGCGGTCAGGTGGGTATCCAACAGTGGGCCCTCTCCAGGGGGGATGGTTGTCCGCCTCGGGCGATGTTCGCAGAATGCGTGCTTGCGTCGCCGGGGGAAGTCGGTTACTTACCCACCCGCTGTTGCCGCTTGCGCGATTAGCTCAGCTGGATAGAGCGTTGGCCTCCGGAGCCAAAGGCCGCAGGTTCGACTCCTGCATCGCGCGCATGTGAGGGTCGGGAGCCTTCGGGTTCCCGGCCCTCTCTGTTTTTCAGCCCTCGGGCGTCTTCCGGGGGGACAGGTGGATGCGCACCGAGCGCACCCGGCGCGGACTCGCGTCGAGCACCTCCAGCACCGTCCCGTCCTCCAGTGTCAGCTTCGCCCCCTTCTCGGGGATGGCTCCGGATTGCACCGCGCACAGGCCTCCTACCGTGGACCAGCCCTGGCCCTCCTCCAGCTCCAGCCCCAGCTCCCGGTTCACGTCCCGGATCGCCGCCGTGCCCTGCACCACCGCCGTGGTGGGGCTCTCCCGCTGGATGGGCTCCTCGGGCTTCTCGAACTCGCTGGAGATGTTGCCCACCAGCTCCTCGACCAGGTCCTCCACCGTCACCAGCCCCGCCACGCCCCCCCGCTCGTCCACCACGATGCCCAGCTGCATCCGCCTCCGCTGTAGCTCCTTCAAGGCGTCGATGGCCCGCATCGACTCGAAGGCGAACCAGGGCGAGCGCATCACGTCCTCCAGCACGATGAGCTGGCCCTCCCAGGCCACCCCCAGCAGGTCCTTCGCGATGACGTAGCCCACGATATTGTCGAGCGACCCCTCGTACACCGGCATCCGCGAGTGCCCGTGCTCCAAAAGCACCTGCTTGATCTCCTCCGCGCTCGCGTGCCGGCGCAACGCCACCATGCGGCTGCGTGGCACCATCACCGCCGACAGCGGGATGTTGCCCAGCTCGAACGCACGAGAAGCGATCTCCCCGGTCCGGGGATCCAACGAGCCCGACTTCGCCGCCTCCTCCACCAGTTGCTGCAGCTCGTCCGGCGACAGGCGCGACTCGGTGAAGGTGGTCCGGTCCCCGAAGAAGCGCAGCAGGACGTTGGAGCTGGCGGTGAGAAACCAGACCAGGGGCTTCATCAGCCAGGAGAGCCCTCGCAGCGGGCGGGCGATGAACAGCGCATAGCCCTCGGAGAAGCGCAGGGCCAGGGACTTGGGCACCAGCTCGCCCAGCACCAGCGAGAGATAGGACACCAGCCCCACCACCAGCGCGAAGGCCACCTGGTCCGCCAGCCCCGCCTGGAGCCCCAGCCGGGTGAGGACCGGCGCCAGGCGCTGGGCGATGGAGGCTCCGCCGAAGGCCGCCGCGCTGGCTCCCACCACGGTGATGCCGATCTGCACCGTCGCCAGGAAGCGCTCGGGATCGTCCCTCAGCGCCTGCACCGCCCGGGCGGAGGTGCTGCCCTCGTCGAGCAGCTCCCGCAGTCGTGTCTTGCGCACCGACAGCAGGGCCAGCTCGGCCCCCGAGAAGACCCCGTTGGCCAGGATCAGCAGCAGGATGATGACGAATTCGGTCGCGATGGCTGCTTGTCCTCCAAGCACCCTCTATAGCAACCCCCGCCAGCCCGAGCGCCTCGAAGCTTCGCGAGTGTCCGCTCGAGGCGCTGGGTGCTCGTGTCGCGGTGGCCCGTCAGGCGTCCAGCGACTGGAGCAGGAGCGAGAGCTGATCCCGGCTGGCGCCCTTGGGCAGGTAGTAGTGCGGTCCGGAACGGAGCGCACCGCCCACGTCCTGGGCCGCCGCGGAGGTGAGGAACACCACGCGGGGCGGGCTGCCGTTGCGAGGCATCCGCTCCAGTACCTCGAAGCCGTTCATCCCGGGCATGTTGAGGTCCAGCAGCATCACGCCGCAGCGTTGCCGGGCTAGCGAGTCCAGGGCCTCCTGACCATTCGCGGCCTCGATGGTCTGGTAGCCCAAATCCTCGAGACACAATCTGAGGAACTCCCGCCAGTCCGCGTCGTCATCAACGACCAGTACCTTGCGCGCGTCGTCCTCCGATGCCCTTCGACCCAAGTGACCTCCTGGTACGTGGGTACAACCTTCCGAGAAAAAGGCGCCATTCATTCCAGCAACAGGCTCGCTCGGTGGGCAGGGGAGGGGACTTCCGCTCAGAGCAGCGCCATCGTGAGCTGGCTGGCCAGATACTGCAGCGCGGGCATGACATTCGGGGCCGAGCGCTTGCGCACCGGGGCCCTCGCCGCCCGCTGCCACTCGGGCTCGCCCACCAGGCGACCGGACGCGTGCTGGAACATCCGGAACCGGCCGAGCTCGATGGAGCTGCCCGAATTGTAGATGCGCAGCCCTCGGCCCTGGAAGCGGCCCAGGTCGAACTCGCGCGGCACGTGCCGGTGCCCGTGGAGGATGAGATCGCACCGACCCTGGGTCCGGCGGACCAGCTCGGCGCCGAGCGCCAGCTCCGAGGCGTGCGGCCAGCCCATGTGCGTGGCGAACCGCTCGGGGAGGCTCTCCTCCGGCAGTGGCAGCACGTGGTGGTGTACCAGCACCGCGGTGAGCACGCCGGTGGGCGCGGCGCACAAGGCCTCGTCCACCTCGTCCAGCACCTCGCGCGTCAGCTCGCCGTGGCAGGCGAAGTAGTTGCGGTTGTGCGGGCCCGTGGAGTCCAGGCACACCAGGTAGAGGCCCTCGTGCCGCTCCACCCGCACCTTCTGGCCATTCATCCACTGGCTGCCGGCGTCCTCGCCGGTGCGATCGTGGTTGCCGGGGATGAAGGTGAGCCGCCCGGCGTCGAGAAAGGGCGCGAAGAGCTCTCGGAAGCGACGGTACTCGCTCCGGCTGCCCTGGTGGGTCAGGTCTCCCGTTACCACCACATGGTCCACGCGCTCGGCGAGGAGGGTCTCCACGAGCGCGATGGCCGTCGCGTCACTCTCGCGGGTAAGGTCCAGATGGATATCGGACAGGTGCGCCAGCTTGAGGGGGAGCATGGGTACTTCTGAGGTACTCACTCACCGAAACACGGCCATGGCTTCCTGGAAAATCCCGCGAAAGAGTCCGGTGACGTCCCTGTGAACGTCACCCGGCGAGCAGCTCCCCAGCAGGCTTGGGATGGGTCGCGGACAATCCTCCCGACACAGCGGGCGCGGGCGGCACCAGCCGCGAGCCGGCCAGCACGCGCAGCTTGTTGCCGCGCCAGTCCACCGAGCGCGCGAAGAGTCCATTCGTCCACGCCGCGAAGAGCAGCACGTCCTTGAGCAGCACCGCCGGCACCGTCAGCCACGAGGCGGTCTGTCCTGGCCGCAGCGCGTTGAAGACAGTCACGTCGTGGAGCAGCTTCGCCACGGCCACCGCGCCCACCCCTCCGAAGGAGAGGGCCGACGGCGACAGCAGCGCGCCGAGCAGCGCCCACGGCAGCGGGTTGAGCAGCGACTGCGCCAGGTACACCGGCGTGGGGATGCAGGTGTGGTGGATGATGCTCCAGCGCACGTAGCGCTTGAAGAAGGCCAGGACACTCTTCTCCCGCGACACGTTGTAGACGGGGGCGCGCGCCACCACGGCCCGCTTGCCCAGCCGCCCCGTCATCCACCGACCGATGACGTAGTCCTCCGCCAGCACGTTGCGCACCGAGTAGAAGCCCCCCAGGGCCTCCACGTCCTCACGGCGCATGGCCATGGACTTGCCCACGACGATGTCCTGATCCGCGGCCTGCTTGGCGGCGATCTGCCCCGCGCCCGCCGAGGTGCACTGGTACAGGTTGTCCATCAACGAGCCCAGCGTCTGCTCGCCGATGCCACTCACCGGGTGCGAGATGACGCCCACCGTCGGATCCTCGAAGGTGCGGGCGATCTCCTCCAGGTAGTCCGGGCCCACCCGCGTGTTGGAGTCGCTGATGACGAGGATGTCGTGCCGGGCCGCGGCCGCCAGGGTGATGAGCTGGTTCACCTTGGGATTGAGGCCGGGCTCGCCGTGCTGCAATTCCAGCCGCATGACGTGGGGCCAGCGCGCCACCGCTTCGCGTGCCACCGCGTAGGCCGGGTCTCGCATGTCCTTCACTCCCAACACCACCTCGTACTCCGGGTAGCCGAGGGTGGCGAACCGCGCCAGGTTGGCCTCCAGATCGTCATCCACGCCGCACAGGGGCTTGAGGATGGAGATGCCCACCGGCTCGCCGCCACTCACCGGCGCCTGGAGCCGGGTCGAAGTCCATCGGTGGCGCAGCACGAAGAAGAGCTGCACCCCGAGGGCGAAGGTGCCGAGGGTGGCGAGGGCGAGGAGGGCGAGGCTGAGCGCGTGGGGCAGGGGCACGGCGTTCTCCTGAGCAGGAGCGCGTTCATCGCGCGTCCTGCCCGGGAGGCTACGAGCACCGTGTTACGTCCTCCTGAAGCCCCCGCGTCGCCCGAGAGAACTCTCGGAGACGGGACGGTGACACCCCGCCGTGCGTCAGGAGGTCTTCAGGTTGCGGCTGCGCGGGTGGCGCACGTCCGTGCCCCGCACCATGTAGATGACCATCTCCGCCACGTTGGTGGCGTGGTCGCCCATGCGCTCGAGGTGCTTGGCGATGAACATCAGCGCCGTGGCACGGCGGATGTTCTTCGAGTCCTCCATCATGTAGCTGAGGAGCTCGTTGAAGATCTTCAGGTAGAGGGCGTCCAGGTGGTCGTCCTCCTTGAGCACCTCCTCGGCCTTGGCCACGTCCGAGGACACGAAGGCATCCAGCGCCTTCTTCACCTGCTGCTGGGCCAGCTCGGCCAGCCGGGGCGTGTCCACGTAGGGCTTGAGCGGCGGCGCCTGGTTCAGGTCCTTGGCTCGCTCGGCGATGTTCACCGCCAGGTCTCCGATGCGCTCCAGGTCCGTGACGATCTTCAGCGCCGTGGTGATGAGGCGCAGGTCGCTCGCGGCCGGCTGGCGCAGCGCGAGGATGCGACGGCAGGTGTCGTCGATCTCCACCTCGAGCCGGTTGACCTCCTTGTCACCCTGCATCACCTGCTCGGCGAGCACGGAGTCCCGCTCGGTGAGCGCGCGCATGCTGTCGGCGATGTGCGCTTCCACCTTGGCGCCCATGGCCAGCAGCTTCTCGCGCAAGTCCCTCAGGTCCTGCTCGAATGCTTTGTCCGTGTGAATCGACGGCATGTGCCCGCTCTCCCTCGCGCCTACCCGAACTTCCCGGTGACGTAGTCTTCGGTGCGCCGCTCACGCGGGTTGGTGAAGATCTGCTCCGTGGCGCCGCATTCCACCAACTCTCCCATGTAGAAGAAAGCCGTCCGGTCACTCACCCGCGCGGCCTGCTGCATGTTGTGGGTGACGATGGCGATGGTGTAGCGCTCCTTCAGCTCGTGGATGAGCTCCTCGATCTTCGCCGTGGCGATGGGATCCAGGGCACTGGCGGGCTCGTCCATGAGGATGACCTCGGGCTCCACGGCCAGCGCGCGTGCGATGCACAGGCGCTGCTGCTGGCCACCGGACAGGCCCAGGGCGCTGTCATTGAGGCGATCCTTCACCTCGTCCCAGAGCGCCGCGCCCTTGAGCGACTTCTCCACGCGCGCGCCGAGCTCCGCCTTGTCCTTCATTCCCCCCACGCGCAGGCCGTAGGCCACGTTCTCGAAGATCGTCTTCGGGAAGGGGTTGGACTTCTGGAAGACCATGCCCACGCGGCGGCGCAGGTCCACCACGTCCACGTTCCGGTCGTGGATGCTGTGCCCGTCCAGCAGCACGGTGCCCTCGTGGCTGGCGCCCGGAATGAGGTCGTTCATCCGGTTGAGCGAGCGCAGGAAGGTGGACTTGCCGCAGCCCGAGGGGCCGATCAGCGCCGTCACCTGGTGCTCGGGCAGCGTGAGGCTCACCGACTTCACAGCCACCTTGGTGCCGTAGCGGAGGGAGAGCTCACGCGCCTCCATCTTGATGCGCGAGGGAGAGAGAGGAGGGGGCATGGCTCGGTGTCAGTGGGCGCCAGCGGCGCGCCGGCGGGTGCGGGCGCGGATGAGCACCGCGATGAGGTTGAGGGTGAAGGTGAGCGCGAGCAGCACCAGCACCGTGGCGTACAACAGCGGCCGTGTGGCCTCCACATCCGGCGACTGCGTGGCCAGCACGTAGGTGTGGTAGCCCAGGTGCATGAACTGGGAGTTGAGCTTGTTGGGCAGGTCGGGGAGGAAGTAGGCCGCGCCGGTGAAGAGGATGGGCGCCACCTCGCCCGCGCCGCGGGACACCGCCAGCACCGCGCCGGTGAGGATGCCCGGCAGCGCGCCCGGCAGCACCACCCGCGCCAGCGTCTGGGAGCGGGTGGCCCCCAGCGCCAGGCTCGCCGTGCGGTGGTCCATCGGCACCGCGCGCAGCGCCTCCTCGGTGGAGACGATGACCACCGGCAGCGTCAGCACCGCCAGGGTGAGCGAGGCCCACAGAATCCCCGGCTGGCCCCAGTGCAGCTCCTGGTAGCCCAGCAGCCGGTCCATGTTGCCGCCCACGAAGTGGATGAAGAAGCCCAGGCCGAAGAGGCCGAAGACGATGGAGGGCACGCCCGCCAGGTTCACCACCGCCACCCGCACCGCCCGCGCCAGGAGCGAGCTCGGCGGTGCGTACTCGTGCAGGTACACCGCCGTGAGGACGCCCACGGGCATCACCGCCAGCGTCATCAGCAGCGTGAGCGCCGCCGTGCCGTAGAGGGCGGGGAAGATGCCGCCGCCCATCATTCCGTCCGAGGGGGGCTGGCTGAGGAAGGTCCAGGTGACGTGCCCGAGGCCGCCTCGGACCACGTCGAAGAGGATGATGGCCAGCATCGCCAGGATCAGCAGCGCGGCGAGGCCGGTGAGGGACGTGAGCGCTCCGCCCACGGCCCGACGTAGGGTGTGCCTCACGCGCCCGCTCCCGACAGCCGCTTGAGCACCTTCCGGGTCCACGCGGATGCCACCATGTTGAGGATGAAGGTGAAGAGGAAGAGCTCGACCCCGATGAAGAACAGGAGCGAGTAGTGCGGGCTGCCCACCACCACCTCGCCCATCTCGGCGGCGATGGTGGCGGACATGGAGCGGACCGAGTCCGTGAAGGTCCATGACGCGATGGCCGCGTTGCCCGAGGCCATCAGGACGATCATCGTCTCGCCGATGGCGCGGCCGAAGCCCAGCACGCACGCGGCGAGGATGCCCGGGGCCGCCGCCGGCAGCACCACCTTCCACGCCGTCTCCCAGGGCGTCGCCCCCAGCGCGAGCGACGCCTCGCGGTAGCTGCGCGGCACCGCCGTCAGCGCGTCCTCGGACACGGTGAAGATGACGGGGACGATCGCCAGCGACAGGCCCAGGCCCGCCACCACCGCGTTGAGCCGGGTGGGCAGGCCGAAGGTGTCCTGCAGGAAGGTGGCCAGCAGCATCAGCGCGAAGAAGCCCAGCACCACCGAGGGGATTCCCGCCAGCATCTCGATGGTGGGCTTGAGGAGCTCGCGCAGCCGTCGCGGCGCGAACTCGGCCGTGAACAGCGCGCCCGCCACGCCCACCGGCACCGCCACCGCCATCGACACCAGCGTCGTCTTCAGCGTGCCGATGAAGAGCGGGATCATGCTCACCTTGGGAATCTTCGACACCGGCTGCCACACGAAGGCCGCCGGCTTGCCCGCGCGCACCACCTGCCGCAGGAACATCTTGCCGAGGCTCGCCTCCTCGCGGGCCTCGGCCTCCAGGAAGAGCGCCAGCGCCTCCTTGGCCACGAAGACCAGGATGAGCACCAGGGCGGCGATCCCCGAGAAGGCCACCGCCGTGATGACTCCCCCGATGACCTTCTCCCGGATCTGCCTGCGACGGGCGGCGGAGGAGAGCCGCGGCGCCACCGTTGCCGTTTCCACGAGACTCTGACCCTGCATGGCTACCTGTCTATCCATCTTGTGCTCGAGCCTCGTGTGACATTCGCGTGAAGCGTACGGCCCCGCGGTACTACTTCACCGGGAAGTAGCCGACCTTCGTGACGATCGCCTGACCCTCGGGAGAAAGGGCGAAGTCGATGAAGGCCTTGGCATCCCCCGCCGGCTTGTTGCGCAGGTAGAAGTACAGGTCGCGCGAGAGCGGGTACTTGCCGCTCTTGATGTTCTCCGCGGAGGGGGCGATGGCGTCGTTGCCCTTCTTGACCTTCACCTCCTTGATGCCCTTGGCGTAGGCGGCGCCGCCGTAGCCGATGCCGTTCTTCTCCTTGGAGACCGCGTTCACCACCGCGGCGGTACCCGGCAGCGTCTGGGCCGTGGAGGTGTAGTCCTCGCCGTCCAGCAGGTTGTCCTTCACGAACACGTAGGTGCCCGAGGAGTTCTCACGCGAGTAGACGACGATGGACGCGTCCGCGCCGCCCACGTCCTTCCAGTTGGTGATGTCCCCCAGGTAGATGCCCTTGAGCTGCTCCAGGGTGAGGGTGTCCACCTTGTTGCTCTCGTGGACGTAGAAGGTGACGCCGTCCTTGGCCACGGAGATCTCCGTGCCGGTGGTGTTGAAGCGGGTGCGCAGCTTCTCGCCCTCCGCGTCCTTCATGGGGCGGCTGGACATGGCGATGTCCGTGGTGCCGTTGATGAGGGCCGACAGGCCAACGCCAGAGCCGCCCCCCGTCACCTGCAGCTTGAGGCTCGGGTTCTTCTTCATGAATTCCTCGGCCCAGCGCTGGCCGAGGATGACCATGGTGTCCGAGCCCTTGACGGTGATGGTGCCCGCGCGAGCGGCCATCGGAAGGGCCAGCAGCAGCACCACGGCGAGCGAGGCGATGAGGTTCTTCATCATGGGGAGTTCTCCTTGGAAACGGGTGCTTGGGGCCGCTGACTAGTAGCGGGCCTGGAACTGGACGGTGAGCAGGTTGTCACGTGGGTCCTTCACACCCTCGACGGTCTCCGTGAGGGGCACCTCGTAGGTCAGCGAGACCTTCAGGTGCTCACCGAAGTAGTGGAGGGCGGTGGCCCCGAGGGTGCCGGTGGCGTTGGTGTCGGCCGGAAGGCTCGACCCAGGACCCGCGGCGGCGGCCGGGGTGCCGTTGGCCGGATCGAAGTAGTCGTAGCGAATGGCCAGGGCGTTGGAGACGCCGAGGTTCTGCACCAGCAGCGCGTACCAACCACTGGCCGGACGGTCGAGCAGCTCGGTGCGGCGATCGCCACTGCCACCGATGTAGGTCTTGCCCTGGATGTACTCGCCCTTGAGGGCGGTGGCGCCGAAGGGGAGGAAGTCCAGGTAGACCTGGACGTCCGCGCCGATGCGGCTGCGCTCGTAGGCGTGGCGGAAGGCGTCCGTGGAGCGCCTGCCCAGCGAGAGGCCGTACCAGCCGGAGATGCCACCGGAGATCCACTTCAGATCGAACCCCGCGCGGCCGATGAAGTCCTTCTCCTTGTCGTTGTCCACGCCGACGGAGCCGGGGAAGCTGATGCCGTTGCCGTCGAAGAGGCCGCCGCTCAGGCGGAGGGCGCCGTACTTCGCGCTGAACCGGACGCCCCGGTCCCGCTCGTCGGGGAGGAAGGCCCGGACGACGCGGGTGCGCTCGGGGAACTCGCGCTCGCTGGAGGACTGCACGGACTCGTAGCCGAACGGCCACTTCACCTGGCCCAGCGTCAGCGCCATGTTCTGCTTCGTGCCGGGGATGAAGAGCGTCGCCTCGGCATCCCGCAGGGCCACGGCGGTGGGCGAGGCGTCGATCTGCAGCATGAACTGGGCGAGATCGGCGGTGTAGGTGGCCTTGAGGCGCGAGCGGCGGATGGTGAAGCGACTGAGGCCGCCGGTGCCGTCCTCGCGCGTCTCCTCCCACTGGTAGCGGGCCTGCACGTAGCCGGAGAACTTCAGCTTCGTGAGCGGGGACAGGGCGCTCTTGATTTCGGCGAGCTGCTCCTCGATGGACGAGACCTTGCCCTCGGTGGTGGTGATCCGCTCATCGGTGCTCGGAGCGGTGGTCTCGGGGGCGGCCTCGGAGGCGGCGGGGGCGGGGGCGGCCTCCTGGGCCAGGACGGCGCCAGGAGACAGAATCAGCAATGCGGCAAACAGATTGCGCACGGTGTAGGGGGGCTCCAGCTGTCTTTCTGTCCGGTGTTCAGCGACACGCCATTTATGGGGTGACTGTGGCTGTTTGACGGAAGCCGCGTGACAAATGCGCAACGAAGTTCAGGCCGCGGTGGGCTCGACGATGCGGTAGCCCACCCCGCGCACCGTCTCGAGGTAGGCGCGCGCCGAGCCGAGCTTGTCGCGCAGGCGCATGACGTGGGTGTCGATGGTGCGCGTCTCCAGGCTGCTGGACAGGCCCCACACCTCCTCGAGGAGCTGCTCGCGGGACTGCACCCGGCCCACGCGGGTCAGGAGGTGCTCCAGCAGCCGGAACTCGAGCGCGGTGAGGGACACCTCCTTGTCGTCCACGTAGAATCGGTGGGTGGAGATGTCGAGCGTGAGGGGGCCGAGCTTCAGGGGCGCGGTGTCGTCGCGGGCCGGACCGCCACGGCGCAGGATGGCCTTGAGCCGCAGCACCAGCTCGCGGACGCTGAAGGGCTTGGTGACGTAGTCGTCGGCACCTACCTCGAAGCCGCGCACGCGGTCGGCCTCCTCGCCCTTGGCGGTGAGCATGACGATGAGGACGTCCCGGGTGGTGGCAGCGGCCCGAAGCTGGCGGCAGACCTCCACGCCGGACATGTCCGGCAACATCAGGTCCAGCAGGACGAGGTCCGTGCGCTGCTCTCGCGCGGCGGACAGCGCCGACTCCCCCGTGGGGGCGACGCGGGTGGAGAAGCCGGCGGCGCGGAGATTGAAGTCGAGGAGCTCGGCGAGATCGCGCTCGTCGTCGACGATGAGGACGTGGGGCATGGCGGCGGCGCACTCTGGGCCCCGCTGTTTGCGTCCCGGTGGCGCACTTGCAACAACCGTGTGACATCTGTCACGCGAGGTGAAGGTTGTCGGGGCGCAAAAGGGTCCGGCCCGCGCGGGCAGCACTGCTCACCTGACAACGCGGCGCTCCGGCGTTGTCGCTCCAGGTGACAATCCGCGGGCCTCGCGAATGTGTTGCGACGGCAATTGTCATAGCTGGAGGCGGCATGACCGTGACGACGTCTGCCTCCGATGCCACCGCCCACGTGCTGGAACGCGCATCACGCTCGCCAGAGCGATGGAGGGCCGCGCTGTCGGCGCTCCTGCTGGCCAGTGCCGCGCCCCTGGACGCCAGGGCAGCCGAGCCTCCCGCGAGCGAGCCACCCGCGGCCCAGACGCAGCAGCCCGACCCTGACAACGAGGTGGTGAAGGCACGCTGGCGGCCCGGCAAGGGGCTCGAGATCAACAGCGCGGATGGTCGCTTCCGGCTGGTGACGCGCCTGCGCGGGCAGTTCCTCTACCAGGCCGATGACACGTTCGCGGGGGAGGGCGAGCGCGAACTCACGCACGGGTTCCAGATCCGTCGCGCCCGCGTCTCCTTCTCCGGCTTCATGTTCGGCGAGCACAACAACTTCAAGATGGAGCTGGCCTTCTCGCCGCGCGACCTCGGCTTCACCGACCTGTCCGGTGACCCGAACCCTCCCCAGACCAATCGGGACAACGTCGCGACCCTGTCGCCGCTGCTCGACCTGTACATGGAGTTCGACCACCTGCGCGACCTGACGCTCGTGGTCGGTCAGTACAAGGTCCCCTTCAACCGCCAGCGCGTCATCTCGTCGGGCGACCTCATGCTCGTCGACCGCTCCATCGTGAATGCCGAGTTCAACCTGGACCGCGACATCGGTGTTGACCTGCGCTCCAAGGATCTCTTCGGGCTCGACCTGCTCCGCTACTACGTCGGCGTCTACACCGGAGGAGGACACAGCTCCTATGCGCTCAGCGCTCCGGGCCTGATGACGCTGGCCCGCGTCGAGGTGCTGCCCCTGGGCAAGTTCGAGGACTACAGCGAGGCGGACCTGCAGCGCAGCAAGAAGCCAGGCCTGTCCCTCGGCGTCGCGTTCGCGCACCTCAATAACGCGCGGGGCACTCGGGGCATCCTGGGGCGTACCCACCGGGACGAGGGCACAACCGACTACAACCTGTTCACCGCCGATGCGATGTTCAAATGGCGGGGGTTCTCCGCCCAGTCGGAGTTCATCGTCCGCCGAGGCACCCGCAGTCCGGGCGAGGCGGTGGATGAGGACGGCGGCCCCATTCCCACCGAGGCGGCGCGCAATGGTTATGGTTGGTTCCTCCAGGCGGGCTACTTGCTGCCCACCACCGAGCTCGAGGTCTCGGGCCGCTACTCCATCGTCCGGGCCGCGGACTCCGACACCAGCCTCTCCGACGAGAACGAGGCCGGCCTGGGCGTGAGCTATTACTTCCACAAGCACGCCTTCAAGTTGCAGGGCGACTACTTCCGACTCTGGGAGGATGCGCTCGCGGAAGGCAACAACCAGTTCCGCGTTCAGCTCCAGACATCGTTCTGAGGTCAGCCGTCCAGGTCCGTCACGGTGGAGAGCGGGGCGGGCCCGTCCTCCCCGGTGGGGGCGTGGCCTTCGTCGCCCACGGCCTGCTTGAGGAGCGGAGGCGTCACCACCGGCATCTCGATGGTGGGCGTCTTCGTGAGGATGGAACTGCCCGGCGGCGGGCGCAGCACCGGGCCCGGAGGCGGCAGGCCCGAGTGGCGGCGCGCGGCCTCCATCAGCGCGTGGTGGTGGCGGTAGCGCGCCTCCACGAGCTTGTGGATGAGCAGCGGCCCGCCGGGCACGCGGCGCGCGGTGAGCGCCTGGGTGGCCTTGCGCACCGGGTAGCGCACGCGGCGGATCTGCACGCGCCAGCCCTTGGGCGTGAAGGTGAAGATACCGTAGGCCGGGCGCAGGTCTCCGTCGCGCGGGATGCCGGCGCTGGCCACGTCCGCGATCAGCATGCGGCCCACGCGGCGGCGGTAGGGGAAGTGCAGATGGCCGAAAGCCACCGCGGCCGCGTCCAGGTTCTGGAAGTAGCGGCGGAGGGTGTTCTCGTCCAGCGTGGGGTCCAGCGAGTCCTCGAGGTTGCGCGGGTTCGCATGGCAGACGAAGAGGTCCTGCCCCCGGCGCGGCGTGTAGCGCACCGAGAAGGGCAGGGCGCCCAGCTTCTTCAGCCAGGGCTCACCGAGCTGATCCCGCGTCCACTGCAGCAGCTCCGTCTTCCAGTGGTCGCGCTCGCGGTAGGCGCCGCCCAGGTAGTGGCCCGCGAGGTAGCAGTCGGTGTTGCCCATGAGGATCGCATCGCAGCGATCGAAGAGCAGCTCCACCGTCTCGCGAGGGTGCGCGCCGCGCAGGGCGAGGTCCCCGGCGGCCACGACGTAGTCGGGCGCGACGCGAGCGATGTCCTCGAGGACGGCCTCGCAGGCGGGGAGGTTCCCGTGAATGTCGGCGAGGATGGCAACCCGCATGTGCGCCCCATCCTAACCCGCCGCCGTCGCCGTGGGCACCGGCGCTGGAAGGAAAATCGTGAAGGTAGAGCCCTCGTTCGGTTGGCTCTCGACCCGCACCTCTCCCCCCATGGCGCTCATCAGGTGCTTGACGATGGACAGCCCCAAGCCCGTCCCCCCCATGTCCCGGCTCCTCCCTTTGTCCACCCGGTAGAAGCGCTCGAAGATGCGGGCCAGGTGCTTGGGCTCGATGCCCACCCCCGTGTCCCGGACGTGCACCACGCACCGCCCGTCCTCCTGAACGCCTGTCACCGTCACCCGGCCCCCCTCGGGCGTGTACTTGACGGCGTTGTCCAGCAGGTTGAGCAGCACCTGCTCCAGGCCCCGCTCGTCTCCCCGGCCCACCAGTCCCGGGGGGACGTCCAGCTCGACCGTAATCTTCTTGCCCTGCGCCTTGTGCCGGACCACCTCGGCCGCGCGGGAGACCGCCACTGCCAGTGACACGTCCGCCACTTGCAGCTTCACCTCGCGGGACTCCAGCCGGGACAGCTCCAGCAGGTCCTCGACGAGCTCCGAGAGGCGCTCGGACTGGCGGTGGATGATGTCCACCATCTTGGGCGCCATGACGGAGTCCTGCAGGGCGCCGCCCTGGAGCGTCTCGGCATAGCCGCGGATGGCGGTGATGGGGGTGCGCAGCTCGTGGGAGACGTTGGCCACGAAGTCCTTGCGCACCTTCTCCAGGTGGCGCAGCTCGGTGACGTCATGGAAGACGGCGGCGCTGCCGGGCAGGTCCCTCCCCAGGGGCGTCACCCGGATGGCGAGCGTCCGGGCGAACAGCCCCTCCAGCGTCAGCTCGAGGCGGGTGGAAGCTCCCTCGCGACAGGCGCGGAGGACGGCCTCGTTGAGTGCGTCGTTGCGCAGCAGCGCCAGGGGCCGCTGGCCGACGATATCCCCGGTCGTCTGCAGCATGGCGCGCAGTGCGTCGTTGTGGCGCACCACGGTGCCCTCGGCGTCCGTCACCCAGAGGCCCTCGGCCATGCCGTCCAGCACGGCGATGAGGGTGCGCGCCTCCTGGTTGAGGCCGGCGTTGCGCGCGGAGAGCTGCTCGTGCAGCGAGTCGATGGCGCCCCGCAGGCTGGCCACCTCCTCGAGCCGGTCCTGCTCGCCCTCGCTGGTGCCCGCGGCGGGCGTGCCCTCGGCGCGGGTGCGGACCTCGCGGGCCAGCGTGAGGAGCTGCCGCTTGAAGGTGTCCCGGCCCACCACCAGCGTCAGCGCGGAGCCGGAGAGGGTGGCGAGCGACACGAAGAGCGCGTCCCATTGCCAGCCCAGCAGCAGGAAGAGGACGAGCGCCCCGAGGGCCGGGACGAGCAGCGGAATGAGGAAGAGGCGCGGGGGCATGGGGCCTTCACGGCGGGCTGAGCTTGTAGCCCACGCCGCGCACCGTCTCGATGATGTCTCCCGCGGGGCCCAGCTTCTCGCGCAGACGCTTGATGTGCGTGTCCACCGTGCGGGTGTGGATCTCCGCCTGGATGCCCCACACGTCCGAGAGGAGCACCTCGCGCGTCTGCACGCGATCCGTGCGCTCCAGGAGGGTGCGCAGCAGGCGGAACTCCAGCGCGGTGAGCACCACCTCCTGACCCTTCACCCGCACCTGGTGGCGCGCGGTGTCGAGCTGGATGTCCCCCATGGAGAGCTGGGCCGCCGGCCCCTCGTCGGTGTCCGCGCGTCGCAACACCGCCTTGACCCGCAGCAGCAGCTCGCGCACCGAGAAGGGCTTCACCACGTAGTCATCCGCGCCCAGCTCCAGGCCCTGGACCCGATCGGACTCCTGGCCCTTGGCGCTGACGATGATGACCGGCACCTTGCGCAGCTCGGAGTCGCTCTTGAGCATGCGCAGCACCTCACTGCCCGCGAGGTCCGGCAGCATCAGATCCAACAGCACGAGGTCCGGCGTCTGGGCGCGCGCCTTGGCCAGGCCGCTCGCTCCGGTGCCCGCCACCTCCGCCTCGAATCCCGCCGCCCGGAGGTTGTACTCCACCAGTCCGGACAGGTCCTGCTCGTCCTCGATGATCAGGATGCGCGCCATCGTTCCTCCGAGCCTCCGCGGGTCTCTCACCGATGGCTAGCAGATTGGCGGTGGCGGTTGAATGACGAGCGTGTGACGGCTTGGTGACGAGGCTCGTCCGCCCGCCGAGCCTGCGCTCAGGGCGCGAAGGTCGGATCGCACTCGCCACCCACCAGGGTGATGGGGGCAGCGATGAGCGGCTCGTTGCGCGTGCCGCTCACGGACTCCAGGTAGTTGCAGGAGCTGCCGAGGAAGCGCGGCGGGTTGGCGCGGGAGAGCGCCTCGATGACGACGACGTAGTCGCGGCCCACCGGGATGTCCACGGCCACTTCCTGGGCGCCGTTGCTGTTGAGCCCCGCGTTGAAGCGCAGCGCGCGCGCCTTCTTGCCGTCCGCCCCCTCGAGCAGGAGCGCCTCGTCGGGCTTCACCTGCTGGGCGAGGCAGGAGCGCTGGATGTCTCCGCACCGGCGCGACTTGCCCTCGGGGAGCACCACCACCTGGAAGGCCCCCAGCTCATCGGCGATGGCGCGATTGATGGTCACCTCGAGGCCGAGGCGGGGCCCGGAGGTGGAAGGCTCCGCCCCACAGCCGGCGGCGAGGGTGGCACCCAGCAGGACGAGGAGGGAAGTGCGCGGGCTCATGGGTTGACGCGAACGGTGATGGGAACGCGGCCGCGCTCCTCGGAGGTGGCGTAGACGACGGCGCCCGCGGTGCCCGCCACGGCCACCGCTCCCACCGCCACCCAGAGCCACGGGCTCTTGTACCAGGGGCGCTCGCCCACCGTGGCCACCG
>NZ_DASVSO010001047.1:0-8368 GCF_036388035.1 Archangium sp.
GGGCAGACGTCCATCCAGAAGCGTATCGAATACGACCTGTACTACATCGAGAACTGGTCGTTGCTGATGGACCTGAAGATTCTCATTCGCACTGCACTCGGCGGCTTCCTGTCGAAGAACGCCTACTAGGTGTGACCGTGAACACTCGGGCGTGTGTGCGCTGATGCACGCCCCGAGGGCAAGCGTGCTGCGCTCCCGGGGGGGAGCCGGACTAGAATCGCCCCGCCATGGCCGAACAGCTCGGAGCGCTTCTCGTCCGCAAGGGACTCATCACCCAGTCGCAGTTCGATGAGGCCCTGAAGTCTCAACTCATCTACGGCGCCAGCCTGGGGACCAACCTCGTCGAGCTGGGTCTGATCGACCTGGGCACGTTGGGCCAGGCGCTGGCGGATACGTACCACTATCCCCTCGCGACAGAGGCGGAGCTGGACGCGGTCGCGCCCGAGACCCTGGCGCAGCTCAAGGCCGAGCTCGCGCGCAACCACCTGGCGTGCCCGATCGCCGTCGAGGGCCGCCGCCTGCGCGTGGCGATGGTGACTCCGCAGGATCAGAAGCACGTGGACGCGCTCGGCTTCGCCACGGGCATGCGCATCGTGCCCTCCATCGTGCCGGAGCTGCGTCTCTTCTCCCTGCTGGAGAAGTACTACGGCATCCCCAAGCCGGTGCGCCCCGTGCGCCCGGGCCAACCCAAGGTCGCGCCGCCCGCGCCGGCTCCCGTGGTGGCCGCGCCGGCTCCCTCCAGTGGCGTCGCACCGGCGCCGGCTCCGAACGGTCCCGCCTCGCCTGTCGCCGGGGCCCAGGCGCCCGCGGCGCGGGTGGCTCCGGTGGGGCAGGGGGCTCCGGTTCCGCAGCGGCCCGTGGCTCCGCAGCCCTCGCCCATGCCTCCGACGCAGGGGGCTCCGGTCTCGCCGCAGCCGCCCTCTGCGGTGCGCCCGGCCCCCTCGGCGGCTCCGCAGCCTTCGCCCACGGCTCCTTCGGCCGCGACTCCCGCCCAGCCAGCTCCGGCCTCGGCGCCGCGCCCAGCTCCTGGGACTCCGCCGGCCGCCGCGAGCCCGACTGCGCCTTCGCCGATGGCGGCCCCCGCCGCCGTGCGGCCCGCTCCCGGTGCACCCACGCCTGGTTCCGGAGCCGTCGCTGGTGCGAGCCCGCTGCCGGGTCAGCCTCCAGGGATGCGGCCCGCGCCGATGGCGGCCCCTCAGCCCCCGGCGGCCGGCCCTGCCGCGAAGCCCGCGCCGACGGTGGTGGGAACGCCTGCCGGGCCGGGCCCGGGTACTCCCGGGGGTGCGCCGGCAGGTGCCGCACCCGCTCGTCCTCCGGCGGCTCCGATGGGCGCTCCTGGCGGGGCTCCTGCTGGCGCCATGGCTCCACGGCCGCAGCCCTCGCCCGTCGCTCCGGGGAGTGTTCCGCCTCCTTCCCAGCCTTCGGCCTCGGGGCCGTCCGCGGCTCCGGCGGCGCCTGTCTCGGGGACTGGCGCGGCGATGCCTCAACGGCCGCAGCCTGGAGCGTCCTCGGCGCCGGGTCATGCACTCGTGGGAGCGGCGCCCGCGCAGCCTTCACCGGCGGCAGTGAGAGCACCCGTGGCGCCCCATGCGGCCGTGCCTCCTCGGCCGGCGGCTCCTCCCGCGCCCGGCGTGTCGGCAACGCCCGCTGGAGCACCGAGCGGGGCCGTACTGCCGCAGCCTCCGGCGGTCGCGAAACCGGCTGCCGGTCCGACGGCTCCCGGGAGTGCATCGGCCGGAGCCGTACCCTCGGCCCCCGTTGCCCCGGGTGCCCCGACGGCCGCCCGTCCGGCGGGCACCGCGCCCGTGTCGGCCGGGCCCGCGCAGGCCGGGCAGAGCCTGCCTCCGGGCATGACGCCCCGCAGTGCTCCCGGGCTGTCCCAGCCCGGAGCCGCCTTGGTTCCTCCTGCTCCTGTGGGGGCTTCGTCCGGCCCCGGGGCGGCGGTGGGGCAGGGAGCGCCTCAAGCACCGGGAGTGGCACGTCCTCCGGCGGGCCAGCCAGGACCGGCCATCGCGGCGCGTCCTCCGGCACCTGGAGCGCCGCCGGCTGCCGCTGGCGCCCAGGCTGCTCCCACCGGCCAGTCGCCCGCCCCGGCTCCTGGGGTGGCTGCTTCGGTCGTGAGTCAGCCGCAGCCCGCGCCGCCTCAGGAGGCCACACCTGTCGCGCCTCCCGCCCCGCCCGCGCCCGCCGCTCCGGTGCCCGAGGCGCAGCCTCCGATGGCCGCCGCGGACGTTGCGCATGAGCCCGAGCCCCGTGTGGACGTGGCTCCTCCGCCAGCGATTCCGGCTCCCGCCGCGCAGGCTGTGCCTCTTCCGGAGAAGGCCGGGGCCCCGGCCACCGAGAGCGAGCCGCCGCTGGCCGCGATGGCGGCCCCTGTCGCCGTCACGCCGCCTCCCGCCCAGGAGTCGAAGGTGGAAGTGGCGCCCGAGGCGCCTGTCCTGGAGGTACCTCCGCCGTCGGCCCTTTCTCCCGCCGAGGACAGCGCGAGCGTTTCCGTCGAGGCCACCGCCCCGGCGACGAGCGACAGCCCGGCCGAGGCGCCCCTCGAGAGTGAGGCCCGGGTCGTTCCCCCGGAGCCGGTCGAGCTGCCGCCGATGCCCACCGGGGAGATGGAGGTCTCCTCGAACTGGGAGCCCCTGGAGCAGAGTGGGGCGGACGCCAACCTGAGCCAGGTGCCCACGTCTCCCTGGCAGCGGCGAGCCATCGAAGTGGACTTCTCCACGCCGGAGTCCGGCTCCATCGGGACGGACGCCGCTCAGGGAGACGAAATCCCACTGGCCTCCGTCCACGAGTTCATCCCGACCTGGCAGCCCTCGGCCGAGCCGGAGGCGGGTGCGGCGCGAGCGGAAGGTGCGTGGGCCGGGAGCGCCGAGGACGCGGGGGTCCGACTCCAGTTCCAGGAGGCCCTCGAGGCGCTGCGGCAGGCGACGACGCGGGGCGCGCTGGGCAAGGCGCTGCTGTCCTACTGCCGGGGGCGTTTCCCGCGAGGCTTCCTCCTCGGTGAGACGTTCGGCCTCGCCCGGGTGGGGCGGGGGTATGGCCCGGGGAGCGACAAGCACGCGGTCTCGGCGCTGCAGGTGGACCTCGAGGCGCCGTCGATCCTCGCCTCGGCCGCGGCCAATGGCAGGCCCATCATCTCCAGCGTTCCGGAGAGCCAGGAGGACGAGCAGCTCTTCGGCGCCCTGGGCGAGTCCTTCTCGCACCTGATGGCCGCGCCGATCCGGCTCCACCAGCGCACGGTGGCCTTCGTCGTCATCGACGGCGGGCCGTCTCCGTTCGGCAGCGAGGAGCTCCAGGAGCTGGAGCAGCTCATCTCGGAGGCCTCCGAGGTCTACGGCCGGCTCAACGACGGCGCTCGCTGAGGTGGCCGCGGGGCCGTCGCCGAAATGAAAAAGGCCCCGGTGCGCATGCACCGGAGCCTCGACTTCGGGTTCACGTCAGGAGCGAAGGGGCACCTTGCCCCCGGCCCTCGCTTCTTCAAGGGCCGGGGTTGAACCCGAGTTCACCGGGTTGCCTCAGCTGCAGCCGCTCGTGGTGCCGCAGTTGCTGCACTTGTAGCAGGCGCCGTTGCGCACCATGATCTCACCGCACGTGTGGCAGGGCGGGGCGTCGGCCTGGTTGAGGTACGTCCTGCGCGGCGTGGACATGGGCAGCGCCGCCACCGGGGCCGCCTGCACCGGCTTGGGCTCGGCCTCCACGGCCACCTGCTTCTCCACCGCGGCCTCCACGCCGTCGGCCTGCTCGCTCGGCAGGAACTTCAGCGCCAGCCAGCGGAAGATGTAGTCGATGATCGACTTGGCGATCGGAATCGCCGGGTTGCCGGTGAAGCCGCTCGGCTCGAAGCGGGTGTGGCTGAACTTGTCCACCAGCACCTGCAGCGGCACGCCGTACTGCAGCGCCAGCGACACCGCCGTGGCGAAGCTGTCCATCAGGCCGCTCACCACCGAGCCTTCCTTCGCCATGACGCAGAAGAGCTCGCCGGGGGTTCCGTCCTCGTACATGCCCACCGTCATGTAGCCCTCGTGGCCACCGATGGAGAACTTGTGCGTGATGGCTCGGCGCTCGTCCGGCAGCCGGCGGCGCATGGCGTTGGCGTCCTTCACCGCCACCAGCGCGGGCTCGGCCACCGCCATCTTGGTGTCCTTCACCTTGTCCTTCGAGGTGTTGAGCGGCTGGGTGCGCTTGCAGCCGTCGCGGTACACCGCCACCGCCTTGAGTCCCAGCTTCCAGGCCTCGAGGTACGCCTTCTCGATGTCCTCCACCGAGGCGTCCGACGGCATGTTCACCGTCTTGGAGATGGCGCCCGAGAGGAAGGGCTGCGTGGCGCCCATCATCTTCAGGTGGCCCATCCAGTGGATGCTGCGCTGGCCCTTGGCGGGCTTGAAGGCGCAGTCGAACACCGGCAGGTGCTCGGGCTTGAGGTGCGGGGCGCCCTCGATCGTCTCGTGCTTGTCCAGGTAGGTGATGATGTCCTGCGCCTGGGTCTGCGGGTAGCCGAGCTTCTCGAGCGCCTGCGGCACCGTCTGGTTGACGATCTTCAGCATGCCGCCGCCCACCAGCTTCTTGTACTTGATGAGCGCGATGTCGGGCTCGATGCCCGTGGTGTCGCAGTCCATCATGAAGCCGATGGTGCCCGTGGGGGCCAGCACCGTCACCTGGCTGTTGCGGAAGCCGAACTCGGTGCCCATCGCGAGCGCCTCGTCCCAGGCCTTCTTCTGCGCCTCGAACAGCTCGGTGCCCGAGCCCTCGGGCTGCACGTTGTAGGCGGCCTTGCGGTGCTTGCGGATGACGCCGAGGAAGGGCTCCTCGTTCTTCGCGTAGCCGGCGAAGGGGCCCATCTTCCCGGCCATGCGCGCGCTCATCGCGTACGCCTGGCCGCACATGAGCGAGGTGATGGCCGCCGCGTAGTTGCGGCCCGCGTCCGAGTCGTACGGCAGGCCCGTGGCCATCAGCAGCGCGCCGAGGTTGGCGTAGCCCAGGCCCAGCGGCCGGAAGTCATGGCTGTTCTTGGCGATCCGCTCCGTCGGGTACTTGGAGAAGCCGACGATGATCTCCATGGACAGCAGCACCACGTCCACCGCGTGCTTGAAGGCGGTGACGTCGAAGTCGCCGTCGATGGTGCGGAAGTGCATCAGGTTCAGCGACGCCAGGTTGCAGGCCGAGTCGTCGAGGAACATGTACTCGGAGCACGGGTTGGACGCGTTGATGCGGGCCGTGTTCGAGCAGGTGTGCCAGGTGTTGATGGTGCTGTCGAACTGCAGGCCCGGATCCCCGCACAGGTGCGCCGCCTCGGAGATCTCCCGGAAGAGCTCGCGCGCCTTGTAGGTGTCCATGGGGCGGCCGTCGCGCACCGCGCGCGTCGTCCACGCGCTGTCGTTCACCACCGCGCGCATGAACTCGTCGGTGACGCGCACCGAGTTGTTCGAGTTCTGGAAGAAGACGGAGGAGTAGGCCTCGCCGTTGAAGCTCGGGTCATACCCGGCATCGATGAGGGCCCAGGCCTTCTTCTCCTCGCTGGACTTGCAGCGCACGAAGTCCAGCACGTCCGGGTGGTCCGCGTTGAGGATGACCATCTTCGCGGCGCGGCGCGTCTTGCCACCGCTCTTGATGACGCCGGCGAAGGCGTCGAAGCCCTTCATGAAGGACACGGGGCCGCTCGCGGTGCCACCGCCGGCCAGCAGCTCCTTGCTGGAGCGGATGGTGGACAGGTTGCTGCCGGTGCCCGAGCCGTACTTGAAGAGCATGCCCTCCGTCTTGGCCAGGCCGAGGATGGACTCCATGGAGTCATCCACCGAGTTGATGAAGCACGCCGAGCACTGGGGGTGCTCCTCCACGCCGACGTTGAACCACACCGGCGAGTTGAAGGCCGCCTTCTGGCGCAGCAGCAGGTGGGTGAGCTCGGCGTGGAAGGTGTCACGGTCGGTGGCCGTGGCGAAGTAGCCGCCCTCGGCGCCCCAGCGGGTGAGGGTGTCCACCACGCGACCCACCAGCTTGCGCACGCTCGTCTCGCGCTCGGGGGTGCCGGGCGTGCCCCGGAAGTACTTCGAGGCCACCACGTTGGTAGCCAGCATGGACCAGGACTTGGGCACCTCGATGTTCTTCTGCTCGAAGACGCTCTTGCCGTCCTCGCCCGAGATGGACGCCGTGCGCAGCTCCCAGGCCAGCTCGTCCGCCGGATCCACGCCCGGCGTCGTGAAGAACCGCTCCACCGTCAGTCCGCCGGAAGGGGCCCTCTTCAGACCCGCCCCCAGCTCCTTGCTGTCCAGTGCTCCTGCCGTGGCGCTCAGCTCATGCTCCATGGTCCACCCTCCCGTACTGCTTTCACTCGTCGTATGACTGCAAAATTTGCAAAAAGCCAAGCCCGCGAGATCTCTTGGGATCAAGTGATCTCGATCCAACACGCCCTTTTCCTGTCAGGAGAGGTGCGTGAGGTCGGGTCAAAATCTTGTGTTTTGGGGTCTTGCCTGCTCGCTTGCTGGGAGAGCAGGTAGGCAAAGGTACGATCTTCGTTCTGGGGCCGTCAAGGTTCCGTCACCCCTAGATCTTGTGTCCGTTGCCATGGAGACACCTACCAATAGGGGACAGTGACCGCTCTGAGGGCCCACGTCCGGATGGACTCCCGCGGCCCCGGACCGCGGAGAGGGAGCCGATCTAAAGCCTGCTCGGCCGCTGATCAACTCTCTTGAACAATGGAGCGTCATTGGCTGACCAGTCATGTAGCGTCACTCCCACGAAAAAGCCGGTGATCACTAGCGGATGTTTGCTGAGAGTCTGTGCACGAATCCTCACGGCGGGGAGTGCCCCAGGCAAGAAAGCCACGGCCGGGTTCCGCGCGAGGTGGTTGGTTTCCCACGTTGGCTGCGTTAGGAGGGCAACATGCCTCCCTTCAAGCGTCACGTATTCGTCTGCACGAACCAGCGCCCCGAAGGGCACCCCAAGGGTTGTTGCGCCTCAAAGGGTGCCGAGGAGGTCCGCGCCCGCTTCAAGGAGGAGCTGGACAAGCGGGGCCTCAAGGGACAGATGCGAGCCAACGCGGCCGGGTGCCTGGATACCTGCTCGTTCGGAGTCTCGGTCGTCGTCTACCCGGAGGGCACCTGGTACGGCGGGGTGAAGCCCGAGGACGTGCCCGCCATCGTCGACGAGCACCTCGTGGGCGGCCAGCCCGTGGAGCGGCTGCTGATGCCGTTCTCGCGCAAGAAGGCCGCGGAGTAGGGCCGGCTCAGTCGAAGATGTCGAGCAGGGAGCCCGCGCTGCTGCTCGCGCTCGATCTGTCGCTGTTCTCGAAGTAGCAGAGGTCCACCATCAGGGTGGCGGCGAGCACCATCTGCCGCAGCCGGGGGTCGGTGAGTTCCGGCTTGAACTCCACGCCGAAGTTGTCGGCGTCGCTCATCGCCTCCTTGAGGAAGCCGCTCCACTGCTTGCGGATGACGGCCACCTCCTCGCCGCGCTGCTTGACGTAGAAGGTCCACGGACGCCACTGCGGGCCCTCCAGGGTGGCCATCACCACACCCGCCGGGGTGCAGAGGTTGAAGGTGCGGCGCAACAGTCCGAAGGTCTGCTGGATGTAGCCGAGCTGGCGCCCGTCCCAGGCCGTCACCTCCACGTAGTTGAAGAAGAACGTCCAGGGCTGTTGGAGGCTCAGGGCCCGGGTGCCCCCCTTCGTCATGCAGTCCAGCTCCACCCGGCGGAAGGGCCAGAAGTTGCGCAGCAGCGCGTTGCCCCAGCCCTCGCCCGTCTCGCCGATGTACAGCATGAAGCTGCCGTTCGAGTCGATGGCCTCGTAGCGGTTGCGCGTCTCCCAGCCGATGAGGATCTCCGCCCACTCGTGGATCTGGCGCACGCTCAGGCCCGGACCCTCCAGCAGCGGGGCGAGCGCGGTGCGCAGCTCCAGGCCCATGTGGCGCGGATCCCCCGGGGCGCCTCGGCCCGCTCCCGACTCGGCGAGTGCGGTCTCCTGGGCGGCCACCTGGGCGCGCTGCTCTGGCGCGGTGCGCCCCTTCCAGTCCAACTCGAGGTCACCCGTGTCTTGTGGCCGTCGGCCGTGCTCGTGGCTCATGCCGGAGAGCCTAGTCCGTATGCGTCGGAAAAGAAAAAGGCGGCGGGCCCGGGAGCCCACCGCCTTCTTCCTGGGGGCACTCACCGTGCCCGAACCGCGCGCTCTAGTCGTCGTTGCGATCGCCGAAGAGGCGCAGCAGCGAGATGAAGAGGTTGATGAAGTCCAGGTACAGCGTCAGCGCGCCGACGATGCTCAGCGCGGCGACCGACTTGTAACCGGAGGCGGCGTGCATCTCGCGCAGCTTCTGCGTGTCGTACGCCGTCATGCCCGCGAAGACGACCACGCCCGCGCAGCCCACCACGAAGTTGAGCA
>NZ_DASVSO010001048.1:0-1880 GCF_036388035.1 Archangium sp.
CGCGCAGGAAGTCCCCGACGCCCAACATGGGCTTGGAGATGATCTCCACCGCGCCCTCCTGCAGCGCGCGCGCCGCCATCTCCGAGCCCGGCCCCGCCAGCCCGGAGCACACCACCACCGGCACCGGCGCCTCCTCCCGCATGAGCTCGCGCAGGAACGTCAGCCCATCCATGCGCGGCATCTCCAGGTCCAGCAGCACCACATCCGGCTGGTAGCTCTTCATCTTCTGCCGCGCGATGAGCGGGTCGGAGGCCACCTCCACCACCATGCCCGGCACGTGCTCCAGCAGCGTCAGCACGCCCTGACGCACCACCGCCGAGTCATCCACCACCAGTACCCGCAGCGCCTCGGCCATGCATCACCCGCGAGCAGCGGCCTCCAGCGCGGAGGAACGCGGCGCGTAGACGGTAGGCATCACCGTGCGCACGCGCCAGCCGAGCCCCGTGAGGCTCTCGGAGTGTCCGAGGAAGAGGAGCCCCTGGGGCGACAGGTGGCCCAGCAGCCGCTCCACCGCCCGGGCCTTCGAGGCCGCGTCGAAGTAGATGAGGACGTTGCGGCAGAAGATGAGGTCGAAGCGCCCCACCACCCCGTGCCCCTCATTCAGGTTCACCCGCTGGAAGCGCACCAGGGCGCGCAGCTCGGGGCCCGCCTTCATCCGCCCCTCCTGGCTCCCCGTGCCCTTCAGCATGTACGCCCGGAGGTAGTTCTTCGGAATCTCCCCGGCCTTGTCCAACGGCCAGGTCGCCTGGCGTGCCCGCTCCAGGATGCGCGTGGAGAGGTCCGTCGCCGTGATGTCGATCTCCCAGCCCTCGTTCGCCGGCAGGTGGTGGCGCAGCACCATGGCCAGGGAGAAGGGCTCCTCGCCCGTCGAGCACCCCGCGCTCCACACCCGCACCCGCCGTCCCTCACCGCCGCCGGTGTGCCCCTGCGCGCGCCAGCCCGGCAACACCTCCTGCTCCAGGAGCTGGAAGTGCCTCGGCTCCCGGAAGAAGTGCGTCTCGTGCGTGCACAGCGCGTCCAGCATCCGCACCCGCTCCGCCTCGTCCTCGCCCACCCGCGACAGGTAGGCGCCGAACGAGAGCCCGCCCAGCTCACGCAGCCGGCGCGAGAGCCGTCCCACCAGCAACGCCTTCTTCGCGGGCGCGAGCCAGATGCCCGCCTCGCGATAGACGAGCCGCTGGTAGGCGCTGAACTCCCGCTCGCTGAGCGGGGGCTGCTCGAAGGGAGGGGGGCTGTGCCGCTGCTCCGCGAGGGCCTCGCTCATGCCACCTCACCCGAGGACTCCCGCGGGGCGTCCGAGGGCCGAGGCTCGGCGGGGGCGGCCACCGGGGCCTGGAGGACGCTGGCCGCCAGCACCTCCTGGGTGCTGAGCACCTTGTCGATGTCCAGGAGCAGGACGAACTTGCGCGCCCCGCCCGGCCGGCCCATGCCCACCAGGTAGTCCACGTGCACCGGCGCGCCGAAGGACGGCGGCGGCACCACCTCCCCGGGCCCCAGGTCGATGACCTGCCCGATGGAGTCCGACAGCAGTCCCAGCACGACGCGCTCGCCCCCCAGCTTCACCTCCACCACCACGATGCAGCTCCACCGGGTGAGGCTGGCCGGCGGCATGCCCAGCTTCACCGAGAGGTCCACCACGGGCACCACGCTGCCGCGCAGGTTGAACACCCCTCTCACCCAGGACGGCGTGCCGGGGATGCGCGTCACCGTGTCGTACTCGATGATCTCCTTCACCTGCAGGATGCCGAGGGCGAACTCCTCCCCGGCGAGGAAGAAGCTGAGGTACTGCGAGGACGCGATGGCTGTCTGTCCGCTCATGGTCGTCTCCTAGAAGCGCTTGAACTCGCGGTCCTCTTCCGGGAGCGCGACGGGGTGCGAGG
>NZ_DASVSO010001049.1:0-11901 GCF_036388035.1 Archangium sp.
TGGAAGGGGGACTATCTGAACCGTACCGACGCGGCCCAGGCCGTCACCGCGGCGGCCACCGGCGTCGGCAACACGTGGACCTTCGAGTGCACCACGGACGGCAAGGTGAAGCTGAAGTCGTCGAAGGGGGACTACCTGAACCGGACCGACGCGGCCCAGGGCGTCAACGCGGCGGCCACCGGCACTGGCACCGTGTGGACGCCTGTATTCACCGAAGGCAAGCTCACGCTGAGGTCGTCGAAGGGGGACGGCCTGCACCGGCCGGACAGCGCCCCGAGCGTCACCACCTGGGGCACCGGCATTGGCAATACGTGGACTGTCGAGCTCGCCGCGTGCGGCAAGAAGGTGCAGCTCAAGTCGTCGAAGGGGGATGGCCTGCACCGGCCGGACAGCGCCCCGAGCGTCACCACCTGGGGCACCGGCATTGGCAATACGTGGACCCTCGAGTGCGCCGCGGACGGCAAGGTCCAGCTCAAGTCGTGGAAGGGGGACTACCTGAACCGTACCGACGCGGCCCAGGGCGTCACCGCGGCGGCCACCGGCGCCGGCAACGCGTGGACGCCTGAATTCGCCAACGGCAAGGTGAAGCTCAAGTCGGTGAAGGGAGACTACCTGAACCGGACCGACGCGGCCCAGGGCGTCAACGCGGCGGCCACCGGCACCGGCACCGTATGGACCCTGGCCGTGATTCCCTGAGTAGGCGCATGAAGCAGTGAGCCCACAGGCTGCTCCTGGTTCCGGGGGTAGCCGGCGCGTCCACCGCCATGCAGGGCCGCTGACGGGGGCCGTCCGAGCAGTGCTCCAGGCTGGTGCGCAAGCCGCGTAGTCCCTTGGGGTACACGGCGGCCCCGGCCACCCTCCCAGGAGGTGCGCGGCAGGGGCAAGGGCTGTCTTGACTGGGGCGGCTTGAGCCTCGACACCACGCGGGCCTGGGGTGGCCCTCGCGGGGGCCAGGCGTGCACCTGCCGTGGGCAAGCCCAGGTGCGCCAGAATCGCTCGCACGCCTCCCGCTTGCTTCACAACAGCGGCGGCTTCGATTCCCGCCGCTTCCATGCAGAACAACCCACCGCTTTGAGACCTGAACCATCCCCTCATTTCGACGAAGCCCAGTAATTTCAAGGGCTTATAATTCAGGCTGACTCCGGAAATTCCCAGTAGTTACGGGCACTTGCGAAAATGAGGGGATGGTTCAGCTTTGAGACGGGTGGCTGAGAGGGACTTTCCCTCTCCTCTGGGAGAGGGACGGGGGAGGTGCGTGCACAGGGCCCCGGCGCGATAAATCCCTGCCCCGTGTGGCTCATCGGGTACCCTCCCTCTCAGCCCACCACCCGGTGCTGATGGGATTCGGCCCCACAGGAACACAGGTACTTTCATGAGCATCAGAACGATGGGGCGGAAGCTCATGGCGTTGAGCTTATGTCTTCTCCTTGGCTCATGTAGCGCCACCCGGCCGATGGTCGCGGGCCCATCCGGGCCGCAGGAACTGTCCAGGTACGTGCTCGTCATCGAGAATACGGCAGATGGGCAGGCGACCCATGCCTGGAAACCCGCCAAGGACTTCGACCTGACGGAGTACCGGAACCTGGCGAGCGTCCGGGTCGACGAGGGTCGCATCGTCCGGGTCTCACTCGATGCGACGGAATGCGAACGTCAGTATGATATTTGCATTCCGGAATGCCAGGCCAGCACGAGAATCCATCAGGTCGACAAATACATATACGATGCCAAGCAGTACGGTCCCTGGCGGACTGGGAAATGGAGCTACTGCAGGACCGCTTGCATGAAGCAGCTTGCCAATTGCCTGGGAGAGGCGGGCCGTGAGCCTGTGAGGTTCGAGGCCATCGACACCGCGATCGATTGGCTCGAGCGCCACCAGGATGAGCTTGCGCTCGGAGCCGTTGTCGTCATCGCGGGAGTGGCTTTCTATGTTGCCGCCTGTAGTGGAGGCATCGTGCTACTCGCTCCCGTCTTGCTCTTCGCCGAGGTACCACAATGAAGATAGGAGAGATTCTCAGCTTCGAGGCTCCACGGTTCATCGGAAGGTACCTGACGGAGCAGACCTCTCCAGAGGAGAGAGAACTGCTCTTGGAGGCGAGAGATGCCTTGTTGTTCATCTCTGAGTTTGGTCAGGACTACCGCTTCGAGGATTATCGCCGGAGCCCTGACTCCCCTCTCTTGCCCTCTGAAGGGGGGACTTCCATCAAGACGCTCCTGGGTGAAGCGGCAGGGCTCATGGTCCGGATCCGAGGGGAATGCCACTCACCGGAGGAGAAGGAACTGACGTCGGTCCTCATCGACGCACTCAACTTCATCGCCTCGACCGGCCAGCACACGGCGTTTGAGGCGTTTCGGCGAGATGTTCTCGCCGCCAAGCCGCCGCACGTCGTCGCATCGTTCAGGACGCGCGAGGAGGCGGAAGCTTGGCTCGACAATCAGCCCGAACCGCCGGCTCAAGGACAGGTGTTGGTCGCGGGTGAATACTATCAGTTCTACTATTTCCGCGAACTGAACCGCCGGGGGCTCCGACCGCAGTTCACCTTGGAGATGCTCATCCGGCAATTGATGGAGGAGGGGCCTCCTGCCACCGTGGCTTCCTTTGTCTCTCATGAGGAAGCAGAGGACTGGCTGGCGAAGCAGATCGCGCCACCGACGCATGCCTTCATCTTGATTGCCGGCGAGTACCACCTCGCGGTCTTCCACGAGAACATCCACCACCGCGCCATCCATCCCATCTCCATCGTCGAGAGGCTCGAGAAGTGGGAGCGGGAGCAGAGGACGTGAGTCAGGCCGGTTGGTTCGTAAGAGGAATTGAGACACTGTCGAGGCAGCGGGTTGGAGCAGAGAGGCAGAGAAGTTCCCCTTCCCCTGGCTCCGGTCCGTGGCTCACCGCTGGAGAGATCTACCTTGAATCTCGAACTGTTCGCGTCTCTCTTCGCTAGAGCCCTGCAACTCCGAGGCGAGTTCGTGCCTCAAATGTCTCCCTGGTTAAGCAGCCAGAGGTCCTGCGAAAACCGCTCCCGACCGCTCTGTCGCGCTCTCGCTGGAAGCCTCCGAGCGGCGGGTTCGGTTCCCGCCGCCTCCACTGGAGGTAGCAAAGCCCTGGGCGCCATCAGGCGTGCCGGGGTTTTCTTTTTCCGCCGAAGCCGCCAGCGGCAGCCGGGCGGGCTGGCTCAATTCACCAGGGCCAGCGGGGGCCCCGGCGGGACGATGCGCTGCGGCTCCAGCCCCAGCCTCGCCATCTGCTGGGCATCCCACTCCTCGAGCGCGTCCATCCCGGCGATGTAGCGCCGCGCCTTGTTCTTCACCGGGTTGCGGATGCTCAGGATCTCCGGCCCCGAGAAGAGGATGGTGCTCTTGTAGCGAGGCATGTCGCTCAACGTCAGCTTGGACCAGTAGTGCCGGGCGACGTTGGGCAGGCTGCCGAGTGTGTGGCACAGCCGCTGGAAGTGCTCCACCACTTCCGAGGGGTGCAGGTTCTTCGGACGGTGGCACAGCGTGTAGCCGTCGTAGTCGCGACTGAGGGTGCCGGGCAGCAGGCGGCCCTCGGCGGTCACCTCCCGGAAGAAGGGGGTCTCCGGGTAGGGACAGACGATTCCCAGGAAGGTGATGGAGAAGTAGCTCAGGTCCGCCAGGTACTGGGGCACCTTCTCCAGGTACTCGTTGGTGTCTCCATCCGAGCCGACGATGAGCCCGAACGACAGCAGGATGCCGCTGGAGAAGGTGCGCCGGATGACCGCGTCCACCTCGGACAGCTTGTTCTGCCCCTTGTTCATCGCCTGGATGGACTCGGGGTTGAGCGACTCCAGGCCGGTGTAGATGTAGCGGCAGCCGGCACGGGCCATCAGCTTCACCAGCGACTCGTCCTTGAGGACGTTGAAGGTCAGGGCGCAACCCCAGGTCTTCTTCAGGGGGATGAGCGCCTCGCACAGCTCACGCAGGTACTTGGGTGAGCCCCCCAGGTTGTTGTCCAGGAAGACGAAGGCGTCCTCCATCAGCCCGAGGAAGTTCGTGTTCCAGCGCATGCGCGTCTGGATCTCCTCGATGACCTGGGGGATGGGACGGTAGCGGTAGCGCTCGTGCCCGGTGAGCACGCAGAAGTTGCAGCTGAAAGGACAGCCGCGCGAGGCCTCGATCCCCGGCAGGCGCACCCGGTTGTGCGTGAAGTCGAGCAGCTCATAGCGGTACGGCTGGATGGAGGTGACGCCCCGCGAGGGCAGCGCGTAGCGCTTCTGGAGCCGGCCCTTCTGGAAGTCCTCGAGGAGCGCCGGGACATTGGGCTCGGGCTCACCGGTGATGACGGCATCGAAGTGCTGCTCGCAATCCTCCGGGAAGTGGCTCGTGTGCCGCCCGCCCGCCACCGTCACGATGCCACGCTGGCGGAAGAGCGTGGAGAGCACCTTGGTGTGCTCGTAGTAGGAGTGGAGATAGGAGAAGAAGACGATATCCCAGTGCCGGTCGAGCGGGATGTCGGCTTCCTTCTCATTGTACAGCTCGATCTCCGCGTCCTCGGGACAGAGCGCGGCGATGAGCTCCGGCACCGAGGACTGCATGATGGACGGCTCCTTGATGCGCAGCCGGGTGGGATGGGTATAGGTGGAGATGATGGCGATGCGCATGTGAGTGATGGGAGCAGGAGAGCGTGGGTGGGGGAGAAGAGACCGGGGGTCAGTCCGCGCGCGCGGGCAGGCGCTGGCCGGGCAGGCGCACATCCCAGGCGAGGCCCAGCCCCTGGAGCAGCCGGATGAAGGCCCAACCCGGGTCGAACTGCCACCAGGCCTGCCCGTGCCGCGCCGAGCCCGGGAAGGCGTGGTGGTTGTTGTGCCAGCCTTCGCCCAGGGTCACCACGCTGACCCACCACACATTGCGGCTGAAGTCGCGCGTGTCATGGGTGCGGAAGCCGAGGAACCGGACGTGGCACACCGAGTTCACGCAGTAGGTGCTGTGCATCCAGAGCACCAGCGGCAGGAAGAAGCAGGCGGGCAGCGCGCTCCAGCCAAGTGTCAGGCCGAGCAGCACCACCGTGACGGCCTGGGGCACCATGCGGTAGCGCAGCAGCCAGAGGTAGTAGCGATCCTCGGCGAGGTCGCGGCAGTACTTGCGCCAGGCCTCGGAGTCCGTGGAGTCCTCGTCGAGGATCCACCCCAAGTGCGAATACCAGAGGCCGCGCAGCGGGGAGTGGATGTCCTCCGGCAGGTCGGTGTGGACATGGTGGATGCGGTGGATGGAGGCCCACAGCAGGGGGCTGCCCTGCCCGGAGATCATGGCGAGCGTGACGAGCCCATACTCGACCCAGCGCGGACAGCGGAAGGCGCGATGACTGAGCAGCCGGTGCAGCCCCACCGTGGTGCCGAGCATGATGCTCGCGTGCAGCCCGATGACCATCGGCAGCGCGAAGGGCGGCCAGGGAAGCCACAGCGAGGAGGCGGCGAGCCCGTGCACGAGCACCATGTAGACGGCGATGGCCGTGTGGGGGCGTGAGCGGCGTGACGGCTCTGAGGGTGTGGCGGAGGACATGAGGGCGGACTTCCTCGGCGGTGAAGGGAGACGGCCTCCGGTCAGCCCGAGTGACTCTAGCGGGCCCGGAGCGATTGAACCATCCAGCGCACCACCCGCTCGACGAAGCGCGGGGCATCCTCCATCTGAGGCACGTGACCGACATCCTCCAGGGGCTCGAAGCACCAGTCCGGACGCACCTCCGCCAGCTTGCGTGAAGAGTCGAAGGGCACCAATCGGTCCTGTCGGCCGTGCATCAGCAGGGTGGGGACACGAACTCCGTGCGCCCACGCCTCGAACTGGTTGCGGCGCAGCAGGGTGAGGAGCATCGAGCGCGTGGCCCGCAGGTAGCTGGAGGCATGACCCATGCCCAGGCGCTCCATGCGCTCCGCGACGAGGCTGACGTTCTGCACCACCACCTCCTCGGGCACGCGCCGCACGTCCGCGCACCCCAGGGTGAGCAGATCCATGAACATCCCGCGCGCGCCGATGCGCTCGCCCTCCCGCCACAGGCTGTACTCCCCCAGCCCTGGCAGCAGGTGGAGCACGAGGCGCCTGAACTGCACCGGATCCAACCGGGTGCCGCGCGGAGGCGGCTGCGCGGGGCTGACGAGCACCAGCCCTGCCACCGTCTCCTGCGCGAGCGCCGCCTGGGCGAGCGACACCAGCCCGCCCCAGGAGTTGCCCACCAGCACCGCGGGCCTCCCCACCACCTCGGTGATGAAGCGGTGGAGCATCTCCCGCTGGCTTGATACCCCGACGGCGCGTCCCGCCTCCGGCGTCCGCCCGAAGCCGATGAGGTCCACCGCCAGCACCCGTGCGTGATGGGCCAGCAGGGGCGCCGCGGGCAGCCAGTTGAGGTAGCAGCCCCCCAACCCGTGCAGCATGACCAGGGGAGGTCCGCGCCCTCCATAGTCCGCGTAGTGGACAGGACCGCCAAGATCCACCGTGCGCAGCCGTACCGGCTCATTCTGGAGTTTTTGGAATGGAGCGAGAGCACTCATGGGCCATGGGGCGTCGAGCGCTTCAGTGGGGGCGGCAACGTTCCTCATCATCTTCTCCGCAGCTTGGGGACATCAGCTCGGCCACCAACCCAGCGCAGCAGCCCCCCGGCCTGACGCTCAGTAACGTAGCAAATTTCCCACACAGGCGGAAAACATCCTGGACCTGTCCAGGCGATATGCGCGTAGGCGTATTGGGATGGGGGCGCTGTTGAGCGTGAGGGATGGAGAGGAGGAGGCGCGGCTCGTCCAAGGGGTGCGGAGCGAAGAAGCGAGGCGCTCCCGGCCTACGGAGAAAAGGCTCCTCCTTGACGCCGTTCAGGGTGGCATCGCAGCATAGGTTCCTTCGATGTCAACAGCGCCGGAACTCGAAGTGGGGGGGACACTCAACCGACGATTCATCGTCGAGCGGCGTCTCGGTGCGGGCAGCTTCGGCATCGTCTACGAGGTCTACGACAAGCAGCGAGAGCTCAAGGTCGCCCTGAAGCGGCTTCGCCGGTTCGACGCCTCGACCGTCTACCACTTCAAGCAGGAGTTCCGCTCCCTGGCGGACGTGACGCACCCGAACCTGCTCGGACTGCACGAGCTCTTCTCCATCGACGACCAGTGGTACTTCACGATGGACCTGGTCGAAGGCGTGGACTTCCTCGAGTACGTCCGCGGCGTCTCCGAGGAGCTTTCGAGCTCGGTGCCCTCCGGCCCGTCGATCCTCCCGGGGGATTCCGGCCTGGAGTCCGGCTACCTCCCGACGATGCGCAGTCAGCCCAAGCCGGAGCTGGACACCCACGTGTCCGGGGCGGAGGTGCTCCAGGCGGTTCCACCGAAGAGCGAGCTGCCGCCGCACGACTCGGGCGACAGCGGGCGCGGCACGCAGGTCTTCGGCCAGGTGGTGCCTGCCCCGACGGAGTCGCAGAACCTGGGCACCCTGTCGTTCAGGAGCGGGCTTCCCTCGGCGCCGGTGCCCATGCCGGGGACTGACCCGAACGATCCTGTCTCCGCGGTGGAGACGCATATGTCGGAGGGGAGTGGCGGCCCCTCTGTCGGTTCGCGGCGGCTCCCCGAGCGGCGACATGGAGGGACGCTGGACGAAGCTCGCCTGCGCAAGGCGATGAGGCAGCTGGTGGCCGGCCTCGGCGCGCTCCACCACGCGGGTAAGCTGCACCGGGACCTCAAGCCCTCCAACGTGATGGTCACCCGCAGGGGCCGCGTGGTGGTGCTCGACTTCGGCCTGGTGGCGGAGCTCTCGCGCGAGAACGTCTACCGCGGCCTGGAGATGGTGATCTCCGGCACCCCGGCGTACATGGCGCCGGAGCAGGCCGTCGGCCGCGAGCTCACCCCAGCCGCGGACATGTACGCGCTGGGGGTGATGCTCTACGAGGCGCTCACCGGCGAGCTGCCCTACGGCGGCAGCGCGCGCGACATGCTGCTCCAGAAGATGAGCGAGGATCCACCGGATCCCCGCACGTTCAACCGCCAGCTGCCGGAGGACCTCTGCGAGATCTCCATGCGGCTGTTGAGCCGCGATCCCTCGCAGCGGATGACCGGCGCGGAGGTGCTGGCGCGCCTGGGCGGCGAGGCCGGCGCCGTTCGCGCGCCCGAGCCCCTCTCCCGGCGCGACCAGGACACCGGCATTCTCGGTCGCGAGAGGCAGCTGGCCGCCTTCGCGGAGGGCCTGACCGGCGCCCGGCAGGGCAACACGGTGCTGCTCTTCGTCCACGGCACCTCGGGCATGGGCAAGAGCGTACTCGTGCGCTCGTTCCTCGATGCCCTCTCCCGGGAAGGCCAGGCGGTGGTGCTCGAGGGCCGCTGCTACGAGCGCGAGCAGGTGCCGTACAAGGCGCTGGACAGCCTGATCGACTCGCTCACCCGCCACCTGATGCTGCTGCCGGCCAGCGACGCCGAGCAGTTGCTGCCGCGCGACATCCACTCGCTGGCCGGGCTGTTCCCGACCCTCAAGCGCGCGCAGGTGATCGCCAGCATCCCGGCGCGGGAGCCGGCCACGGACCCGCACGAGCTGCGCCGCCGAGGCACCACGGCCCTGCGTGAGCTGCTGCTCCAGCTCGCCCGCCACCGGCCGCTGGTCCTGTTCATCGATGACCTGCAGTGGAGCGACAGCGATAGCGCCGCGCTGCTGTTCGATCTGCTCAGCCCACCGGAGTCGCCGGCGCTGCTGCTGCTCGCCAGCTACCGCACCGAGGACGCCGAGCGCAGCGAGGTGGTCAAGGCGCTCAAGCCGCGGCGCGGCCAGGAGACGGGGGCGCGCTTCCGCGAGGTCGAGGTCGGCCCGCTGAGCCCCGAGGACGCGCGGAACCTCGCGCTGGCGCTGCTGGGCGAGGACCACCCCAACGCGCACAATGACGCGACGACGATCGCCCGCGAGTCCGCGGGCAGCCCGTTCTTCGTGGCCGAGCTCTCCTGGTACCTGCGGGCGCTCCGCCGCGAGGGGAGCGTGCGCCCCGCCGACTGGCTGTCGCTGAGCCGGGTCATCGCCGAGCGCGTCGAGAACCTCCCCGAGCAGGCCCGCCACCTGCTGGAGGTGATCTGCGTGGCAGGGCGGCCGCTGCCGGTTGCGGTGGCGAGGAAGGTGGCCGACCTGCCCGCTGCCTCCGAGTTGGAGACGCTGGCGCTGCTTCGCGGCGAGCGGTTCGTCCGCACCAAGGAGCCGGATCTGGTGGAGTCCTTCCACGACCGGATCCGCGAGGCGGTGGTGGTGAACCTGCCTGCGCCGACGCTCCAGGGGATCCACCTGCGGCTGGCGGAGACGCTGGAAGCCGCGAGCACGAAGACCGCGCCGGGTGTGCTCGCCTACCACTTCCTCTCCGGGAACAACCTGGCGAAGGCGCTGAGGTACAGCCTGTTCGCGGCGCGCGAGGCCCAGGCGCAGTACGCCAACAGCGAGGCGAGCTACCACTACCGGCAGGCGCTCCAGCTGCTGACCTCGGGCGCCATCCGTGACGAGAAGGAGGTCACCCGGCAGGTCCGGAAGGTGAAGGAGGCGCTGGCGAACACCCTGCTCCATGCGGGCAGCTACGCCGAGTCCGCCGCGCTCTTCCAGGAGTGCCTCGCCACCGAGGCGGACCCGCGCGCGCGCGCCGAGCTCCACTCGGGGCTGGGCCGCGTGTACCAGGAGCAGGGCGAGTCGGGCACGGCGATCCAGGAACTGGAGAAGGCGCTGCAGCTGTTCGGGCTGAAGGCGCCGAGGTCGCTGGTGGGGCTGGGGCTGAAGATCCTGGGCGAGGTGCTCCTGCGCGTGTTCGGCGCGCTGCTCCCGTGGCTGCTGCTGCGGCCCGTGTCCGAGGAGCGCCGTGGGGACTACCTGCGGCGTCTGGCCACGCTGGTCGCGCTCATCAAGATCTACTACTTCGTCGACATCAACAAGCTGACCTGGGCCACGCTGGTGCTCAACAACATGGCCCAGCGCGTGCGCTCGGACTACGCCTCCAGCCTGGCGCGATCCTACTACGGGACCCTGCTGTTCGGGGCGGGGTTTCTCGAGGGCTCGGTCAAGAACTGCGAGTCGGGAGTGGAGCTGGCCCGGCGCGCGAAGGACCCGGCGACGGAGGCGATCGCGCTGTGCCGGCTGGGCATACAGGCCACCTTCGCGAACAAGCTGTCGCGGGCGGTCATGCTGCATGAGCAGGCGGGTGGGATGCTCCGGCAGGTGGGCGAGATGTGGGAGCTGCAGACCAGCTTGATGATGCTGGCCACCAGCCGCTTCCTGAAGTCGGAGTTCAAGGCAGCCGAGGAGATCTATATCGAGATGGGCGCGCTGGGGCTCCAGCTGAATGCGCTGATGCACCAGGGCTGGTCGCACGCGTGGGCGCCGTTCTGCCGGTACCTGCTGGGCACGCAGGACGCCGCGAGCGTAAGCGCGGAGATCGAAAAGGCGCACGGCATCAGCGTGCAGGTGAAGGACCTTGCCAACCAGTGCGCGGCGCTGAACCACCTCGCGAACATCGCGGTGCGCGAGGAGCAACCGGAGGAGGCCGCCCAGCTCGCGGACCGGGTGTTCCGCTCCATCTGGCGCTACCATGTGCTGGTGCCCTTCCTTCAGATCGGCCTGGTGGATACGGCCGAGGCCGCGCTCTACGCGCTGGAGACGGGAGCAACCTCGGTGAAGCGCTCGCGGCTGTTGAAGATCGTGCGCCTCTCGCTGCTCAAGGCGCAGTTCGTCGCCGGCCGCTACCCGTACCTGGCCGGGCCGACCCTGCGGGTGAAGGCCCGGTACGCCCGACTGAGGGGCCGCACCCAGGAGGCCGAGTCGCTCTTCCGGCGGGCGCTGGAAGTTTTGAAGGATACGCCCAACCGCTGGGAGAAGGGCGTGGTCTGCTACGACGCCGCGGTGGCGCTGCCGCATCTGCGCGAGGAGATGCTGGAGAAGGCCGAGGTGATCTTCACCGCGATCGGTGCCGAGGCCGAGCTGCGGCGGGTGCGGCGCCTCACCGAGGCTCCCGCCGAGCCGAGCCGTGCGAACGGTAGAGCGCGCTCGATTCGATGACCCTGCGTCGGGGCCAGCCTCGCGGGCTGCGAGGGCAGCCCCACGTGCTCCAGATCAGGCCAGAACGGAGAAACGGAGCCAGGCGGCGGCGCCCGTTGCGGCGCCATACATGAGGATCTCCGCGTCCTCTGTCCACGGCTGGGTGCGCTCGAGGGCGCCCCAGATGTGGATGGCCGTCATGATCCCGCACACCACGTAGATCAGGTCGAAGAGGGGGAGGTGGGCCCTGGGATCGGGGACGGCGCGCACGACGGTGATGATGGCGGCCAGGGCGAGCCCTCCGAGACACCGGCCGAAGTAGACGGTGAGCGCGGTGTTGCCCTCGGGCATCGGCCAGCGGAACCAGCGGGCCCACCTCAAGGGCATGAACAGCAGGGGCAGCGCGTAGATGCAGGAGAAGAAGATGATGACTACCAGGAGGAACCAGCTCGCGAGCGGGTAGTCGGCATTGATCAAGGGCATGGCCTGGGCAGGCGCGGCTGGGGGGATCCGACACCAGACCGGCTTGGCTCCCAGCATAGCGCAGGAGGAAGGACAAGGGGCTGCAGCCGCGACAGACGAAGCCTACCGTTCTCCTTGGGCAACGCATAAGGCGAATAGAAGGCCTGTTTGTGGGTTCGAGGCCTACGAGAGCAGGATGCGGAGGAGGGTCGCAGCCCACGCCGGGTTGCCCCCTTCCAGGGCCTCCAACGCCGCCGCGACGTGCCTTGCTACAGCAGGTCCGCTCCCGGGTGCAGGCAGTTGGTGGTGACGGCCGTGCCCCGGAGGCGCTCCGCGAGCGCCTTGGTGAACAGGATGTTGGCGAGCTTGGACTGCGAATAGGCCCTCCACACGCCAAAGCTCCGCGTCAGGTGCGGATCCTCCCAGTGGATGGACCCCGTCTTGTGCGCGCCCGAGGACACGTTGATG
>NZ_DASVSO010001050.1:0-7876 GCF_036388035.1 Archangium sp.
CTCCGTGCTCGCCGGTGATGGTCCCTCCCAGGTCGAGCACCACGCGCAGGATGTCGTCGAACGCCCCCTTCGCCCGCGCCACCGCCTCCGGGTCGTCCCGGTCGAAGACGAGGGTGGGGTGCATGTTCCCATCGCCGGCATGCCCGAACGTGCCGATGAGCACGCCGCGCTGCTCGGCGATGCGCTCGACGGCCGCGAGCAGCTCCGCGATGCGCGAGAGCGGCACGCCCACGTCGTCGAGCAGGGTCGCGCCCTGCCGCTCCAGCGCGGGGAAGGCGAGCCGCCGCGCGACGATCAACAGCTCGCCCTCGGCCTCGTCGGCGGAGTGTGCGACGAAGGTCGCTCCAGCGGCTTCGCAGGCGGCCACCATCCGTGTGCACTCCGCCACGCCCTGCTCACCCCCGGCATCGGAGCGGGCCAGCAGGAGCGCCGCGGACTCGACGTCCAGGCCCAGGGGCTTGAAGGCCTCGACGGCGCGCACCGTCGTGCGGTCCATCAGCTCCAGGAGCGAGGGCCGCGTGGTGGCCATGATCTCCGTGACCGCCGCACCGGCCCCGACGAGCGTCGGGAACGAGGCCACCAGCGTCGTCGCCGGGGGCGGACGGGGTCGCAGCTTCAGGGTGACTTCGGTGACGATGCCGAGCGTGCCCTCGGAGCCGACGAACAGCCGGGTGAGGTCATAGCCGGCGACGTTCTTGACCATCCGGCCACCGGTGCGGACGACGGAGCCATCCGCGAGCACGGCCTCGAGCCCGAGCACGGCATCCCCGGTCACTCCGTACTTCACACAGCACAGGCCGCCGGCGTTGGTCGCGACGTTGCCGCCGATGGTCGAGAACTCCCAACTCGCGGGGTCTGGCGCGTACCAGAGGCCGTGCTCGGCCGCCGTCGCCTTGACGGTGGCGTTGATGACGCCCGGCTGGACGACGACGTACATGCCGCGCTGGTCGAGCTCCAGCACGCGGTTCATCCGCGCGAGCGAGAGCACAATGCAGCCGTCCACGGCGTTCGCGCCGCCCGACAACCCCGACCCCGCTCCCCGGGCGACCACTGGCACGCGGTGGGCCGCCGCGACGCGGAGCACGGCCTGTACCTCGGCCGTCGAGGCTGGACGGACGAGGACTCGCGGGGTGCCAGCCAAGGCCCACCCGGCCTGATCGCGGCGGTGCGCCTCGAGCACGTCGGGATCGGTGACGAGGGCCTCGGGCGGCAGCACGGCCGCGAGCTCGTGCAGCAGGTTCAGGCTCATCGGACCCTCACGCTACCAAAGTGCTCGGAACGGGCGCGCCAGATGCGTTGGAACAGGAGCTCCGCTCCGAAGAGGAACCCCAGCGCTTCGAGGGCGTGGAAGACGCGCACGGGCCAGACGCCCGGGAGCACGGCCTTCATCGGTCCCCACGACTCGTGGACCAGGTTGATGTTGAGCGCGGGAGGCGTGGCCACGATGCTCACCGCCAACATGACGAGCACCGTGAGCCACGCCGCCAGCCACGTGCGGGACGGCAGGCCCGTACCGCGCAGCGCGATTCCTCCCGCCACCAGCGGGAGGAGATGGACGAGCCAGGACGTCGGTGAGGGCCGCTCTCCAAAAGCCACGTCGAGCAGGAAGCCCGGCATGCCCATGGCGAGGTGGATGAGGAAGCCCGTCGCCACCAGCCACCGGGCGGAGGCCAGCAGCCCCACCGCGAGGAGGGTGGTGGCGACGTGGCAGAGCCACAGCATCTCGGGCAGGCGCGCCTGCCCCTTGGTGACGGCGTGGAGCACCAGCGCCGCCAGCAGGGCGAGACCGAGCCCCCGCTGCCTCATCGCCAGGGATCCACCAGGATCTTCGCGTGCCGATCCGGGTTGCCCAGCTCGTCGAAGGCCTGCTTCACCCCCTCCAGTCCCACGCGAGCGGTGATGAGCGGTGCCACATCCAGCTCCCCCTCGGCCACGTGGCGAAGGGTGCGTGCGAACTCGTCGGGCGTGTAGGCCAGGGAGAACTGGATCCGCAGCTCCTTGTAGAGGGCCAGCATCGGATCGACCTGGTCCATTCCCATGCACACGCCCACCACGACGATGCGCGCGGCCGGCGGTGCCCCCTGGAACACCTGCTGGACGATGCCCGGCATGCCCACGCACTCGAAGATCACCGCGGGCTTGAGGCTGCCCGGACTCCCTCCCGCGGCGTGCTTCTCCCAGAGCTTGTACGGCGAGTGCTCGGCGGGATCGATGACGACATCCGCTCCCAGCTTCTCCGCCAGGGCTCGGCGGGTGCGCGAGTAATCCGCGGCGACGATGGGATGCACCCCCTTGAGCTTGAGGGCCGCGATGACCGCCAGCCCCACCGGGCCACAGCCGATGACGAGCGGCACCTCTCCGCCCTGGAACTCCGCCTTCTCCACCGCGTGGATGCCCACGGCCATGGGCTCGACCAGGGCCGCGTGCTCGGTGGGCAGCCCGTTCGGCACCTCGAGCAGGAGCGTCTCGTCCAGCAGCATCTTCTGCGCGAAGCCTCCCGGCAGCGCGTTCGAGTAGCCGATGGAGCGCACTCCCTGCGGGCTGATCGTCAGCGGCATGCACGTCACCCGCGTCCCGGGCCGCAGCCGGCGCGGGGTCTCGGGACCGTAGTCGAGCACCTCCGCGCAGAACTCGTGGCCCAGCACCAGGTCACGCGAGGTGTCGATGATGTCCGGGGCTCCCGCGCGCTGCATCGCCTCGATGAAGCGTTGCGGGTGTTTGACGGTGTGAAGGTCCGACCCGCAGATGCCGCAGGCCAGGGATTTGACGAGCACCTGCCCCTTGCCAGGGACCGGATCGGGCAGGGTGTCGACGACGAGGTCTCCCCCGCGAAAGATGGTGGCGCGCATGTGTTCCTAAAGGTGTTGCTTCGGAACCCTCGGAGGGACTCCCGCCAATTCCATCACAGCCCGCCGTTGACCGGCAGCACGGCCCCCGTCATGTACGTGTTGTGGAGGGCCAGCCAGAGAATGGCGCGGGCCACCTCGGGCGCCTTGCCCCGACGGCCGTAGGCACTGAAGCGCCGGTAGTCCTCTCCCAACCGCGAGTCGACGCTCCGCGACATGCCCTCCTCGAGCAGCCCCGGCGTGACGAGGTTCACGCGAATCCCCTTGGGCCCCAGCTCCTTCGCGAGCGAGCGGACGAGGGCACAGAGCGCTCCCTGGGTAGCGGCGAAGTGGGCCGGGGCGGGCATCGGTCGGCTTCCATCGAAGGACGCGGTGAGCACGATGTCTCCCCCCCCGCGCGCCGCCATGGGCCCCGCGAGCGCCTGGATGGCCAGGAACGCCGAGCGGACATTGATGGCGTGCAAGTCCTCCCAGTCCGCCTCCGAGATGTCGGCGAGCGCCCGCTCCTGGCCCACGCCCAGGCAGTGCACCAAGACGTCGGGTGAGCGGCCCTCGGCCTCCAGCGAGGCGCAGAGCCGGCGGATGGCGCCCGACTCACGCACGTCCAGCGCATGCCCCCGCTGCTTCAATTCGGTTTCCAATTGCCGGGCCCGCTCGGCGGCGGTGTGCCAGGTGAACTCCGCCGGCACGTCCGCCTCGGCCAGGCCGCGCAGCACCTCGCTCCCGAGATAGCCCGTTCCTCCGAATACCAGCGCCCGTCTCATGCTGCCTCCTCGAGGCCCAGTTCGTACCGCAGGGAAGGCTGTTGCCGCACCCGCCAGATTCGCTGGTCGAGGTAGTAGTGGTGGAAGAAGAGGCCCCAATAGAAGACGAGGAAGAGCTGCCCGGACGTGCTCGCCTCGGGGAAGATCGAGCCCACGGGGGACGCGCCCCGCGCCGAGTTGAGCAGCAGGTAGAGTCCCGACACCGCCACCATGAGGCCGTAGGCCGCCACCGGGGCGCGGCCCAGCATCGCGGCGAAGGAGCGCTCCTCGTACCGGGTGAACCGGCGGCGGTTCGCGGCCACCACGATGCCCAGGTATTGGAGCCCATGCATCACGCCCCCCACCATGGCCGCCGCCATGAACATGTGCTCGGGCGTCTGGGGCCCCTGCACGAGTGGCTCGAAGGGGCCGACCACGAAGAAGGGGATGACCGCCGAGCCGCACGCCGCGCACAGGAGGAAGAGGGCGGGACGCGCGCCTCGGCCCTGGCGAATGCGCACGGCGGCGAAGACGAGCCAGGCCAGGGACAACAATGTCAGGGCCACGCCGCCCCCGACCAGGGCGAGCCTCCCCAGCGCCGGCAGCTCCGCGGGCAGTCCCAGGATGCGGCGGTTCTCCGGGTGGCCCAGGAGGAACAGCCCGAAGGAGGCCCACAGCGACACATAGAGGAAGCCCGTGTCGAGCCGCCGCTCCCGGGGCGAGGCCTTCGCGAAGCTCTCATAGAGGGAGAGCAGGCCGTAGTTCTGCCGGACCGCGTGGTGGAAGGACCACAGGGTGGCGAAGCCCAGGAAGAGGTCGAAGGCGGCGCGCTCGCCCGTGAGCCGCAGTACGCCCCACGCCACGAGCCCAGGTACGAAGAGCAGCAGGCTTCCCACCAGGAGTCGGGCCTGCTCCTTGCGCTCGCGCGTGTCCAGGTACGTGCGGCCGAACGTCGCCAGCAGGTGCGGCCCATCGAGCAGCAGCAGCCAGGCGGCCCACAGCGGCAGGAGGAGCACGGGCCAGGCGAGCGTGGCGAGCCCCAGGGCGCCGGCGATCAGGCTGCTGCCGAAGAAGAAGAAGCCATCGAAGCGACGGCCTCCGATCCACCCGGTCTCCCTCACCGAAGCTGGCATAGGTACTCCACCGCGTCCCGACACGCGTGTACGAAGGCCGCGAGCCGCTCGCTCCCCGTGTCCAACGGGGGCTGTAACCGCAGCACGCTCCACTCGTGGCCGCACACGTTCACCAGGAAGCCCGCCTTGTAGAGCCGGTGACAGGCGAGCAGTCCCACCGCCGAGCGCTCGCTGTACTCGGGCATGCCCAGGTACTCGAAGGTGAGCCACGGGTGGTCGGCGGCACGCAACGCCACTCCGGCGAGCAGGCCCTCGCCGCGGATCTCCTCCACCAGTGGCAGGCCCCCGAGCGCCTCGCGCAGCGCGCGGTGCAGCTCCGCGCCCCGCTCGCGCACCCGTTGGAGCACGTCCTCGGTGAGCAGGTCGAGGAAGGCGAGCGCGGCGACACACGCCATCGCGTTCCCACTGAAGGTGGAGGCGTGGGACTCGGCGGTGGGGTGGGTGCCGTAGGCGCGGTCGAAAATCTCCGCGCGGGTAAGCATGGCCGACACGGGCATCAGTCCGCCCCCGAGCGACTTGCCGAGCACCACCACGTCCGGCCTCCGGGGCCAGGCATCGCTCGCGAGGAAGCGGCCCGTGCGCCCCAGGCCCGTCTGGATCTCATCCGCCACCAGGAGCACCCCGCGCCGCCGGGTCTCCTCGCAGAGCACCCGCAGGTACTCGGGTGGAAGGGCGCGGACGCCTCCTTCCATCTGGATGGGCTCGACGACGAGGGCCGCCACGTCTGGCAAGGCGAGGGCGGCCTCCAGGGCGGCGACGTCTCCGAAGGGCAGGCGGTCCACGGCCGGCAGGTGCGGGCCGAAGGCGTCCCGGTACGTCCCCGGGTGCATCATCGACACGCCGCCCATGGTGTAGCCGTGGTAGCCCCGCTCCAGACAGAGGATGCGCGGCCGGCCGGTCGACGCGCGCGCGAGCTTGAGCGCCGCTTCCACGGCCTCGCTGCCTCCGCTGACGAAGAAGGCCCGATCGAAGGCTCCGCCCGTGCGCTCACAGAGCCGGGCCGCCAGCATTCCGGCATACGGGCTGATGACGGACGTGAAGTACGAGGGCGACCCCCCCGCGAGGAACTCCTGCAGGGCCCGGCCGATCTCCGGGTTGCGGTGGCCGAAGGCCTGGGTCCCCCAGCCCGACAGGAAGTCGTCCACCTCGCGGCCATCGGCGTCCACGAGCCGGCCTTCGCGGACGGCCACCACCCGGTAGGGCTCCCCGGTGATCTCCGCCCGGGTGACGCTGAGGGGGTTCACATGGCGGCGGAACAGCTCGTAGCCCTCGAGGAGGGAAGGGCGCGCGGAGCTCATAGGCCTCCGTCGAGCGCGATCTTCGCGCCCGTCATGAAGGTGTTCCGCGGAGACACCAGCCAGGTGGTGAAGGCGGCGACCTCGTCCAGGGTGCCCACCCGCCCGAGCGACGCCTGGCCCTTGTATTCGGCGATCCGGTGCTGCGGCAGCCGGCTGGCGAGCCCCGCGTTCAGCAGGCCCGGCGCCAGGTAGTTCACCGCGATGCCGTACTTGCCGACCTCGGCGGCGAGGGACTCGGAGAAGCCCTTCAGGGCGGCCTTGGAGGCGGCATAGTGGACGGGGCTGCTCACCACCCGGTCGGTGGAGAACGAGCCGATGTTGAGGATGTGCCCGCCGCGCGCGCGGAGCATCGGCTTGAGGGCGGCGCGGCTGAAGAGGAACGCGCCCTTCACGTTCACGGACATGACGGCATCCCAGTCCGGCTCGTCCATCAGGGCGATGGGCAGCACCTGGGTGATGCCCGCGTTGTTGACGAGCACGTCCAGGCCGCCCCAGGCCGCGACGACGGCCTCCACCGTGGCCGCGGCGTGCTTCCCATCCGCGACCGAGCCCTGGAACACCATCGGCTCGCAGCCCTCCGCTTGGAGCAGGCGCCGTGTCTCCTCGGCGTCCTCGGTGCGCTTGGAGTAGGTGAAGGCGACCTTCGCGCCGGCTCGGGCGAAGGCCAGGCAGAACGCCCGGCCGAGGTTGCGTGAGCCGCCGGTGACGAGGCAGCGCCGTCCTTCGAGCAGGCGGGCAGGAGAGGGGACAGGAGAGGTCACGGAGCGCTCGGATCGGAAGTGCCGGGCCCGGACCATAGACGACCCCTCAGTCCCTCGGCTCCAGGAGTAGGACGGATATCGTGCCTACATTTGACTACAAAACCCGTCGTTACAGTGACAGCATACTGATATGTCTTGCAATGACTCTCATTCGATGTGTGCAATTTATTTATTTTGATAAGGATTGCGAGTCGAATTTGTATTTGAATGATTTTGTGTCTGTATTTTCTTTATTGCTCTTGCGGTGTGTTTTTGTTGATGTTTGTCTTTGCGCTGGCCGCGCTTGTTGTTTGTTGATGTATTGATTGTCTTTGCTGGTGTTCTGCGCAATGTTTTGTGTGTATTTTTATCGCAATAAATGACAATCAATATGTTTTTATGTCTGTGTTTGGATGTCTCTACACGAGGAGCTGTGCCCCTGGGCGCGGGGTGTCCTCGAGGAGAACAGTTCGTGTCCTGGTTTCGGACGATCTTGCGCGTGCTCCAAAGTCCTTGGTTTTACTGAGGAAAGCCCATGCTCCCGTGATGTTCCTTTACATTCCGGCGCCAGGGAGGTGGAGCTTCGATGTTCCCCGGAGCGGGTGGAGGCGCTCGTAACCCCGCATTTCCTCGAAAGCCAGCAACTGGCCCGAGCCTTGCTAATGGTCCATCCGCGCCCGGACGACATCGCCCGGGAGCAACCCGTCCCGCCGGTCCCCCCAGCAAAGGAAGTCCGCGACATGAGCAAGAACCTCCGTGGCAATTTCAAGTGGTTGGCTGGCCTCGCCAGCGTGTCCCTCCTGGGCGCGTGCGGTGCGCCGGGCGACGTGGGCTCGACCGGCGCTGAGCTCTCCACCGAGGCTCAGGAGCTGCGTGAGAAGGGGGAGGTGGCGGTGAGCCTGTCCTCCAAGGCCTCCGTCATCGGCGCCACCGAGCGCGCGGTCGTGACGGTCACCCTCACCAACACCTCGCGTCACCCGGTGAGCCTGCTCAAGTGGTACGCGCCCTCCGAGGAGCTGGAGGAGGCGCTCTTCACGGTGTCGCGCGGCGGTCAGCCCGTGGCCTTCGAGGGCCCCCACTACAAGCGTCCCACGGCGCGCTCGGACGACTTCCTCA
>NZ_DASVSO010001051.1:0-17988 GCF_036388035.1 Archangium sp.
CGCCCACGCGCTCCACGCCGAGCACCTCACACCAGACGCGCGCGAGGCGCTCCTCCAGCTCGGTCCGCGGTGCGACATAGGCCTCGTGGCGCACGGAGGCCTGTCTCTCGGGCATGGGGAGCGCCGCGACATTCACCTTGCCGCTCCGCGCGCGCGGCACGCTCTCCAGCTCCACGAAGGCGAACGGCACCATGTACTCGGGAAGCCGCTCGCGCAGGAAGTCGCGCAGCACCTCCGCGCCCGGCCCCGGCCGCTGGTGGAGCACGACATAGCCGATGAGCCGCGTCACGCCCCGCTCGTCCGCGCGCGCGAGCACCACGCCCTCGCGGATGGCCGGGTGCTTCGCCAGCACGGACTCGATCTCCCCCGTCTCGACGCGGAAGCCCCGCACCTTCACCTGGCCGTCCCGGCGCCCGAGGAACTCGATCTCCCCATCCCTCCTCCAGCGGCACCGATCTCCCGTGCGGTACATCCGCGCGCCGGGCGTGGCGTCGAACGGATCCGCGAGGAAGCGCTCGGCCGTCAGCTCCGGCCGTCCGATGTAGCCACGCGCGACCCCCGCACCACCCACGAACAGCTCGCCGGGGACTCCCGGAGGAACGGGCTGCAGGTGCTCATCCAGGATGTAGGCCCGGTAGCCGGCGATGGGCCGGCCAATGGGCACGGGACCGGCCTCCGCCGGATCCGCCCGGTGCAGGGTGCACCAGATGGAGACCTCCGTGGGACCGTACTCATTGAAGAAGGAGGCGGAGGGGGCCGCCTCCTGGTGGGCACGCACCAGCTCCCTCGGGCAGACCTCGCCGCCGATGAAGACGGAGCGCAGGCTGCCGAGACTCCCCGCGGGCGCGGCCTCGAGGAGGCGCGCATAGGGCGAGGGCACGCCGAAGAGGTATTCGATCCGGTGCCGGGCGATGGCCGCGGCCAGCACGCGTGGATCCTCCCACCCCTGCTCGGCCCCGTAGTGCAACGTGCCGCCGTGGAAGAGGGCCCAGAACAGATCCCTGTACGAGGCATCGAACGTGAACGGCGAGAGCGTGACGCAACGGCCCGGGGGACCATAGGCCTCGAAGCGGGCCCGGGTGGCGCATGCCAGGTGGCGATGCTCGACCACCACGCCCTTGGGCCGCCCGGTCGAGCCCGAGGTGAAGAGGACGTAGGCCGCGTGATGCGGCGCCGGCTGGATGCCAGGGGATGCCGTCGGCTCGGACGCGGCCTGCTCCAAGCAGACGACGGCCCGTGCACCTCCCTCGAGGAGCGGCCCCCGCAGGGACTCGCGGGTGAGCACCACCCGGGCGTCCGCGTCGTCGAGCATGAGGCGGAGCCGCTCCCGGGGATGGGAGAGATCCAACGAGAGCCAGGCGCCGCCCGCCGCGAGCGTCCCCAGCATGGCGGCCACCGCGTCCAGCGGGCGCTCCAGCGCCAGCGCCACCACGGACTCGGAGCCCACGCCGGAGCGGCGCAGCAGGTGCGCGATCCGGTGGGCTCGGATTTCCAGTTCCCGGAAGGTCACGGCCTCCGTGTCATCCACCAGGGCGATTCCGTCCGGCGTCCGGGCGACCTGGGCCGAGAAGAGGGCCGTCAGGCTCTCGGGGCTCGCGCTGTGGGGGGCAGGGTTCCACTCCACCAGGAGCTTGCGGCGCTCCGCCTCCGACACCAGGGGGAGCGAGGAGAGCCGCCGCTCCGGCGCCGCGCTGAGGCCTTCCAGCAGGAGCACGAAGTGTGAGGCGAGCTGGCTCGCCGTCTCCGGGAGGAAGAGATCGGTGTTGTATTCGAGCCCGGCCCACAGCCCCTCGGGCGTCTCGCGCAGCTCCAGCGAGAGCTCCATCTTCGCGGAGCCGGTGTGCAGGTCCATGCCACTGAGCGTGAGGCCCGCGAGCCGCACCGTGGGCATGGGGGTGTTGTGGAGCACGAGCATCGTCTGGAAGACGGGCGAGTGGCTCGGGTCCCGCGAGACACGCAAGGCGTCCACCAGCTTCTCGAAGGGGGCTTCCTGATGGGCGAACGCGCCGAGCGCCGTGCGGCGGACCCGGCCGAGCAGCTCCAGGAAGGTGGGCGCCCCGGAGACGTCGGCTCGCAGGGGGAGCGAGTTGACGAAGCAACCCACCAGGGGCTCCACCTCGGGCCGGTTGCGGCCCGCCAGGGCGGTGCCCACCGCGAAGTCCTCTTGCCCGCTGTAGCGCGACAGCAGCGCCTGCCAGGCGGCCATGAGGACCATGAAGAGCGTGGCCCCCTCGCGGCGGGAGAGCGCCACCAGTGCCTCGGACACAGGCCGGGAGATGGAGAAGAAGTGTCGCGCGCCCCGGTACGTCTGCACCGCCGGCCGGGGGCGATCCACGGGGAGCTGCAGGACAGGGAGGTCCGCCAGCGTCTCCTTCCACCAGGACAGCTCCGTCTGGAGCGCGGGTCCCCGCAGCCACTCCGCCTGCCAGACGGCGTAGTCCGCGTACTGCACGGACAGCTCCGGCAGCGATGGCTTGGAGCCGGAGACATGGGCGGCATAGAGGACCGCCAGCTCCTGGAGCAGCACGCCCGCGGACCAGCCATCGGAAACGATGTGGTGCACGTTGACGAGCAGGATGTGCTCGGTCTCCTCCAAGCGCAGCAACGTCGTGCGGATGAGCGGACCTTGCGCGAGCTGGAAGGGCTTGCTCGCGTTCGCGAGCAACCACCGGGCCCGTTCCTCGTCCCGCGCGCCCGTGTCCTCCAACCGGGTCACCTCCAGCGGTACGGCGAGGGACGGGGCGATGCGCTGGACGGGACCGGAGTCCTCCAGGGCGAAGGTGGTCCGCAACGCCTCGTGGCGACGCACCACCTCATTGAGGGCCCACTCCAGCGCGTCGACGTCCAACACTCCGCTCAAGCGCAGCGCGGACGGGTTGTTGTAGGCCACGTTCCCCGGCTCGAGCTGATCCAGGTACCACAGCCGCTGCTGGGCGAAGCTGAGGGGCAGCGCCCTGTCGCGCGGCACGCGGGTGACGGCCGTCGGCCCCTCGGGACGACGCGCCACCTCCGGGCGAGCCACCTCGGGGCGCGGAGCCTGGACGGGTGCCGGACGGCGAACCGCCGGAGCGCTCGCGAGCAGCTCCACGGCACCATCGGCCCTGAGCCGGGCACGCTGTCCCAGGGTGAGCAGCCCCTGCCTCGGGGCCTCCGGCTCCTTCCAGAAGCCCCGAGGGACGCCACCGCCTCCGAGGGCGAGCACCCCGGAGACCCCTACGGGAACGGGCCGCCCCCGGGAGTCCAGCACATGAACCTGGACGTGAGCGGGAGGCAGGAAGACGGGAGTTCCCACCTCCTCCGCGCGCACCGGCAACCACGCCGCCGGCCCGAGCGCCTCCTCACGGCGCAGCACCTCCACACCGGCCGCGCGAGCGAGCGAGGCGGCCAGCTCCGGAGCCGCGCCCTCGACGAACAGGCGGCGCACGGAACGAAGCTCCTCGGAAACACGGGGCAGCGCGGCGAGCGCGCGAGCCAGGGACGGCGTGCAGTGCAGGTGCGTGACACCCGCCTCGCGCACGAGCGCGAGCAGCGCCTCCGCCTCGGCGCCGCTCTCCCGCGGGGCGGAAGACACGGCCCCGGTCCCCTCCGGCTGCGAGCGCCGCCGCAGGGTGTCCAGGTGCTGGAGGCTGTTCATCGTCGCCTCCGTGCTGGCACCGAAGTCCACCAGACAGGCCACCTCGTCCACGTCCAGCCGACGCACGCGCTCGACGATGGGCTCACAGGACTCGGGCGTCCCGAAGAGGCCGCCGGCCTCCAGGTAGCGCTCGAAGCCGTGCTCCAGCAGCGTGTCCATGTCCCGGGGCGTGAGCGTCTTCACGTCCACCTTCAGGCCCTGGCTGGCCGCGAAGCCGCTGAAGATGTCCACCGAGCTGCGGAAGTACTTGAGCAGCGGCTCGCGCACGGCGCGGCGCACCTCGGCCGCATCCGCCCCGAGGAAGGCGTGCATCATCAGGCTCACCTGACCGCGACCCGGGCCATGGCCGTGCCGCCGCCACGCCTCGCGGTAGATCGCCACCTTCTCGGCGAGGGAGTCGAGGTCCTGGCCCATCAGGTTGGTGAGCACGTTGGCACCCAGCTCTCCCGCGAGCCGGAACGTCTCCGGACTGCCCGCGGCCGTGAGCCAGAAGGGCAGCTCGGCCTGCACCGGGCGCGGGCGGATGGCGATCTCCACCTCCTGTCCCTCGCCGTTGCGCCGGCGCACCGTGCCGCCCCGCCACAGGTGGCGCACGGTCTCGATGCCGCGGAGCATGATCTCCTTGCGGCGCGCGTAGTTGTCCGGAGCGAAGACGAAGTCGTTGGCGTGCCACCCCGAGGCGAACGACACCCCCACCCGGCCTCCGGAGAGGTTGTCGATCATCGCCCACTCCTCGGCCACCTGGAGGGGGTCGTGCAGGGGGATGACCACGCTGCCGGCGCGGATGCCGATGTGCTCGGTGAGGGTGGCGATGCCCGCGCCGGTGATGGCGGGGCTCGGGTAGAGGCCACCGAAGGAGTGGAAGTGGCGCTCGGGCGTCCAGACGGCCGAGAAGCCGTGCGAGTCGGCGAAGCGAGCCCCGTCCAGCAGGAGCTGGTACTTGCGCCGGCCGAGCCCGTCCTCGTCGTTGGCGAAGTACGAGAGGCCGAAGGCCAGCGGGCGGCGGGGCGCGGCCTCGCGGCCCGTCACCACGAACCGGGCGCTGGCGGGCTCACGCGGCAGGACGACGCGCAGGCCCCGGCACAGGGCCCACAGCACTTCCAAGCCGCTCCCCTGCCCCGCGGGCTCCTCGGCCCACAGCCACGCGCCACCCGGCGCACCGCCCTGGTCGAGCATGTGGAACAGGTGGGCCACGGTGAGGGGCGTGTGAATCGCCCGTCGCGGAGTCCCCTCGGAGCCGGCGAGCGCCTCGAGGCAGACCATGGTGTCGGCCCCCACCGGAGCGGCGTGGTGCTCGAAGGCGGGCATCGCCTCCAAGGGCGCGTCCACGTACAGCACCCGCGAGGCGTCCAGCGAGACGCTGGTGCGCAGCCGCGAGTCCGTGAGCAGCAGCGGCGCCGGTGCGCCCTCGGGCGCGAGCGAGGCCAACTCCCGCAGCCGCGTCGGAGGCACGAGCACCCAGGCGCCACCGGCCGCCAGCACGGCCCACTGGGCCACGAGGCGCTCGGGGGACGGCTCCAGGCACACGGCCACGAGCTGCTCGGGCCCCACGCCCTTGCGCACGAGCGCTCCGGCCAGGTGCCGGGCCCGCTCGCGCAACGCACCCCAGGAGAGACTCCTCTCCCCGGCGACGACGGCGAGCGCGTCCGGGGCTCGCGAGGCCTGGGCCTCCAGCAGGGCCGCGAGCGAGACGACCTCGGCGCGCGGAGACGGGGTCGCGAGGGCCACCCGCTGCCGCTCCGCCTCGGTCATCAGGGACAGCTCGGAGAGGCGCAGGCCGGGGTCCGCCACGGCGGAGTCGAGGATCGCCTCGAAGTGGCCGATCATCCGCTCGATGGTGGCCGGATCGAACAGCTCGGTGGCGTACTCCATGTCGCCGGTGAAGCCGCGCTCGTTCTCTCCGAGGGAGATGCAGAGGTTGGAGAGCAGGGAGCCGAACTGGGAGGGCGCGCCCGGCACTTCCACGTGCTCCAGGCGGAGCCCGGGCAGCTCCAGGTGCGAGGCGAAGCCGGCATGGAGGACGAACAGCGCGTCGAAGAGCCGCGAGCTGTCGGGGTCCTTCTTGGGCTCCAGCTCGCGCACGAGGTGCTCATAGGGGACGTCCGGGTTCGCGTAGGCGCCCAGCGTGGTGTCGCGCACGCGGTCGAGCAGCTCGCGGAAGGTGGGGTCCCCGAAGAGGTCCGTGCGCAGCGGGACGGCGTGGGCCACGTAGCCGACCAGTGGCTCCAGCTCGCCCCGGGAGCGGTTGCCAATGGGCGTGCCCACGACGATGTCCTCCTGGCCGGCGTAGCGGGCCAGCATCGCCTTGTAGCCGGCGAGGAGGATCATGAAGGAGGTGAAGCCCTCGCGCTGACCGAGCGCCTGGATGGCGTCGGAGAGCCGGCGGGACAGGCCGAAGAGGCGGCGTGCGCCGACGAGCCCGCGCGAGGCACCGCGCGGACGATCCGTGGGAAGCGCGAGCGGGCCCGGAGGAGCGGCCATCCGCTCGCGCCACCAGGCCTCCTGAGCCGAGAATGCGCCCGACGCCAGCGCCTGCCGCTGCCACGCCGCGAAGTCCAGGTACTGCACGGGGAGCGCGGGGAGCGGTGAGGGGCGGCCCTGGAGGAACGCCTCGTAATTCACCGCCAGCTCCCGGGCGATCGCCACCATGGACAGGGTGTCCGAGACGACGTGGTGCACGGTGACGAGCAGCAGGTGCGAGTCCGGAGCGAGGCGCACCAGGGTGGAGCGGAGAACGGGGCCCTGCTCCAGCGAGAAGGGCCGAGCGGCCTCCTCACGAGCGAGCCGCAGCCCCTCCGCCTCGCGCTCCTCGCGGGAGCCCTCCAGGACGATGAGGGGGAGCGGCGACTTCAGCTCGGAGTGGATGCGGGGCACGAACCGGCCATCCACGGCCGCATAGGTGATGCGGAGGGCCTCATGGCGGCGGACGACCTCGGCGAGGCTCCGCTCCAGCACGGCCACGTCCAGCGTGCCCGTCAGTCGGAGGACCATGGGCATGTGGAGCGCGGGGTTGCCGGGAACGAAGCGCTCCAGCGCGCACACCCGCTCCTGCACGAAGGAGAGCGGCAGCACGCCCTCGCGCGCAACGGGCACGAGGCGAGGCACCGGGACGCCACTGCCCGAGGGCCCCACTTCCTTCAGGCGGGCCTCGATGCGCGCGGCGATGCCCGCCACGGTGGGGGCCTCGAAGAGGTCGCTCAGGGGGAGCTGCACCGGGAAGGACTCACGCAGGCGCGTGAGCATCTGCGCCGCCATCAGCGAGTTGCCGCCCAGCTCCAGGAAGTTGTCCTGGATGCCGATGTCCTCGATGCCGAGCCGCTCGCGCCAGATGGCCATCACCTGCCGCTCGACGTCGGTGCGGGGAGCCTCCTTGCCGGCCGCAGCCTGCGCCGGTGCCTTGGCGGTAACGGGAGCCGGCGCCTTGGCTGGAGCGGGAACCGGCGCTGGCGCGTTGACCGGAGCGGGATCGCTCACGTCCATCCAGCGAGGCTCGAGCCGGCAGAGCTGGCGCTCGAAGGGATAGGTGGGCAGAGGCAGACGCTGGCGCTGCTCGTGGGCGTAGAAGCGCTCCCAGCGCACCTCCAGGCCGGCCTGCCACAGCGTGCCGAGCGCCTCCAGCAGCGTGCCGTGATCGGACGCCGAGGAGCCCGCGCGAGGCAGCGAGGGCACCACCCGCACGGGCCCGGTGCCCCGCAGGTGCATCTTCGTCAGCGTGGTGAGCGCCTGATCCGGCCCCACCTCGATGTAGATGCCGTAGCCCTCCTTCTGGAGGGTGTCGAGCCCCGCGGCGAAGCGCACGGGCTGGCGCATCTGCCGGGCCCAGTAGGAGGGATCCGTGGCCTCCTCGGCGCGGATCCACGTCCCGGTGAGGCTGGAGACATACGGGCGCTGGGGAGCGGAGAGCCGCAGCCCGGCGACGGTGCGCTGGAGCTCCTCACGCAGGGGCTCCACCGCCGCCGAGTGGAAGGCCTGGCGCGCGGGCAGCCGCAGCGAGCCCACACCCTTGCGCGCGAGCTCCTGCTCCAGCCGCTCCACCTCGTCCACGGGCCCGGAGACAACACAGCGGTCGGCACCGTTGATCGAGGCCAGCGACAGCGCGCCGGTGAGCAGCGGCTGGAGCTCGGCCTCGGAGCAGCCCGCGGCGGTCATGGCCCCGGGAGGCATGCGCGCCATGAGCTGGCCCCGCACCACCACGAGCGCCAGCGCGTCCTCGAGCGGCAGCACACCGGCGAGGCACGCGGCCACGTACTCGCCATAGCTGTGCCCGAACATGGCCTGGGGCTCGAAACCCCAGTCCATCCACAACCGGGCGAGCGAATACTCCACGGTGAAGAGCAGAGGCAGGGCGTAGCGGGGATCCGCGAGCGCCTCACGGGCCTCGGCCTCCTGAGCGGGAGTCGGGTACAGCAGCGGGTGCAACGGCCTCCCCAGCTTGGGGGTGAGCTGCGCGAGGCAGGCGTCCACGTGCTCCCGGAAGACGGGCTCGGCCGCGTACAGCTCGCGCGCCATGCCTACCGACTGCGCGCCCTGCCCGGGGAAGAGGAAGACCACGCGCTGCTCGCGGGCCGCCTCCAGGCTGGCGAGGGCGTGCGCCGGGGGAGGCGCCTTCAGCCGGGCGAGCAGCCCGGGGCCATCCGCCACGACGAGCGAGCGCCGGTGCTCGAAGGCCTTGCGCCCCACGTTGCGAGTAAAGGCGAGGTCCGCCAGGTCCACGCCCGGGTGGGCCTCCAGGTGCGCGGCGAGCTCCTGCGTCAGGGCCTCCAGGGCGGAGGCGGTGCGGGCGGAGAGCGTGACGAGCTGGCGGGGCCGGCTGCTGGGGCGGCTCGCGGTGGGCGGGGCCTCGCCGAGGATGGCGTGCGCGTTGGTGCCGCCGATGCCGAAGGAGCTGACGCCCGCGAGCCGGGGCTTCTCACCGCGCGTCCACTCCCGGCGCTCGGAGGCGACGAAGAAGGGACTGCCGGCGAAGTCGATGGCGGGGTTGGGGCGCTCGAAGTGGAGGCTGGGGGGAATCTCCTCGTGGTAGAGCGCCAGGGTGGCTTTGAGCAGCCCGGCGATGCCCGCCGCGGTGTCCAGGTGGCCGATGTTGGTCTTCACCGAGCCGAGCGCGCAGAAGCCGCGCGCGTCCGTATCGCGGCGGAAGGCGCGCGTCAGCGCGGACACCTCTATCGGGTCCCCGAGCGGCGTGCCGGTGCCGTGGGCCTCCACGTAGCCGAGCTCCTCCGCCCCGACGCCCGCGTAGGCCAGGGCCTCGGAGATGGCCTCGGCCTGTCCCTCGACGCTGGGCGCGGTGTAGCCGATCTTCTGGTGGCCGTCGTTGTTGATGGCCGAGCCCTTGATGACGGCATAGACGTGATCGCCGTCCCGCAGCGCGTCCGCGAGCGGCTTGAGGACGACCACGCCGACGCCGTTGCCACTCACCGTGCCCTTGGCGCGCGAGTCGAAGGCGCGGCAGTGCCCGTCGGGCGAGAAGATCATCCCCTCCTGGTAGAGGTAGCCGGTGCGCTGAGGGAGCGAGAGGCGGACCGCGCCGGCCAGGGCGATGTCGGACTGGCGCAGCAGGAGGCTCTGGCAGGCCATGTGGACGGAGACGAGGCCCGTGGAGCACGCGGTGTAGAGGGCCAGGCTCTCGCCGCGCAGCCGGAGCTTGAAGGAGACCTTGGTGGCGACGTTCTCCGCGGTGGTGGTGCCGAGCGCCTCGAAGAGGGCGGCCGGCTCCTTCTTCACATGGCCGAGCAGGGAGAGCACGTGCCCGGACTGGCCGGCGCCCGCGTAGAGGGAGATCTTCCCGGGGAAGCGCTCGGGGTCATACGCCGCGTCCTCGAGCGCGGCCCAGGCGCACTCCAGGAAGACGCGCTGCTGGGGATCCATCCACATCGCCTCGCGGGGGGCGATGTCGAAGAAGTCGTGATCGAAGAGGTCCGCGCCGTCGAGCACGCCGCCCGCGCGCACGAAGTCCTTGTGCGAGCGCAGCGCCTCCGGGACGAGCGGAGACGGCTCCAGCTCCTCGGCGCCGAAGCGGGAGATGGACTCGACGCCGTCGCGCAGATTGCGCCAGAAGGCGTGGACGTCACCGGCACCGGGGAAGCGCCCGGCCATGCCGATGATCGCGATGTCGTTTCCGGTGCCCTCGAGCTGCTCCTGCTGATCATCCGCCATTGCCACGGCCCCCTCGGGTGTTGCGGCGCTGGAGGGCCTGTCGGCGAGCCTCCGCGCGATCCTGGTGGTTGCTGCTGCGTGTCTCGGGACTCACCGCCGGGTCCAACCGCTTCGCGAGCGCGAGGACCGTGGGGTGTTCGAAGAAGTAGACGACGGGAACGTCCCGCTTCAGCTCGTCGCGCAGCAGGGCGCAGGCCCTGACGACGGTGAGCGAGCTGCCGCCGAGGTCATCGAAGAAATGATCATGGAGGCCCACGGCCTCACGCCCGAGCGCCTGGGCCCAGCAGCGCGCGATGGACACCTCCAGCGGGCTGCGCGGTGGGACGAAGGAGGCGGAGCGCGCGTCGGCGGTCGGCTCGGGAGGAGGAAGGGCGCGCCCGTCCACCTTGCCACTGGAGGACAGGGGCAGCGCCTCCAGGTGGACGAAGGCCGAGGGCACCATCGGCTCGGGCAGACGCTGGCGCAACCGTGCGCGCAGCTCCCGCGTCTCGCGCGGCGTCTCCGCTCCGGGCACCACGTAGGCCACCAGCCGCGACTCGCCCGAGAGGCTCTTCCACGCCCTCACATGGGCCTGCTTCGCGCCGGCCAGTTCCCGCAGCGCGGATTCGACCTCTCCCGGCTCCACCCGCACGCCGTTCACCTTCACCTGCGCGTCCGCGCGGCCCACGTAGTCGAGCCGCCCGTCCGCCTTCCACCGCACCACGTCCCCCGTGCGGTACAGCCGCTCGCCGCCCTCCTGGCTGAAGGGGTTCGGCACGAAGCGCTCCGCGGTGAGATCCGGCCTTCCCGCGTAGCCCCGCGCCAACCCCGGGCCGCCCAGGTACAGCTCTCCCGCCACGCCTGGGGGAACGGGCCGCAGCTCCCCGTCCAGCACGTACGCCTGCACGTTGGCCAGCGGCCCGCCGATGGAAGGCCGACCCTCCCCGACCACGCACTCCGCCCACGAGACGCACACCGACGTCTCCGTGGGCCCGTACCCGTTGACGAAGCGCCGTCCCCTCCCCCACTTCTCCACCAGCTCCTGCGGGCAGGCCTCGCCCACGGACTTCACCACCCGCAGGTGCTCCAGGCCCTCCTCCGGCAGCAGCGCCAGCACGGACGGCGGCAGCGTCACCATCGTCACCGCGCCCTCCACCAGCGCCCGCCGCAGCTCCTCGCCCAGTGGCACGCGTCCACCCTCGGGCACGCACAGCGTTCCACCCACGGACATCGCCAGCAGGTACTCCCAGATGGAGGCGTCGAAGCCCAGCGACGAGAGCTGCAGCAGCCGGCACTCCGCTCCGACGCCGAACGCCCGCATCTTCGCGTACGCCAGATCGCACAGGCCCGCATGCGTCACCTCGACGCCCTTGGGCCTGCCGGTGCTGCCCGAGGTGTAGAGGACATACGCCGCGTTGGCGGCCCGCACGCCGCTCTCCAGCGGACCCTCGTCCTCCGCCGTCAGCTCCTCCAGCCGCACCACCCGCGCGCCCTCCGGCGGGCCGCACCGGTCCTCCAGCGCGCCCACCGTCACCACCGCCCTCACGCGCGCGTCCTGGGCCATCCACTCCAGGCGCTCGCGCGGCTGCACCGCCTCCAGCGGCACGTACACGCCCCCCGCGAGCTGCACGCCCCAGAAGGCCACCACCGCCTCCACGCTCTTCTCCAGCAACACCCCCACCCGAACCTCCGGGCCCACGCCCTCGCGCCGCAGCCGGTGCGCGAGCCGCCTCGCCCGCGCCTCCAGCTCCCGGTAGCTCAGCCGCTGCCCGCCCCCCTCCAGTGCCACCGCCTCGGGCCGGATCGCCGCCTGGTCCTCCAGCAGCCGCCCCAGCCCCTCCACCGGCACCTCCACGCGCGGACCCCGGCTCCACTCCTCCAGCACCCGGGTGCGCTCCTCCCCCGCGAGCAGCTCCACCTCCTCCACGCGCCGCTCCGGCTCCGCCACCACCGCCGCCAGCAGCGTCTCGAAGTGCCTCGCCATGCGCGCGGCCGTGGGGGCGTCGAAGAGGTCCGTGCAGTACTCCAGCGAGCCGCTCAGCGCGCCTTCCGCCTCCGCCAGCATCAACGTGAGATCGAACGCCGAGCTGCGGTGCACGAGCGGCAGGGACTCGAGCTCCAGCGAGCCCAGGCTCAGGCGTGCACCCGCCTCGCCCAGCGCGAAGGCGGCGAGCGCCTCACCCATTCCGGGCAGGTGACTGCTCTGGAGCACGAACATCGCCTGGAAGAGAGGCGCCCGCCCCGGCTCCCGCGTGGGCTGGAGCTGCTCGACGAGCCGGGCGAAGGGCAACTCCTGATGGTCGAGCGCCTCCAGCACGGTGCTCCGGACCTGGGAGATGAGGGCGCGGAAGGTGGTGCTGGAGGACAAGGAGGCGCGCATCGCCACGGGGTTGACGAGGTAGCCCACGAGCCGCGCCACCTCGGGTCGGCCACGGCCAGCGGTGGGCGAGCCCACGAGGAAGTCGTCCTGGCCCGTGTAGCGGCGGAGGAAGGCGAAGAACGCCGCCAGCAGCACCATATAAGGAGTGGCGCCCTGCTCTCGCGCGAGCGCGTGGAGCCGCGTGGTGGTCTCGGCCCCCACCCGGAACGCGAGCGAGGCGCCGCGGAAGGACTGGACGCGGGGCCGGGGACGGTCCGTGGGCAGCTCCAGCACGGGCAACCCGCCACCGAGCCGGCTCCCCCAGAAGGCCCGCAGCTCCTGGCCCAGGGGACTCGCGAGCCGCGCCGAGAGCGCCTGGGCGGCCTCCATGGGATGCAGGGCAAGCGCGGGCAGCACGGCGGGAATCCCCCCCGACTCCGCCGTGTAGAGCGCACCCAGCTCCTCCACCATCACCCCCAGCGACCAGAAGTCGGTGATGAGGTGGTGCAGCGCGAGCAGCAGCACGTGCGCGTCCGGGCCCCGGGAGAGGAGCAGGACGCGCATCAGCGGCCCGTTCACGAGGTCGAAGGGCTGGTGGGCCTCGACGTCGAGCCGTGCGCGCAGGTCGGCCTCACTCCAGCCGGTGGCATCCTCCACCCGAAGCACGGGCCCCGAGGGCTCCACGAGCCGCTGGACGGGAACGCCCTGCTCCTCGGGGAACACCGCGCGCAGGGACGGGTGGCGAGCCACGAGCGTCTGGAAGGCGCGCTCCAGCGCGGCGACATCGAGGCGGGAGTGGATCCGCACCGCGCGCACCACGTGGTACGCCGTGCTCTCCGGAGCCATGCGCTGCAGGAACCACAGCGCGCGCTGACCATCCGAGAGCGGCAGGGGCCCCGTCAGCGCCATGGGCGCGAGCGGCGCGGGGGCCTCCAGCGCGGGGCGCTCCACGAGGCGGGCGGCCAGCTCGCGCAGGGTGGGCCCCTGCAGGAGACAGGTGATCGGCAGCTTGACCCCGAGCGCCGTCTCGAGCCCGCCCTGCACCTCCAGCGAGCGCAGCGAGTCGAGCCCGTACCGCGTGAGGGGCACGTCCGGGTTCAGCTCGCCGGCCGGAACCCCGAGCGCCCGGGACAGGCGAGTGGAGAGCCACGGCAGCAGCACCTCCGGGCCAGCCCCCACGGGAGGAGCGGACTCCGCCGTCACGACCGCGCCCGTGGGCTCGGCCTCGGTGGCGGCGGTGCCCTCGCGCCAGGAGCCCACCTCCTCCAGGGAGCCGTCGAGGAACGCGGCGCGGCAGGCATGGCGTTGGATCTTCCCGCTCGACGTCTTCGGAATGCTCCCGGGCACGAGCAACACCACCGCATGCACACCCAGCTCATGCTGCTCGGCCACCGCTTGGCGGATGCGGGCGAGGGCCTCGCGGGCGCGCTCCTCCGGCTCCCCCCCGGAGCGGGCGGCGAACTCCTGGACGACGACCAGACGCTCCTCGCCCTCCACCTCCACGGAGAAGGCCGCGCCACAACCGGGCCGCAGGCCCACGTCGCACTGCTCCACCGAGCGCTCGATGTCCTGCGGGTAGTGATTGCGCCCGCGGATGATGAGGAGGTCCTTGCTGCGCCCGGTGACGAACAGCTCACCGCCGTCGAGCACGCCGAGATCGCCGGTGCGCAGGTACGCGCCCTCGCCGGAGCCCGACAGCCGCGCCTGGAAGGTGCGGGCGGTCTCCTCGGGCCGCTCCCAGTAGCCCCGGGCCACGCTGGCGCCGCGGACCCAGATCTCCCCGACGCGGCCGGGCGCGCACGGAGCACCCGTCTGGGGATCGACAACGCGCACCTCCTGGTCTCCCAGGGAGCGGCCGCAGCCGATCATCGGCACGCCCTCGGACCAGTTCTCCGGGGTCCGAGCCTCTCCCCGCAGCAGCGCCTCGCGCGCGAAGCGGCGCACCACGGGCGGCTCGGCCCTGCGCCCACCGCTGACGATCAGCGAACCCTCGGCGAGCCCGTAGCACGGGTAGAAGGCCTCGCGCCGGAAGCCGGCGGGGGCGAAGGCCTCGGCGAAGCGCTCCAGCGTCTCCTCGCGGATGGGCTCGGCGCCACAGAAGGCCACCTCCCAGCTCCGCAGATCCAACGCGGCGCGCTGCTCGGGGGTCGTCTTCCGGACGCACAGCTCGTAGGCGAAGTTGGGGCCGCCGCTGACGGTGCCGCCGTGCCGGGAGACGGCCTCCAACCAGCGCAGGGGACGCTGGAGGAAGAAGAGCGGCGACATCAGCACGGTGGGGATGTCGCGGTAGAGGGGCTGGAGGATGCCGCCGATGAGCCCCATGTCGTGGTACGGGGGCAACCAGATGACGCCCACGGGCTGGGGCGACGCATCGAACCCGAGCGCGATGAGCCCCGAGTTGTGCAGCAGGTTGCGGTGGCTGAGCATCACGCCCTTGGGCGTGCCGGTGGAGCCAGAGGTGTACTGGAGGAAGGCCAGGTCCTCCGAGGACAGGCTCGGAGCGGACCAGGCGCCGGCGGTGCCGGGCTCGAGCGCATCCGTGGCCAACCAGCGCAGGGCGCGGAGATCCGGAGCCTCCTCGGTGAGGAACCCGACCATGTCCAGCACGGGGGAAGTCGTCAGCGCCGCGGTGGCACGGCAGTCCGCCACCAGCGCCTGGAGCCGGGGCAGCGTGCGCCCGAGGCGGGTCGGATCGGGCGGATACGCGGGGACGGCGATCACCCCGGCGTAGAGGCACCCGAGGAAACCCAGGACGTACTCACGACCCGGCGGGTAGAGGAGCAGGGCCCGGTCGCCGGGAGCGAGGTGCCGCTGGAGCAGGGCCGCGACGGCACGCGCGCCCTCGTCCAGCTCGCGGTAGGTGAGGTGGGTCTCCCCTTCCTCGTCGAGGAAGGTGAAGACGCGCGCCTCGGGCTGACTCCAGGCCCGCTGCTGGAGCACGTCCACGAAGGTGGCGCCGTCAGGAAGAGTGACGGCATACGCGGGATTGTCTCGCGACAGCAGCAGCATTGGACCTCACGAGCGGGGCTCGGAGGGCACAGCTGGATGACGCGTCACGTCGACCACACGACCGCCAGGGGCCGGGCAATTCCGACACGAACGAAACCCATCATGCCCCCTGTTTCGGTCGTCACCTTAAACGGCACGTCTCTTGGGATCCAAGGGGCCATGGGCACGCCGGTAGGGCTCCAGGCGAGGAGCCTTTTCACTGGGAGAGAACCCGCCCTGCTGGAATAATGAGGAGCGCCCCTCGGGTATGGAACGCGGGCTAGAGTCGGGCGCCCATGCGCCACTGGTTGATACTCGCCGCCGCGCTCCTCCCGGGGATGGCCGCGGCCTCGGGACATGAGCTGTCCCTCGGAGGCACCCTGCTCTCGACGAGCGGGCTCTCCCTCGCACTGCCATCCCGCCCTGGCCTCGAGGCCGCCTATGCGTACGAGTTTGACGCATGGCGTCTCGGCGGCGGGGTGCGCTGGAGTCCCACCGAGCGCGGCAATCCACCGCTGGAGGTCTACGCCCGCGCCCAGCTCACCGCGAACCTGGGTGTCTGGCGTCCCGCGGTGGGCCCGGAGTTCGGCCTCAGTGGGTTGTCCGTCGTGGCCCCGGCCCGTTACGGCATGCCTGGCGACTACGCCGCCAGCAGGGCCGAGAAGTTCGGGCCCGCCTACGTGGCCATCCACGCCGCGCCCCTGCGCTTCGCCTTCCGCCGCGTCACGGTGAGCGCCCTGGAGGTCCACTGGGGAACCGAGCTCCTTCCCCGGCCCGGCTCCATGCTGCGCATTCAACTGGGCCTGGCTCGCCTGGGGGTGATGCTGTGAGAGCCCTGTTCGCCGCCCTCCTCCTGCTCGCCGCGGGCTCCTGTGCCCAGCGGTCCCCTGTCGACGAGGCCGCCGTCACCCGTGGGGGGGACTTCGCCTCGGGCGTGGAGAAGTCGCGCCTGGTGTCGGACGTGGACGCTCTGGTGGCCGCCCACCGCGCGGACACCCCGCTCGACTGCGCCTCGTTGTTCGAGGTGGATCAGATCGACACGGAGCGCCATCCGGTATGCCACCTCACCCGCGACAAGGCCCGCCAGCTCGTGCGAGAGCGCTTCGAGGCGCTCGGCTACACCGTCACCCTGAATGAGACGGAGGATCCGCGCTTTCCCACCGCCAATGTCATCGCCGAGCTGCGCGGCACCGAGCGCCCCGACGAGGTGGTGGTGGTGGGCGCCCACTACGACGCCTTCCATGCGGGGGCGGACGACAACAGCTCGGGCGTGGCGGCGATGCTGGAGATGGCGCGGCTGGCCGCGGGCAAGCGCTTCGCGCGCACGGTGCGCTTCGTGGGCTTCGACCTGGAGGAGCTGGGCGTCGTGGGCAGCACGCGCTACGTGCGGTTGCACGCCGAGGAGAAGGTGATTGCCTCGATCGTCTTCGACTGCATCGGCTACCGGGATGCGCGCCCCGGAGCCCAGCAGGGCCTGCCCGGCTTCCCCATGCCTGACACGGGCGACTTCCTCGCCGCCATCGCCAACGAGCAGTCGCGTCCCCGGCTGGAGGAGCTGTACGCGCTGAGCGGCAAGCTGGGCTTCGTCCCCGTTCGAGGCGCGCTGGCGCCGATCGACGGCTCCGGCCCCTTCGCGGGCAACCTCATGCGCAGTGACCACGCGCCCTTCTGGCTGGCCGGGCACAGCGCGCTCTTCCTCACCGACACCGCCAACTTCCGCAACCCCCACTACCACCGCGACACCGACGTGCCCGCCACGTTGGATCCGGACTTCCTCGCGGGCGTCACCCGGCTGTCGGCCGCCGGGCTCGCTCTCTGGGCGGAGGGCCCCCTGCCATGACTCCGACGACGCTTCTCCTGCTCTCCGCGTTGGCCACCTCGCCGGAGCCAACCGAGGAGGCCGTGCCCCCGCGGCACCAGTTCGCGGTGTATGCCCGCTCGGGGGCAACGCTCTACCTGTCTCCGGCGCGCACCCACGGAGGCGTGGGAGGTGGCATCGGCCTGCGCGACACGGTGGACGGACGGTGGCTGCTCCAGGTGGACGCGAATGGCCTGACGGGCCTGGGCTCGGCGCTCGAAGTGCGCGTGGGCGCGGGCGTGCAGCGCCAGGGGTGGTGGACTCCCGCCGCGTGGGTGAGCCTCACGGGCCTCTTCGGGGACAGACTGGACTTCCTCACCCCCGAGCACCCCCTGCCCGTCGCGGGGCCGTCGCTGGGGCTCGGGCTGACGCTGGCGCCCGCGCGCTTCTCCCTGGGGCGCGCGCAGGTGTCCCTGCTGGAGCTGGGCGTGGGCGTGGGCACGGATCGACCCGGGCTCGGCCTGCTCTATGGCCTCACCCTGCTCGAGGTGGGTGTGGCACTCTGAAGGGATGAACTACGCCAACCTGGGCCACACCGGCCTGAAGGTGTCTCGGATCTGCCTGGGGTGCATGAGCTACGGCACCCCGACGTGGCGCCCGTGGGTGCTGGACGAGGAGGCCTCGCAGGCCTTCTTCCGCCGGGCGGTGGAGGCCGGCATCAACTTCTTCGACACGGCGAACATGTACTCGCTGGGCGTGAGCGAGGAAGTGACGGGCCGGGCCCTGCGCAAGTACGCGCGGCTGGAGGAGGTGGTGATCGCCACCAAGGTCTACTTCCCCATGACGGATGGGCCCAACATGGGCGGCCTGTCGCGCAAGAACGTGGTGCAGGCCTGCGAGGCGAGCCTGAAGCGGCTCGGGGTGGAGACGATCGACCTGTACCAGATCCACCGGATGGATCCGGAGACGCCGCTGGAGGAGACGCTGGCCGCGTTGGATCAGCTCGTGAGGCAGGGAAAGGTCCGCTACATCGGCGCGAGCTCGTCGGCCGCGTGGAAGTTCGCCAAGGCGCTG
>NZ_DASVSO010001052.1:0-3385 GCF_036388035.1 Archangium sp.
CCGCGGAGCGCACCGTGCTCAACGACCGGAGGGACGTGGGCGCCACGCTGTCCATGTCCCGCAGCTTCTGGACCACGCCCGTGTCGCTCGGCCTGCTGGCGCTGCGCCGGGACTGGCTCTCCACCTCCAGTCGTCCCGGGGTGCGCACCTCGCTCGTGGGCCCGGAGGCCGCCGTCTCGTACTTCGCCGGGGAGAGCTCCTCGTACGGCGGCACGCAGCGGGGCCTGGGCTTCTCGCTGGGCGCCGGGGTGTACCCCCTCGCCTTCGACGACGCGAGCCCCTTCGGAGACGTGCGCGCCACCGTGGATGCGTACGTGCCCGGCCTCCCCCTGCTCCAGCGCGACAACCTCCACCTGTCCGCCGTCGCCCGCGCCCTCCCGGGTGCGCCCGAGGGGCTCCTCCAGGTGGGTGGCATCCAGTTCGGCACCCCCGTCTATGAGAGGCGCCAGGGCCCCGAGGACTCGCGCAACGTCCCGCTGCGCCTCCAGCCTGGCGCCTCCTTCTCCGAGTCCCTGCGCGGCTACGAGGACTTCGCCCTCAGCGCGCGCAACGTGTTCATCGGCACCGCGCGCTATCGCTACCGCTTCGTCATCGACTACGGCTGGAGCTCCTTCTTCTGGCTGCTCCCCTCCTTCTTCGTCAGCCAGGTGGAGCTGGAGGCCTTCGGGAGCTGGGCGCGCACGGACCTGCGCGACAACCACCGGGCCGCGGGCGGCGCGATCTTCGTGCGCACCACCTTCGGGCAGACGGCGTCGATGTCGCTCTTCTACCAGTATGCCCGGCGCTTCGATGACCGGCTGGGGCACCTGCACCTGGTGGGCTTCGCCCTATGACCGCGCCGCCCCGAGTCGTCGAGCTCGTCGAACGATTCAGCGAGAGCCTCGAGGCCTTCCGCAGCGGGGCCTACAAGGAAGCACACGTGCGCCAGGAGTTCCTCGATCCCCTGTTCGAGTGCCTCGGCTGGGACATGAGCAACGTGGCGAACATCGCCGAGTCGTACAAGGACGTCGTCCACGAAGACACGCTGAAGATTGGCAATCGGGTCAAAGCTCCCGACTACAGCTTTCGCATTGGCGGCGTTCGCAAGTTCTTCGTCGAAGCCAAGAAGCCCCTGGTCAATATCGAGAGCGACATCGAGCCCGCCTATCAGCTCAAGCGGTATGCCTGGACGGCCAAGCTCCCGCTCTCCATCGTGACCGACTTCGAGGAGTTCGCGGTCTATGACTGTCGAGCACAACCCGCCCAGAGCGACAAGGCCACGAAGGGCCGCGTGCTCTACCTCAAGCACACGGACTACGTTTCCCAGTGGGAAAAAATCGCCGAGCTGTTCTCCAAGGAGGCCGTCCAAGGGGGAAGCCTCGACCAGTACGCGGCCCAGTTGAAAGCGAAGCGGGGGTCCGTCACCGTCGACTCCGCTTTCCTGGCCGAAATCGAGGAGTGGCGAGACGTCCTGGCGCGCAACATCGCCCTGCGCAACACCTCGCTCTCACAACCGGAGTTGAACTTCGCGGTCCAGCAGCTCATCGACCGGATTGTCTTCCTCCGCATCTGTGAGGATCGGGGAATCGAGCCCTATGGCCGACTGCTGACGCTCAACAACGGCACGAACGTCTACCAGCGGCTCACCCAGTTCTTCCACCAGGCGGACGACAAGTACAACTCGGGCCTGTTCCATTTTCGGCGCGAGTCGGGGCAAGCCATCGCCCCCGACACCTTGAGCACCGGTCTGGAGATTGACGACACGCCGCTCAAGGACATCTTCAAGCGGCTCTACTTCCCGGAGAGCCCCTACGAGTTCTCCGTCTTTCCCTCCGACATTCTTGGCCAGGTCTACGAGCAGTTCCTCGGCAAGGTCATCCGACTGACCTCGGGGCATCGGGCCGTCGTCGAGGAAAAACCTGAAGTCAAGAAGGCGGGCGGCGTCTATTACACCCCCACCTACATCGTCGACCACATCGTCAGGGAGACGATCGGGGCCCTCTGCACAGGGAAGACCCTCAAACAGCTCGAGTCGCTGCGCATCGTGGATCCTGCGTGCGGCTCGGGCTCATTCCTCATCGGTGCCTACCAGTACCTGCTCGACTGGCACCTGAGTTGGTATGTCGCGCAAGATCCCAAGAAGTTCGCCAAGGGCAAGAACGCCGTACTTCATCAGGGCGCGGGCGGTGAGTGGAAGCTCACCACGAGCGAGCGCAAGCGGATCCTCCTGAACAACCTCCATGGCGTGGACATCGACGCCCAGGCCGTTGAAGTCACCAAGCTGTCCCTCCTCCTGAAAGTCCTCGAAGGAGAGAGCGAGGAGACGATCAACAGCCAGCTCACGCTCTTCGCGGAACGAGCGCTGCCCGACCTCGAGAACAACATCCGCTGCGGGAACTCCCTGATCGGGCCAGATATCTACAAAGAGGAGCAGGTCTCCCTCCTCGAAGACGCGCACCAGCAACGCATCAACGTCTTCTCCTGGGAAGAGGCCTTCCCGAAGGTCTTCAAGAGTCCCAACCCAGGCTTCGATGTGGTGATCGGCAACCCGCCGTACATCAACATCCGGACCTTGCAGGAGTGGGCTCCGGTCGAGGTCGAGTACTACAAGAAGAAATACGCGTCGGCGGGGAAAGGAAGCTACGACATCTACGTGGTGTTCGTGGAGAAGGGTCTCGGTCTGCTGAGGAAGGGCGGAAGACTCGGGTACATCCTTCCCAGCAAGTTCTTCTCCACGGACTACGGAGAGCCACTCCGGCGCATGCTCTCGGAGCGCCGCGCGTTGCTGAACATCATCGACTTCCGGCACGAGCAGGTCTTCTCCGGGGCCACGACGTATACCGCGCTCCTCTTCCTGTCCGCCGACCCCTCCAGCCAACTCACCTACCGGACGGTGTCTCCCGCGACGGCGTTGCAAAAGGGCGAGCCCGCGGCGATGAGCATTGAAGCCGGGGCGATGACCGGCGAGCCCTGGCAGTTCGGTTCGACCGCCGCCAAAGCGGTCATGAGCAAGCTCAGGGCCGCGGGCCCCCCCTTGATCGAGCTCCCCACGCGGATCGCCCGCGGCTCCTCCACGGGAGCGGACGAGGTGTTTGTCCTCGCCAAGGCGGGAGAGCAACTCCAGACCCGGAGCGGCGAGACGGTGGAGGTCGAAAGTGAAATCCTCCGCACCCCTCTCTACGCCTCCGATTTCGGGCGGTACCGACTCGAGCCCGCCGCCACCGAGCGCGTCATCTTCCCGTATGAAGTCGGGACGGAGGGCTACAGCCTCATTCCCGAGAGCACGCTCCGGAAGAAGTTCCCCAAGGCCTACGAGTACCTGCGCGGCAGACGGTCCGAGCTGGAGGAACGAAAGCAGTTCGCGGAGTGGTACTCCTTCAGCGCCCCCCGCAACCTCGATGTCCAC
>NZ_DASVSO010001053.1:0-9827 GCF_036388035.1 Archangium sp.
GCAAGAACGGCGGCGGCAGTCCGACGATGATCCAGCTCATCACCAGCTACTTCTTCGACGAGCCTACGCACCTCAACGACTTCTTCATCCGCGAGGGCAACACCACGCAGCAGTTCTGGACCTCGGCCCACGTGTCCGGCAAGCGGATGAGCAACGTCCCCGTCTACGTCCTCACCAGCCAACGCACCTTCTCGGCGGCCGAGGAATTCACCTACGACCTGAAGAACCTCAAGCGAGCCACCATCGTCGGTGAGACGACCGGCGGCGGCGCCCATCCGGTGGAGTCCCACTTCCTCGCCGACGTGCACTTGCTGGCGAGGATTCCCTTCGGCCGCGCGGTGAACCCCATCACCGGCACCAACTGGGAAGGCACCGGCGTGACGCCGGACATCCAGGTCCCGGCGGACAAGGCGCTCGAGGCCGCCCACCGTGACGCACTGAAGAAACTCCAGGACAAGGCCCAGGACGCCAAGCGCAAGCAGCAGCTCGCGTGGGCCCTGCAGAAGGTGGAGGCGCTCGCCAGCCCGGTGACGCCGAGCGCCGAGGTGCTCAAGAGCTTCGTGGGCAGCTACGGAAACACCACCCTGCTCTACGAGAACGGCTCGCTCTGGTGCCTCTGGCCGGGGTTCAAGCTCCGAGTGGTCCCGATGACGGCGGACACCTTCATGCTCGACGATGGCCTGGACATCCTCCGCTTCCGCATGGAGAAGGATGCCTCGGGCAAGGTGACCGGGCTGACGGAGCTGTACGAGGATGGCCGCACCGAAAGGTCCGCGCGCAGCGGAAGCTGAGGCTACTCGAGGAAGGTCTCACAGGCTCCCTCACGGTGCTCTTGGCCCGCCATGTGCTTGGAGCGGCTGGCCATGCCCGGACCTCATGACCTCTTCGCCCGCTTCACCTTCGGTCACCCCGAGCGGGCCGCGGCCGAGCTGCGCGCCGCCCTGCCCTCGCATGTCGTCTCGGAGGTGGACTGGTCATCTCTGCGGCGAGAGTCCGGCTCCGTCGTGGACCCGGAACTGCGGGAGACCGAGAGCGACCTGCTCTTCACCGCCCGCTTGCGCGAGGGCCACTCACTGCTGCTGTATGTGCTGCTGGAGCACCAGTCCTCGGTGGACCGGTGGATGGCGCTGCGCATGCTGCGCTACGTGGTCCGCCAGGTGGAGCACTGGCGCCAGCAGCACCCGGAGAGCACGGTACTCCCCGTCATCATCCCGCTCGTCATGTACCACGGGACAGATGGCGTCTGGTCGGCGCCCCGCCGGGTGGAGGAGCTCTTCGCCCTGCCGGGCGAAGGTGAGCAGCGGGAGCGTTGGCGAGCGCTGGTGCCGCGTTTCGAGTACCTGATGGATGACCTGACAGCCGAGCGAGCCGAGGCGTTGCTGGCGCGACCTGGCCCACCTCTGGCCCGACTGGCGTGGCTTGCCCTGCGCTACGGACGCACCGAGGAGTTGGCCCAGCGGCTGCCGGACTGGACCGCGCTCTTCGCGCAGCTGCAATCCACCCCTGACGGCTCCGAGCATCTGGTGGTGGTCATCCGCTACCTCCTCTGGGTCGGGGGCAAGGCCGCCCACGAAGCCGCGGGGCGGGTGCTACATTCGGTGCTGGATGCCCAACGAGCGGAGGCGGTGATGATGAGCTATAGCGAGGAACTTATCGAGCGCGGACGCCAGCAGGGGCTGGCACAGGGGCGGCTCCAAGGGCGTGCCGAGGCCGTGCTTCGAATCCTCACCGCGCGGGGCGTGCAGGTCGTTGAGGAGGCGCAGCAGCGCATCCTGGCGTGCACGGACGTGGCCACCCTCGACCGCTGGTTCGACCGGGCGCTGAACGCCACCCGCCTCTCCGACGTGCTGGATGACCTGGCGAGCTGACGCCGCGCCATGAAGCAAGGGGCTGCCTCCCTCGCGGGAGACAGCCCCTGGGACTTCAAGCGACGAAGGCTCGGACTACTTCACGGCCTTCACGCGCTGGCGCTTCTCGGTGTGGTGGCCCTCCGCGGGGGCCTCGCCCTCGGCCGGAGCCGGCACCGCCGCGACCGCCGGCTTGCCGATGCCGTACTTCTCCATCACCTGCCGCTCGACTTCCTTGGCCACATCCGCGTGGTCGCGCAGGTAGTCCTTCGCGTTCTCGCGACCCTGGCCGATGCGCTCTCCCTTGAAGGAGAACCAGCTGCCGCTCTTCTCGACGATGCCGTCGTTGGACGCCATGTCGATGAGGTCGCCCTCCCTCGAGATACCCGTGCCGTACATGATGTCGAACTCGACCTCCTTGAACGGAGGCGCCACCTTGTTCTTCACCACCTTCACGCGGGTGCGGCTGCCCACCACGTTGTCGCCATTCTTGATGGCGCCCACGCGGCGGATGTCCAGGCGCTGCGACGCGTAGAACTTCAGCGCGTTACCGCCCGTCGTCGTCTCGGGGTTGCCGAACATCACGCCAATCTTCATGCGGATCTGATTGATGAAGATGACGCACGTCTGGCTCTTGCTGATGGTGCCGGTGAGCTTGCGCAGCGCCTGGCTCATCAGTCGGGCCTGCACACCCATGTGCGCATCGCCCATCTCGCCCTCGAGCTCGGCCTTGGGCACCAGCGCCGCCACCGAGTCCACCACCAGCACGTCGATGGCGCCCGAGCGCACCAGCATCTCGGCGATTTCCAGGGCCTGCTCGCCCGTGTCCGGCTGGCTCAGCAGCAGGTCATCGGTGCGCACGCCCAGCTTGCGCGCGTAGCCGATGTCCAGCGCGTGCTCGGCGTCGATGTAGCCGGCCACGCCGCCGCGCTTCTGCGCCTCGGCCACGATGTGGAGGCACAGGGTCGTCTTACCGGAGGACTCCGGACCGTAGATCTCCACGATACGGCCCTTGGGCACGCCGCCCACGCCCAGCGCGATGTCGAGCGAGATGCTTCCCGTCGAAATGGCCTGAACATCCCGGACCAGCGGCTCCTCGTTTCCGAGCCGCATGATCGACCCCTTACCGAACTGGCGCTCCACAGCGGACATCGCCAACTCGATCGCCTTCTCCTTCTCTGGATTCACGGCCATTTCGTCTTGCTCCTTGCGTATGCGGCGAGCCACCCCGGCCCACCTGAACTCGCGTTTAGTACGCGATGTGAAGACCCTAGTCCATCCATCTGACATGACCCACGGCGTTCAGCGCCGAGGCAGCACGAGGAGCAGCCAGGCCAACAGTCCAGCGCTCCCGCTGAGGGTTCCGTAGTAACCGCCGAAAAACCCCAGATACAACTCCACGAGCGCCAGCAGGAGCAGACCCAGCAGGCCCGCTCGCTTCGCATCCGAGCGCTCGGGAGCCAACAGCCCCGGCACCAGGGCCATGAGCGACAGCCCCATGAGGGCGATGAGGGGCAGCAAGAGCCCGGTATCATTGGACTTCACGTCCTCGGGCAGGGCCCTCCACTGCGCGAGAAGGCCCGACCCCAGCACGCCCCCGGCGGCCAGGGAGGCCCACGGGAAGCCGGGCTCCCCATCCCGGCCCCGCAGGTGGTCCAGGTCCTCCGGGCGGACCTCCAGCGCGAAGGGAAAGCCGAGCCGCAGCAGCGCCTCGGTGGCCGCGGCCCGGCACGTCCGGCCCGTGGTGTCCTCCAGCCCCGCGAGCTGGCCCCCCTCCAGCAGCCCGTGGAGCAGATCCGCCACCTGACGGCCCCCGCTCCCCGCCTCCAGCGTGTCGAGCTGCGCGTTGAGCTTCGCCGCGGCCACCGCGCGCTCGTCCTCGGTGGAGGCCTCCCGGGCCTCCTGGACGGCGAGCCGCACCGGCAGCGGCAGCTCCCCGGGCGGAGGCGGGCTGACCGGCTCTTCCCACGAGGCCAGGGACGGCAGCTGCGGGATGCCCTCGCCCTCCGAGTCGCCCTGACGGGGACCGGAGCCGGGGGGACGGGTGTGCGAGGAGCTGGCCACGGCTGGGACTGTAACGACCGGCTCCGGCCGCCTTCAAAGCTTCCCCTCCCAGAGCTTCCGCCAGCGGACGGGAGGGGCCCTCTCGCGCCGTCCGGATGACAGCCGCCCTGCCCTGGCGGGTGCCGGGTAGGCCATTCCCCCACATTGAAGGATGAGGTGCGCGAGAACTCGGCTACGCTCCGGCGCGCGAGAGGCCCGCAACTTTTTTCAGGGCCCGGGGTTGGACGAGGACGTGGAAGCGGATTCGGACGCACAGATGATGTTGAAGGTGGCGGCGGGCGACCGGCGGGCCTTCGCGGTCCTGTTCGACCGGTACCACGCCAGCGTGGCGCGCTTCGCGTTCCGCTTCGTCGGCAACCGGGAGCGCGCCGAGGAGCTGACGCAGGACATCTTCGTGAAGCTCTACCGCAACGCGAAGGGCTACCAGCCGACGGCGAAGTTCAAGACGTTCCTCTTCCGGGTGGCCTCCAACCACTGCCTCAACGAGGTGCGACGCGGGGAGTACCGGGTGGAGCACACGACGACGTCGGAGACGCCCGAGGACGAGAGCGGACTGGACGTGGCCGGGCAGGAGGGCGACAGGCCGGACCAGGCGCTGGCGGGGCGGGAGCTGGAGCGGGCCGTGGGCGAGGCGCTGAAGGCGATGAGCGAGCGGGAGCGGGCCGCCTTCACCATGTGCCGCTTCGAGGGCATGGCGTACCGGGAGATCGCCGAGGCGCTGGAGGCGAGCGAGGCGGCGGTGAAGAGCCTCATCCACCGGGCGACGCTGGCGGTGGCGCGAAAGGTAGAGGAACTGCAAGCGGGCTCCGTGCCCGTGAGGAGCAGGGTATGAGCTGTCCATTCGAGGAAGACCTGACGGCCTACGTCGACGAGGAGCTGCCGTCCGCGCGCCGCGCCGAGGTGGAGACGCACCTGCGAGGCTGCGCGGGATGCCAGGGGACGGAGGCGCTCCTGAAGCGCACGGTGGCGCGGATGGCCGAGCTGCCCGAGTTCACCCCCTCGACGGCCACGCGGCGCGAGGTGCTGGCGAAGGTGGACGCGCTGCCGAGGCCCCTGGGGGAGCGGCTGCGGGCGTTGCTGCGGCCCACGGTGCTGGTGCCGGCGGCGGGACTGGCGGCGGTGGCGGGGCTGGCGCTCTCCACCACCGCCACGCGCGAGCCCACGCTGGAGGTGCCGGACGCGGGCACGCTGGAGCTGGCGATGAACCTGGAAGTGGTCGAGGACTACGAGGTCCTCGGCCTGGACGAGAGTGAAGACCTGGAGGTGGTCGCCCATCTCCACGAGCTGGAGGAGGTGCGGTGATGAAGGGCCGGAGGAACATGGCGCTGGCGGGGCTGGTGGCGGCGCTGCTCGTGGGCGGCACGGGCCGTGCGGAGGAGCCTCGCCCGGAGCCCCCGAAGCAGGAGCAGGGGCGGACGGCGGCCGAGCGCTTCCAGCAGCTCTCGCCCGAGCAGAAGGAGGCCCTGCGCGCGAAGCTGCGCGAGCTCAAGGCGATGCCCAGGGAGGACCAGGAGCGCATCAAGGCCAACCTGGAGCGCTGGAAGCAGATGCCGGCGGAGGAGCGCGAGCGCGTCCGGGCCAACCTGCGCGAGTTCCAGCGGCTGTCGCCCGAGGAGCGCCAGCAGATGCGCGAGCGCTTCCGCGAGTTCCGCGGGATGAGCGCCGAGCGCAAGGCGGAGCTGCGCCAGCGGATGCGGGCCTACCTGCGCGCGCACCCGGAGCGGCGCGAGCAGATGATGGAGAACATGCGCCGCTGGCGGCAGATGTCGCCCGAGCAGCGCCAGCAGATGCGCGAGCGGATGCGCGAGAGGCGGCGTCCGTGAGCTGGCTGCGCCCCCTGCTGCTGGCCACCGTCCTGAGCGCCGGGACGGCCGCCGCCGCGGAGCCCCCTCCACCCGCTCCGCCCAAGAACCCGTCCGAGAAGCGCACGTCCCCCCCGGAGCTGTCCGCCGAGGACAAGGAGGTGGTGGAGAACCTCGAGCTGCTGGAGAGCCTGGACGCGGTGGAGGACCTCGAGCTGCTCATCGAGCTGGGCAAGGACGACGCCCCCGCCGACGAGGAGTGAAGGCCCACCCCGGGCCGGGCGTGACGGGATAGACTCGCGGCACCGTGCCGTCCTCCCCGCCTCCCAAGACCGTGGAAGTCCCCTCGCGCCGCTTCGGGCGTTACGTGCTGCGCTCGCGCCTGGGCTCGGGGGGCATGGCGGAGGTGTTCCTCGCGGAGACCCAGGACGAGAAGGGGGCACCGCTCAAGGTGGCGCTGAAGCTGATGCGCAAGGACGTCTCGGCGGAGGCCTTCGCCGACGAGGCGGACCTGATGGGCCTGCTGGAGCACCCCAACCTCGTGCGCCGGCTGGAGATTGGCGAGGCCTTCGGCCGCTACTTCATCGCCATGGAGTTCCTCGTCGGCGGAGACCTGGAGGGACTGCTCCGGGCGCACCGTCAGCAAGGGCAGGCCATCTCCGCGGCGCTGGGTGCCCACGTGTGCACCGAGGTGCTGCGGGCCCTCGCCTACTTCCACCAGGCGCGCACGCGCAGTGGCCGGCCGCTGGAGCTCGTCCATGGCGATGTGAACCCCTCCAACATCTTCTTCTCCGGGCAGGGCGAGGTACGGCTGGGCGACTTCGGCGTGGCCAAGGCGCGGGGGTTGGACCTCGGCCCGGAGGACGGGGTGACGGCGGGCAAGCTGCACTACCTGTCCCCGGAGCAGACGCGCGGGGACTCGCTGACGCAGGCCTCGGACCTGTTCTCGCTGGGCATCGTCCTGCACGAGCTGGTGCTGGGCTTCCACCCCTTCGCGCCCGAGAGCAATGACCCTGACCATGTGATGGCGGCCATCCGCTCGGCGAAGCTGAACCTGCCGGACACGCTGGACAAGCCGCTCGCGGCGGTGCTGCGCAAGGCCCTCGCCCCCGACGTGAATCAGCGCTACCGCACGGCGGGCGAGTTCGCGGGAGCCCTCTTCGCCTGGGCGCTGGACACGGGACGGCCCTTCGGCACGCGCGAGGTACAGGCCTCCCTGCAACAGGCCCTCTCGCTCGCGCTCTGGGAACGGGAGAAGGGCCGCCCCCGGTAGGACACGCGGTCCCTGTTCACTTCGCCCGCTCGATGCGGCCGTCGGGATGCCGCGCGAACCGGCCCTCCTCCCTCGGGTGTACCGGGCCCTGGCTCGGCCAGGGCCAGCCGCCGAACTGCGTGCGCTGGTAGTCCTGGAACGCCTGCTGGAGCTCGAGGGGGGTATTCATGACGAATGGGCCGTACCGCGCGACGGGCTCTCCGATCGGCCGCCCCTGCAGCAGGAGCAGCTCGCCCGCGTCGGGACCATTGGTGAGCGTCACGTCCTGCTCGGCGCGCAGCTGGACACCGGAGTAGCGGGGGATCGGGCGGTTCCCGATGCGCAGGGAGCTTCCCTCGAAGAAATAGAGCGTGCGGTTCACCCCCTTGCTCGCGCGAGGGAGCGTCCACTCCGCTCCGGGCTCCATCTTGAGGGTCCAGATGGCGAGCTCCGCATCGGGCCGCGAGGCCCAGGACTTCGGAGGCGGCGGAGGCGCCTGGAGCTGAGCGAGCTGTCCGGCCACGACGTTGACCTCGGTCAGGCGCCCGGCCGAGTCCCGCGTGCTGAGCTTCGGGATCGCGTCGTTCCAGAACATCGAGAAGTGGGGCTCCACGAGCTTGTTCGCGCTCGGCAGGTTGAGCCAGATCTGGAACAGCTCGAGCGGGTTCGGCCGCTTCGGGTCGACCAGCGGGAACATCTCGGAATGGACGACGCCCTTGCCGGCGGTGAGCCACTGCACGTCTCCGTGCCCGAAGCGAGCGATGGCGCCCAGCGAGTCCGAGTGGTCGATGAGCCCGCGACGGACGATCGTCACCGTCTCGAAGCCTCGATGCGGGTGCTGGGGAAAGCCGGGCACCACGTCACCGTGGTACATGCGCCAGCCGTCCTTCCCCTCGAAGTCCTGTCCGATGTCCCGGCCCGCGAGGGAGGCGGCGGGGCCCATCCGCGCGTCCCCCGCCGGATAGGCGTCATTGTGGTGGACGCAGAAGAGGAACGGGTCGGAGGTCTGCCACTGGAACCCCAGCGGGTTCACGCTCAGCACGGCGTCGTCGCTCATGGGTCTTCTCTAATGGGCTGGAAATGAAAACGCCCGGGAGCCTCGAAAGGCATCCCGGGCGTAACGGACCCCAGCAGCGGTCCGAGCGCGGCGGACTACTCCACCGTCACGCTCTTGGCGAGGTTGCGCGGCTGGTCCACGTCGTTCCCGCGCAGATCCGCCACGTGATAGGCGAGGAGCTGCAGGGGAATGGTGGCCACCACCGGCGCGAGCAGCGCGCTGGCGGGCGGAATCCGCACGACGTGGTCCGCGAGCGAGGCCACGTGCGCGTCATCCTCGTCGATGATGGCGATCACCTTGCCGCCGCGAGCCCGCACCTCCTCGATGTTGCCGATGATCTTCTCGTAGGCGACGTGCGGCTGCTTCGGGGCGATCACCACCACCGGCATCTTCTCGTCGATGAGGGCGATGGGGCCGTGCTTCATCTCGCCGCCGGCGTAGCCCTCGGCGTGGATGTAGGAGATCTCCTTGAGCTTCAGCGCGCCCTCGAGCGCCACCGGGTGCATCGGGCCGCGGCCGAGGAAGAGGAAGTCCTGCGCGTTCATGAAGTCACGCGCCACGCGCTTGACCGAGGGCTCGCACTTGAGCACGTCCTCGATCATCTTGGGGATCTCGGTGAGCGCCGTCAGGTGCTCCTGCGCCGCCTTGACGGTGAGGGTGCCGCGCATGCGGCCCAGCTTCACCGCGAGCAGGTAGAGGCCCACGAGCTGCGTGGTGAAGGCCTTGGTGGAGGCCACGCCGATCTCCGGGCCCGCGTTGGTGAGGATGGTGATGTCCGCCTCACGCGTCATCGCGCTGCCGATGACGTTGCACAGGGCGAGCGTCGTGGCCCCGCGCGCCTTGGCCTCCTTGAAGGCCGCCAGCGTGTCGGCCGTCTCGCCGGACTGGCTGATGGCGATCGCCAGGTGCGAGGGCTCCACGATGGGATCGCGGTAGCGGAACTCGCTGGCCAGCTCCACCTCGACGGGGATGCGCGCCAGCGACTCGATCATCGCCTTGCCGGCGATGCCCGAGTGCCACGAGGTGCCGCACGCGAGGATGGTCACCTTGGAGATGCCGCGCACCTTCTCCGGGCTCAGGTTCCAGCCCTCGAAGTGCACGTCGCCCTCGGAGAGGAGCATGCGGCCGCGCAGCGTGTCCGCCACGGCGCGAGGCTGCTCGTGAATCTCCTTGTGCATGAAGTGCTTGTGGCCGCCCTTCTCCGCCATCATCGGCGTCCAGTCGATGCGGCGGGTGGGCCGGTTCACCTTGTGGCCCGAGCGGTTGTAGATGTCCACGCTGGAGGCGGTGATGACGGCCAGGTCCCCCTCCTCCATGTAGACGAAGTCGCGCGTGTGCTCGAGCAGCGCCGGCACGTCGCTGGCCAGGAAGTTCTGTCCCTGGCCCAGGCCGAGCACCATGGGCGAGGAGTCCTTGGTGCAGACGATCCGGTTGGGATCGTTGGCCGTCACCACCGCGAGGGCGTAGGTGCCCTTCACCTGGGCGATGGCCGCGCGCACCGCGTCCGGCAGATCCGCGCCGCGCTTGAGCTCATCGGAGATGAGGTGGGCGAAGACCTCGGAGTCCGTCTCGGAGGAGAAGTGGTGCCCCTTGGCCCGCAGCTCCTCCTTGAGGGCCAGGTGGTTCTCGATGATGCCGTTGTGCACCACCGCCACGTCCCCGTAGGTGTGCGGGTGGGCGTTCTCGTCCGAGGGACGCCCGTGCGTGGCCCACCGCGTGTGGCCGATGCCCAGGGTGCCTTGCGGCACCTCGGTCTGGACCCGGTTCTCCAGGTTCTTCAGCTTGCCCGTGGCCCGAACCACGTT